>NZ_JABFED010000002.1:0-500453 GCF_013601005.1 Corynebacterium wankanglinii
AGGTGTGTCGGTGGTTGATAGCGGCGGGGAAACGCCCGGTCCCATTCCGAACCCGGAAGCTAAGCCCGCCCGCGCCGATGGTACTGCCCCCGGGAGGGAGTGGGAGAGTAGGTTACCGCCGACCCAATAACTTCACACTTATGCACCCGCCCACACCATGTGGGCGGGTGCTTTTTCATTTGCGTGCAACCGCAACCGGGTCACCCCGCAAGCAATCAGCAGCCAGTAATGGGCTGCGTGTGCGGCGGCGCTGATTGTGTGGTGAACGTCGAGTACCCCAGGTCGAGCACACGCGTGGTCCGGGCCGTACTCGACCACCACGCGACGCGGCGGGCCCGCACCACCCCGCCCGCGCACGATCTGACACTGGGCCCAGAATCAGGCCGTGTTCCCCCAGGACAGCATTGGTGACATGCCACATCATGCGCACACCCATCATGACGGTGCTTCCTGGAAGTCGAGTACCCCACGTCGAACACACCCCACCACCCGTGCCCTACTCGACAAGCATAACCCGCACCACCACACCGCAATCAACAGCGGGACTCTGCCTATCGACAGGAGGCCACATACGCCGCGGTGGCAGGATCCGCACCTACGATGACGCCTGCTGTGGCGAAAGTCGAGTACCCCGGGTCGAGCACACCCCCGTACAGCCACGGACTCGACCACCACCACTCGACCTCCGCACCCGACACAGCGGCCCGCACCACCCCGCCCGCGCACGATCTGACACTGGGCCCAGAATCAGGCCGTGTTCCCCCTGGTCGCCATAGGTGATATGTCAGATCATGCGCACACCACCCGGACAACCGCACTGCGTCCAACCACCGTTTATTGCTGGAGGTTGAGTACCCCAAGCCGAACACACCCCCAAAACCCGGATGAGCTCGACCACCCGCACCCGAACACCCGAACACCCGGACACTAACCGGGACATATCCGCGGGGATGCGGGACGGGTCTGACTCGCGGTGGAAGGCTTTCCTATAATGATCGAGATTGGAAACGGAGGTCCCTTATGTCAGGAGTGGACGAAGGAGTCGGTCAGGAGCGTTCGTTCGGAGACGGAGCGCAACGTGACTCTGGTAGCCGCGGCGAGAAGACCGCGCGGGGTCACCGCGAAAACGCCGCCCGCGAAGAGCGCGACCCCCGCGGGCGCGCAGGCCACCGCCGAGATGGTGGCCGTGGTGACGGGCGAGGTCGTGGGGAGGGACGCTCTGAGGGCCGAGGTGGCCGTGACCGGCGTGGCGATAGTCGTGCGCGAACTGGTGGTCAAAATGGTGGTCGAGGTGGCGGCCGCCATGGTGAAGACCACGGTCAGGGCGGCGATCGGCGCGGTCGCGGTGGCGTGCGGCACGATCGTTCCAACCCACGCCGGGAAGGCTTCCGCGAGGACCGGATGGCGCAGAAGGAGCTGGAGCCGGATCTGCCCCAGGACTTGGAGGTCTCGGATTTGGATCCGTCGGTCCTTCAGGATTTGAAGGTGCTGTCGAAGGACAACGCGGAGCGCGTCGCTAAGCATATGTTGATGGCGACTGACCTGCTTTACGACGACCCGCAGCTGGCCCTGCGACATGCGCGCGCGGCGAAGAACCGTGCTGGTCGTGTCGGTGTCGTGCGTGAGACGAATGGCGTGGTGGCGTACCACGCGGGGGAGTGGAAGGAGGCGCTCTCGGAGCTTCGCGCGGCGCGTCGAATCTCTGGCGGGCCTGGATTGCTCGCTGTTATGGCGGATTCAGAACGTGGCTTGGGCCGCCCGGAGAAGGCTCTTGAATTGGGCCGCAGCCCGGAGGCCCGGGACCTGGACCGAGACGCGCAGATCGAGCTTGCGATTGTTCTCGCTGGTGCCCGCCATGATTTGGGTCAGCACGAATCGGCTGTGGCGCAGCTGCAGCGTTTGAACCCGTCCCTGGACTCGGAGGGTTTTGCGCAGGCGCGTTTGAGTTACGCGTACGCGGATGCGCTGCTGGCTACGGGTGATCGGGCCGAGGCGAAGCGGTGGTTTGAGCACGCGGCGAAGATTGACGTCGACGGCATGACAGACGCGGCCGAGCGTGTGTCCGAGCTGGGTTAAACGGATGCGCCTGACGGACGAACACGACGGTCTGCTGCTGGATTTGGACGGAACTGTCTGGTCCGGCGGCGAAGGCATAGCTCATGCAGTGGACGCCATCCAGGCCTCCGGGCTGCCCGCCATGTACGTGACCAACAATGCCTCCCGCAGTGCATCCGATGTTGCGGAGATGCTGCGCAACATCGGGCTTACCGCGCACGAGAGCGATGTGCTGACCTCGGCCATGGCGGCGGTAACTATGGCGGGCCGCTATCTTGAGCACGGCGACGCGGTCTACGTGGTTGGCGCGCCGTCGTTGCGTAAGTTGGTCAGGGATGCTGGCTACGAGCTCGTGGAAAGCGCCGACGGTGATCCGAAGGTAGTGCTGCATGGTCACAACCCGGATACCGGGTGGCGTGAGCTTTCGGAAGCAGCGTTGAGTCTGCAGCGTGGCGCCAAGTATTTGGCCACCAACCTCGATACTTCTTTGCCGATGGAACGCGGGCTGATGGTCGGCAACGGTTCGATGGTCGCGGCTGTGACGTCGGCCACCGGTGTGGTCCCGGAGGCCGCGGGAAAGCCGGAGCCGGCGATGTTTGAGCAAGCTGCTTCTTTGCGCGGGATGCGGCGGCCTTTGGCGGTCGGAGACAGACTTGACACGGATATTGCCGGTGGTGTGGCTGCGGGGATGCCCACACTTCATGTGCTCACGGGTGTCTCCGGGCCGCTCGCGCTACTAGAGGCGCCGCCCGCGCACCGTCCCACGTACATCGGCGCCGACATGCGCGCCCTTGCTGAGGATCCGGATGCGCTTGTCCCCGGTGCCCAGGAGGGCTTCGTGGCTCGTCTCGACGGCTCCGCGGTTGTTCTCACCGGCGGTGCTGCTGGCGCCTCGAGTGTGGGGGCGTTGCGCACTGTGCTCGAGGTGGGGTGGGCGGGAGCAGACGCTCCGGTAGAGGTTCGAGCTGAATCCGAGGCCGCGGAAGCAGCAGTCTCGGCGTGGCGGTGATGCGCGTGGCTCCCGCTCCCATTCCACGCGATCCCCGGGCGGCGAAGATCAGTGCAGACGAAGTCTCTCGGCGTGTCGAGTCCATCCTGGCTGAGCCCGTTGAAGACCTTGCGGCCGAAGTTGATGCGCTGGCCCGTGCCCATTCGGTGCTGCGCGAGGCCCTCACCGATAACTAGCTATCCCGACAACGCAGGAAAGGGGACACACCTCAGTGGCTCCGAAACGTACGCGGCTCGACGCCGAGTTAGTCCGCCGGAAGATCGCCCGTTCGCGCGATCAGGCACAGACGTGGATCAAGGAGGGCCGCGTTCAAGTCGGCGGTTTCGTGGCTACTAAGCCTGCGACGGTGGTGGAGCCGGAAGCGTCCATCAAGGTCAACACCGAGGATGTGGACAACTGGGCGTCGCGTGGCGCTCACAAGCTGTTGGGAGCACTCGAGGTGTTCGCAGCGGGTGGGCTCGTGGTGGAAAAGCGCAAGGCGCTCGATGCTGGCGCGTCCACGGGCGGTTTTACGGATGTGCTGCTCAGCCGCGGCGCCAGCGAGGTGGTGGCCGTGGATGTCGGGTATGGCCAACTGGTGTGGCGGCTGCAAAACGACGAGCGGGTGCGGGTGCTCGACCGCACAAACATCCGCCACCTCACTCCGGAGATGATGGGCGGGCCTGCAGACCTTATGGTGGGGGATCTGTCGTTTATTTCATTGCAGCTGGTGCTTCCTACTCTCGTGGAGTGCATGGAGGACGGGGCGGACATGTTGCCGATGGTGAAGCCGCAATTCGAGGTGGGCAAGGATCGCCTCGGTAGCGGCGGGGTGGTTCGTTCACCGGAATTACGCGCCGAAGTTACGTTGGATGTCGCTCGCTTCGCTCAGTCCCTGGGCTTATCGGTGCGCGGTGCGACCGCCTCCCCGCTTCCAGGGCCGAGTGGAAACGTGGAATACTTTTTGTGGCTGGTGAAAGACGGCGGGGCGCAGAGGCTCGATGACGGCGCGCTGACCGATCTGGTGAACCGGGCGATTGAGGAAGGACCGAAGTAGATGGGTGGATCGACACACCGCGAGATCTTGCTGGTGCCCCACCTGTTCAGGGCCTCAAATATCGACTCGGCGGCGCGCGCGACTGAGCTTCTGCAGGACGCCGGCATCGCGGTTCGGCTCTTAGAACAAGAGCAGATGGACGTTATCGAAACCAACCCGGTGCTTTGCGGGCTATCCCGGGCGGCCTCGAACGGCGATGCCGCGGCTGGCTGCGAATTGGTGCTGGTCCTCGGCGGCGACGGAACTTTCCTGCGCGCGGCGGGTTTCGCTCGCGCGCAGGACATTCCGGTCCTGGGAATAAACCTGGGGCACGTTGGATTCCTGGCGGAGGGGGAGGCCGCGAGCTTGGAGAAGGTCATCGGGCAGGTCATCGACCGCTCCTACCGGGTTGTCGAGCGTATGACGCTGGACATAGCGGTTATCGGGGAACATGGAGATGTGCTGGGGCGCGGGTGGGCGCTCAACGAGTGCAGCATTGAAAACTCGGACCGCTCCCGGGTGTTGGATGCGACGCTGGAGGTGGATTTCCGCCCGGTGTCCTCTTTCGGCTGCGACGGCGTGCTCATTTCTACCCCGACGGGCTCAACCGCATACGCGTTTTCTGCCGGCGGGCCGGTGATGTGGCCGCAACTCGACGCGATTTTAGTGGTCCCGAACAATGCCCACGCCTTGTTTGCGAAGCCTTTGGTGGTTGCTCCGACCTCCACCGTGGCGGTTGAGTCGGAGCGGCAAACCACCCAGGCGACGGCGGTGATGGACGGCCAGCGGCGCTTGACCGTCCCGTCCGGGTCGCGTGTCGAGGTGGTGCGGGGCGAACGTCCGGTTCGCTGGGTACGCTTGGACGACAGGCCGTTTACAGACCGGTTGGTGGACAAGTTCCAGCTTCCGGTTTCCGGGTGGCGCGGCCCGCGCGGCTCGTAACAAGCCAACGAACACAGGGAGGCACGTTTTTGCTCGCTGAGATCTCTATCTCCAACCTTGGCGTAATTCGCCACGCCTCCGCGGAACTTTCCCCTGGGTTGACGGTGCTCACCGGCGAAACGGGCGCGGGTAAGACGATGGTGGTCACCGGGTTGCGCTTGCTTACGGGTGGGCGCGCTGACGCATCTCGGGTCCGATCTGGGGCCGATGGTGCGGTTGTGGAAGGCGCGTTTGGTACGCAGGCACTGTCTGAGGAGGCGCGGAATGCCGTGTCCGGAATCGCTTCCGGCGCGGGCGCGGACGCGGACGAGAACGGCGAGTATGTTGTGTCGCGCTCGGTGAAGGCGACCGGTCGCTCTAGTGCACATCTTGGAGGACGGAAGGTGCCTGCGGCGACACTCGGCGATCTCGCGGGGCACCTGTTGACGATTCACGGGCAGAACGACCAGTTGCGGTTGATGGCGCCAGAGCAGCAGCTGGCGGCACTCGACCGTTACGACCCCGCTATACGGGCCAGGCTCGATGCGTACCGTGATGCATACACTGCCTGGCGGGCGGCTTCCAAGGACCTCAAAGACCGCACGGAGAAGCGCTTGGAGCTTGCTCAAGAGGTTGACCGCCTGCAGTTCGCCATCGAGGAAATCGACGCGGTTGCCCTCCAGGCCGGAGAGGACGACGAGCTGGTGGCCACCATCAACCGTCTCCAGGATGTCGATGCGCTACGTGAGGCGGCGGAGATTGCGCTTGTGGCTATCGACGGTGCCGATGCCGTCGGCGGGGTCGGCGGGGTCGGCGGGGAGGAAGAGCCGGCTTCAGATCTTGTGGGAAGGGCGCAGGCGGCGCTCGAAGGCGCGAGCGACCAGGAGCTCAGGGATTTAGGGGCACGCCTCGGCGACGTGGCCGGGGTGCTTTCCGACGTCTCGGCGGAGCTGGGCAGCTACATGGGGAGTCTTCCTTCCGACCCTGAGGAGCTGGAGCGCCTCTTGCAACGCCAGCAGGAGATCAAAGCGTTAACGCGAAAATACGCTCCTGACGCGGCAGGGATTGTGGCATGGCGTGAGAAGGCTGGGGCGAGGCTGGCCAGGATAGATACGTCCGAAGGTGCCGTCGAAAAGCTGAAGGCGAAGGTAGCCGAACTCGAACGCGGTATGAAGCAGCGCGCTGGCGCACTCACGAAGGCACGGGTTAAGGCTGCGGCAGAACTGGGTGCCGCGGTGACTGAGGAGTTACACGGGTTGGCGATGCCAAAGGCACAGCTCACTGTCGAGGTAGCGGAGGCGCCGTACGGCCGAGACGGTGCGGATGCGGTAGAGATCCTGCTCGCGCCGAACGCATCGCTGGATCCGAAGCCGCTGGCAACCAGCGCGTCTGGCGGTGAGCTCTCCCGAGTCATGCTGGCGCTCGAGGTGATCCTCTCTGAATCCTCAAGCGGCGCCACGTTGGTCTTCGACGAGGTCGATGCGGGCGTGGGCGGGCGTGCGGCCGTGGAGATCGGCCGGCGCCTCGCCAGGCTGGCTCGCGGCAACCAGGTCATCGTGGTCACGCACCTGCCGCAGGTGGCGGCGTACGCTGATACGCATTTGCACGTGTCCAAAGACGTCGGCGATGAGGCGGTGACATCGGGGGTTGCGGTCCTCGATAACGAGGCGCGTATCGAGGAGCTTGCCCGCATGATGGCGGGAATGGACGACTCGGATACGGGGCGCGCCCACGCGGCGGAGTTGTTCGCTCGTGCGCAGAGCGAGATCGAGCAGTTACGCGGCTAAACCCCCGCGCGCCTCCCCGGTTTAAGCAGGTCACCGTTGCACAATGATGCGCATGACTGTTGCACCCTCCGCCGTAGAACCCACGAAGGAACCGCCCTCGGCTGAACTGCGCGGTACTTTGCGTGACTGCACGCCGCAGGGCAAAGGACTGGGCAAGTTAGGTGAGGGCGACATCGTGTTTGTCGATTCCCCCGACATGCAGCGCCGCCTCGCCGAGCAGATCATCTCGCACCGCCCGGCGGCCGTCGTCAATCTTGCCCCGTACTCGACCGGTACCCTGCCCACATTTGGTCCGCATTTGCTTCTCGACGCAGGCGTTCCGCTATTCGAGGCGGCGGGTACCGAGATGCGCGCGAAGATCCGCGACGGCAAGAAGGTCACGGTCTCGTCGACCGGTCAGATTACCGTCGGCCGCAAGGTTGCCGGCCAGGCACAGCCGGTGAGCCGAAGCGAGGTGGACGCGACGTTCGCACAAGCGCAGCGCGGACTGGTGGAGAATATGGAGGCCTACTTCGGCAACACTATCGAGTTCATCCACTCCGAGGCGGCACTGCTCATCGACGGGGTGGGAGCGCCCGAGCTCGGCGACGTGATGGCTGACCGGAAAGTTGTCGTCGTCTCTCCAGCGCCGGATACACGGCAGCGGTTGACAGAGCTGAAGAACTTCATGCAGGAGTACACGCCCGTGGTCATTGGCGTCGGCTCCGCTGCCGACACGCTCGCAGACATGGGGTATGCGCCGGACATCATCGTTGGGGACCCGACAGATGTGGCCGCGGAAAACCTGCGGTCTGACGCACGGGTAATACTGCCGGCTGATCCGGACGGCTACGCACCGGGGCTTGAGCGCATCCAAGATCTGGGAGTGGGCGCGATGACGTTCCCGGCGGCCACGGATTCCCCCACGGACTTGGCCATTTTGTTGGCCACTTTTCACGATGCGGAGATGATTGTGACGGTGGGGCAGCCCGTGGAACTCGACCGCATCTTCGCGGACTCGGCGACTACGGCTGGCACCCCGGTGACGGAACCCGCCGCGTTGCTGGCGAGGCTGAAGGCCGGGCGCAAGATCGTGGATTCAAGCGTCATCACTAACCTCTACGCCGTGGAATCCGGTGCTGGAGTGGCGTGGGCTTGGGCGATTCTCGGCGTGTTAGTGGCAGCCGCCGTTGTAATCCTTATCGCAGGCTTGGGCGGCGATGGCAACTTCGCCGGCAATCTCGTGGATACGTGGAACACGATCGTATTGACGGCGCGCGACTGGTTCAACGGCTTGGGCAGCTAGGAGGCATTGATGGCAAAGACGAAGGGCAGGGCTGGACTCATTGCTGCGGGTCTGGGCTGGGGGCTGGCGCTCGGTGTCGCTCTGGGTGCGTTAGTTTTGGCTCCCGCCATGCCGGGTTCGGTGGACTTGGGGTTTTCCGAGTTCAAGCCCGAGGCGAAGGCGAATGTCGATGAGGAAGCCCTCGCCGCGGCGGAAGCGCGCGCGGAGGAAGCCGACGATCTGCTCGCACAGGAGTCCGGCTCAATCGTGTCTGGGGCGCTCAAGGACGTTGCAGTCACCATCGTGCGCACTGCCGAGGCTGACGCCGACGATGTCGAGTCCGTGCGTTGGCTGCTTAACGCCGCTGGCGCTTCTGATTCGGGCGAGCTCACGCTTACGGAGCGTTTCACCGACCAGGCTGGTGCGGATGAGCTGTCCACCATCGTGGCAAACACCTTGCCCTCAGGCGCGCAGTTGTCGGTCCAGGACCGCTCACCGGGCACGCACGCCGGGGAGTCGCTCGCCGCAGTGCTGCTCAGCGACGGCGCCTCCGGTGAATCCAAAACTTCGCCCGAAGACCGCACGCTAGTGCTGGAAACGCTGCAGCAGGCTGGATTTATTGAGTTCAGCGGATCGCTCGTTCCCGCCGAGGCAATCGTCATTGTGGACGGCCCCGAGCGCAGTGGGGAATTCAGCGCGAAGCTTGTCAGCGACTTTGCCAAGGCAATTGGGGCGCAGGGCAGGACGGCGCTGGCCACGCAAGGTGCCCGCCCCGCCCTCATTGACGGTGTGAAAGTTGTAGGCGGTGTGGACCGCGAAGCCGGGCGTATCAAGACCGTGCTAGCCGTGTCCAGCGGCGCCCCCGAGATGTAAAACTCGTAGGGTAGAGCCCATGAGCCACGAATTCAGCGTTACTGAGTCTGAGGTCCTGCTTGACGCACCGATAATTGCGGTGCGCCGCGACCAGGTTGTCATGCCGGGCGGTACCGAGGCTGCCCGCGAGATTGTGGAGCACTTCGGCGCGGTCGCTGTCGTGGCTCTCGACGACAACGGCCGAGTAGCCCTGGTGGAGCAGTACCGCCATAGCGTGGGGGAGCGGTTGCTCGAGCTGCCTGCCGGTTTACTGGATATGCACGCAGAGGACGAGCTGACCTGTGCGAAACGTGAGCTCCAGGAGGAGGCTGGCCTGGCCGCCGACGAGTGGGGTGTCCTGGTGGATCTTGTGACGTCGCCGGGGTTCGCGGAGGAAGCCGTGCGTGTGTTTATCGCCCGCGGTTTGACGGACGTGGACCGGCCGGAGGCGGAAAACGAGGAGGCCGACATGGGGTTGCTGTGGATGGACCTCGACGAGGCTGCAGACAACGCGCTCGCGGGTGCCATCGCGAATTCGATTGCGGTCTCGGGCATCCTCGCTGCCGCCCGTCTCGTCGCCCGCGGGGATAGGCCCCGGAGCGTGGGGGAACCGTTCCACTTCCGTCCGGCGTCGTTGGCGGACCGACGGGCGAGGCAAGGCATCGTGCCGGATATGAAGCGGATTTCTACGGGTGGACGCTGATTCGCTGGCGCAGCGTTGGCTGACCCATCTTGCGGTGGAGCGAGGGGTCTCACCCCACACGCTGAGCAACTATTCCCGTGATGTGCGCCGGTACACCGCTTGGCTCGCCGGTGCGGGCCTGCACGACCTGACCCAGGTCACGCCCACGGACATTGAGGCGTATGTCGCCGATCTCCGGCGCGGCGTGGATGGGGCGCGGCCGCTCGCGGCGTCATCTGCGGGTCGCGCTCTGACTGTTGCCCGCGGGCTGCACAAGTTCGGGGTTGAAGAGGGCGTGCTTCCGGCAGACGCTGCTGCGGATGTTTCCCCGCCGTCGGCAGGCGAGCGGCTCCCGGATACTCTCAGCATCGACGAGGTCGCTGCGCTTCTCGACGCCTGCCCAACCGAGACGCCGTCAGGTTTGCGCGATAAGGCGTTGTTAGAAACCCTCTACGCCACAGGTGCCCGCGTCTCGGAAGTGCTGGGTTTGAGCGTCGACGATGCAACTGCAGCGTTGGACGGCGAGCACGGCGGCGTACTCGCCGTCACGGGCAAGGGCAACAAGCAGCGCCTGGTGCCTCTCGGGTCGAAGGCTCAGGAAGCGTTGCAGGCGTACCTGGTACGAGGTCGCCCAGCGTTTGCCAACGGATCATCGCACGCGCTGCTACTGAACAAGCGCGGGGGTCCGTTATCCCGCCAGAGTGCATGGAACGCGATCAAGCACGCGGCCCAGCGCGCGGGCATTGACAAAGAGGTCTCCCCACACACCCTGCGGCACTCCTTTGCCACGCACCTGTTAGAGGGCGGAGCTGACGTTCGCAGTGTGCAGGAACTCCTCGGCCACGCTTCAGTTACCACCACGCAGATTTACACCCACATCACAGCGGATAACCTGCGCGAAGTTTGGCGCAGTACCCACCCGCGTGCGTAGACTCGTCCTCTTAACTTGGGCATCGCTGTCTGCCCCCTGTTCCGGACGAGAGGACCTCAACACATGCGAACTACCATTCGGCGCCCGCGGATGATCGCTGCAGCGACGCTGCCCGCCGTCGCGCTTCTAGCAATGCCGCTGCACCCGACAGCCAGCGCGCAATTGCCAGAAGGCTTGAGCCCGCAACAGGTGCAATCGATGCTGCCCGGGGAGATTTCGGTACCAGCAGGGCAAAGCACGACGGTGGATGTGGGCGTGCCAGTCAACGTGAATTACTCATCGGGCGGCTGGACCGTGACGTCGTCCGGGACGTCCGTGACGGTGAGTGCTCCCGACCAGCCCGGGGCCACCGCCGCAGTACCGGCGAGCGCCGGTGGCTATACGGCGACGGTGAACCTCGTGGCCGTCGGCGACGCAGCCGCAGATACCGGGTCGGATCCCGCGCCGCGCGGGGCGGACCCCGCACCGGAGGGTAACAGTAGCTCCGCAGGAAATGGTGGAGCCGCAAATAGCACGCCGGACGGAGGGGGTAAAGACGCTGGCAGGGCAGGCGGCAGCGGTGTAGCTCCTGCACCCAAGGTGTCCCACCCGCAACGATCCAGGGCTGAGCCTGCAGACAGCACAGCCGCCAAGAAGCTTTACTTCGACGGTGAGATACGGGGCAACCAGCTAGTTGTGAAGGTGCCGCTCAGTCGAGTGAAAGATCTGCTGAAGTACGCGAGCTACGACACCGAGGGGGCCACGCTTCGCTACCTGGACGTCAACGGACACATCATCGAAGGTGTCGAGCGCAAGGTGGACAAGACGAGCCGGACGCTGACCCTCACGTATCCGGAAGGCGAGACGCCGGATAACCCGTTCATCATGGAGATGGTGCGGGACGGCAAAGCGGAGTTCGTGGTGGTGGTCACCGCAACGAACGCAGCAGTTGAGCGAGCGGAAGGGGACGACTCCGAAAGCGAGTCCGGCGCATATGCCACGGAGAATCAAGGACGTGGGGTTGACGGGACGTCGTCGAGAAGCAGTGTGCTGCCGCTGGTTGTCGCCGGAGTTTCGCTGCTTGCGGCTCTTGCGCTCTTGATCGCCCTGCTGCGCAGGAGGCGCGGGCGGGCGTAATGACAACGTTGTAAGATGACGTAAGTCAAGGGTTTGGACGTGATTGATGGAAAGGGCAGGCCATGGCGGACGAGGCGCTGTTTGACGCTGCGGACCAGAAAACGTTTCTGACCGGGCGGCCGTGGCGTGAGTTCGCCCAGCCGAAAGAACTGGACAAACACGGGCCAGCCACCGTGATTTCCATGGTGAATCAGAAGGGTGGTGTGGGTAAAACTACCTCGACGATCAACCTGGGGGCGTGTTTAGCGGAGCAGGGGCGCAAAGTCTTGCTGGTGGACCTCGACCCGCAGGGAGCGCTTTCTGCCGGGCTCGGCGTCTCGTACGAGGAAGAGCAGGTCACGGTCTACGACCTCCTGTTTGACACCACGGCGAGCATTCACGCCGCGATTCACAAAACGAACGTCTCCGGGCTCGACGTGGTTCCGGCGAACATCGACCTGTCCGCAGCGGAAATTCAGCTGGTCAACGAGGTTGGCCGCGAACACACGCTTGCCAGAGCACTGCGTCCTGTACGGGGAGAATACGACTTCATTATCCTCGATTGCGGGCCGTCTCTCGGCCTGCTCACCGTCAACGCGCTCGCCTGTTCGCAGGGCGTGATCATCCCGATGGAGTGCGAGTACTTCTCCCTCCGCGGCCTGGCGCTCTTGACTGACACGGTGGAAAAGGTGCGCGACCGCATCAATTTCGACCTAGACATTGTCGGCATCCTTGTCACCATGTTCGACCGGCGAACCACTCACGCCCGAGAAGTGATGGACCGGGTTGTCGAAGTATTCGGCGACCGTGTTTTTGACACTGTTATCACCCGTACCGTCCGCTTCCCGGAGACGTCGGTGGCCGGCGAGCCGATCATTACGTGGGCACCGAATTCCCAGGGTGCGCAGCAGTACCGCGACTTGGCCCTCGAGGTTTTGGAGCGCACGAGCTAGTGGGCGACAACGCCCCCGAGCGTTACCAGCAACCCGAGATCACCGGGTTTACGCTCGCGCTGCAGAATTTCGAGGGGCCATTCGATCTGCTGCTCAGTCTCATTCAGTCGAGGAAGCTGGATGTTACTGAGGTGGCGCTCGCCGAAGTCACCGACGAGTTCATCGCCTATACCCGGGCGCTGGGTGAGTCGGAGGCGCTAGATGAGGTCACGGAGTTCCTCGTGGTGGCGGCGACACTGCTCGACCTGAAAACCGCGCGTCTGCTTCCTGGCAACGACGGGGACAGCGTCGAGGATTTGGAACTGTTGGAAGCCCGTGACCTGCTGTTTGCAAGGTTGCTGCAGTACCGCGCGTACCAGCGCGTAGCCGACCAGTTCGCCGAGTGGCAGCAAAACGCAGCACGTCGCTATCCGCGCGCCGTGTCTATGGAACCGAGGTTTGTAGATCTGCTGCCTCCGGTCGAGTTGGCGCATACGCCGGCGAGTTTCGCGGAGCTTGCAGCCAGCGTGTTTCGCCCCCGTCCGCCGGAAGAGGTCCGGACGGACCACCTGCACGCGGTGGCGGTGTCCGTTCCCGAACAGGCCGGCAAAATGCTCGACACCTTGAAGCTTGCCGGCTCAGGGGCCTGGCTGACGTTTGCGGCGCTCACGCGCGACTGCACCCGTTCGATGGAAGTGGTGGGTCGCTTCCTTGCCCTGCTGGAGCTGTATAAGGCCAAGGCGGTGGAGGCGGAACAAACCGAGGCGCTTGGGCGGCTGGACGTGTCCTGGACTGGCCTGGACGTCGACCCAACGGTGGTGGCAGCGTCGAACTGGACATAGGGCCCCGATACACTGCGCAACCATGGAAAGCTTGCCCATGGTCTCTCAACTGCGCTCCCGCATCGAGTCCGTGCTGCTGGTCGTTGACGCGCCCGTAGCCGTGGAACAGTTGGCAAGTGCGCTCGGCGCAACGGCTGAAGAGGTCTCCGAGCAGCTACGCGGGTTCTCCCGGGAGCTGGATGCGCGCGGTTCCGGCATGGACTTGCGCGAGACGGTGGAGGGCTGGCGGCTGTACACCCGCACGGGTAACGCTGAGGCCGTGGAGGCGTTCCTGTTGGACGGCACCCAGAAAAAGCTTTCCCGTGCGGCTATGGAAACACTCGCTGTGGTGGCCTACCGTCAGCCAGTGACGCGTGCAGAGGTCGCGGGTGTTCGCGGGGTCAACGTGGACGGCGTGATGCGTACGTTGGTGTTACGCGGGTTGATTGCAGAGGTGGATCCCGGCGAGGTCGGGCAAGAGGCAGGCGACCACGGCGCGCACCGCTACGTCACCACCGAGCTGTTTCTGGAGCTGCTCGGCATCGACTCGTTGGAGCGTTTACCGGAGCTGGCCCCGCTACTTCCGGACATCGATTCTATCGAGGACGCCTGGTAGGCTCGGCAACCATGACTCCACCCGCTCGCCGAGACGGCACACCGGAAAAGCGTGAGAAGGACGACCCGTTCTACATCTCTTACGCCAAGCCGGCGAAGAAACAGAATGTCCGTTTAAACAAGCGGCGCGAAAATGCCGCGAAGAATGAACCCAGCCCGTTGGATGACAACTGGTGGGACGAAGACCCCGACGCAGCCAAGGCGGCTACCGAGGGGGTGCGCCTGCAAAAGGTGTTGGCCCAGGCGGGGGTCGCGTCCCGCCGTCACGCGGAGGCCATGATCGAGCAGGGCCGCGTTGAGGTCAACGGCTCCATCGTCACACGCCAGGGTATGCGTGTTAACCCGAACGTGGACATCATCCGCGTTGACGGCGCGCGCATCAACGTCAACGAGGAGCATGAATACTTCGCGTTTAACAAACCGCGCGGGGTCCACTCCACGATGAAGGACGAGCTGGACCGCGTGTCCGTTGGCTCCTATTTGTCCGAACGAACCGCCTCCGGGCAGCGCCTGTTCCACGTTGGCCGCTTGGATGCGGACACGGAAGGGCTGCTTTTGCTCACCAACGATGGTGAGATGGCGAACCGTTTGACGCACCCCAAGTACGAAGTGGCTAAGACGTACCTGGCCACGGTGCTGGGCGAGGCGAACAACACCCTGGTCAAGGAGCTCAGGCAGGGCATTGAGCTTGACGACGGCCCCGCGAAGGTCGACTACGCCCAGATTGTGGACGTGCACAACGGCCAGTCCATTGTGCGCGTGGAATTGCACGATGGCCGCAAGCACATCGTACGTCGCATGCTGAAGCAGGCGGGGTACCCGGTGCAGCGGCTGGTCCGCACGAAGTTCCACACGGTGCAGCTGGGGGACATGAAGCCTGGATCCATGCGTGCATTGAACTCATCGGAACTCGCTTCGCTTTACAAGGCGGTGGGGATGTAATGGCTGCGCAATTTTCGAACATGCCGCACGGTGGGCTGATCGTGGCTGTCGACGGGCCTTCGGGCACCGGCAAGTCCACCATGTGCCGCGCCTTGGCAAAGCGTCTAGACGCAAAGTACGTGGATACCGGGGCAATGTACCGAGTGGCCACCTTGGCTGTGCTGCGCGCGGGTGTCGACCCGGCCGACACCCCCAGGGTGATCGAGGCGACGGCTGAGCTTCCCTTGGAAGTATCCGACGACCCGGATTCCACCCAGGTGCTCCTCGGAGGCGAAGATGTGAAGGCGGAAATCCGCGGTGCTGAGGTCACGCGCCACGTCTCTGCGGTGTCGGCAATCCCCGAGGTGCGCACGAACCTGGTTGAGCTGCAGCGCAAGCTGGCACGTGAAGCGGGTCGAGCAATTGTGGAGGGGCGGGATATCGGCACCGTCGTTCTGCCGGATGCGCCGGCAAAGGTGTTTATGACCGCCAGCGCTGAGGTACGAGCAAAGCGCCGGTTCGAGCAAGATGTCGCGGCCGGGCGGAAGGCAGATTTCGAGGCCGTGCTGGCGGACGTGCAGCGTCGTGATGAGGCGGATTCCTCCCGCGCTACCAGCCCACTGAGGCCTGCGGAGGACGCTGTGTTGGTAGACACCTCCGAGATGACCCCGGACGAGGTCCTCGCGGCCCTGACCGAGGTCGTGGAAAGGAGCGCACGATGAACGAGCGCAATGACAACATCGGTGGCAGCGGGGAGCACCTAGAGCCTGAAACCGAGTTCATCCAGCCGGGAATCGACGCGTCCGGCTACGGCGAGATGGAGGCCTACGAAGTCGGTGCCGACGATGCGGAGTACTACGAAGACAAGGACTTCGACGCGGAGGAAGACCTGGATGGGTTCGACGACACCGACTTCGGCGAGGCCGACTACGGCGACGGCTACGCCAGCGACGGCGAGCTGACCGAGGATGAGTGGGCTGCACTCGAGGCTGAGTACGGCATCGCGCAGCCAGATGTGGTCACCGAGGCGCTGCCGACGGTGTCTATTGTCGGGCGCCCGAACGTGGGCAAGTCCTCCCTGGTCAACCGTTTCATTGGCCGCCGCGAGGCCGTGGTGGAGGACCACCCGGGCGTCACCCGCGACCGCGTCAGCTACATCACCGACTGGGGTGGGCGCCGTTTCTGGGTGCAGGACACGGGCGGCTGGGACCCCGACGCGAAAGGCATCCACGCCGCGATCGCCCGCCAGGCCGAGGCGGCCATGGCCACCTCGGACGTTATTGTGATGGTGGTCGACGCGAAGACGAGCGTGACGGAGACCGACGCTGTGATGGCGCGAAACCTCCAGCGCGCCGAAGTGCCTGTGATCTTGGTGGCCAACAAGTTCGAGTCGGACAGCCAGTGGGGCGACGTGGCCGAGTTCTACTCGCTGGGTCTGGGAGACCCATGGCCGGTTTCCGCGCTCCACGGCCGCGGCGGCGCCGACGTGTTGGACGAGATCCTGCGCCTGTTTCCGGACGAACCGCGCATGAAGGAATCGATTACCGGCGGACCCCGCCGCGTGGCGCTAGTGGGCCGCCCGAACGTGGGCAAATCCAGTCTGCTGAATAAGCTGACCAAGTCCAACCGTTCGGTGGTGGACAACGTCGCTGGCACGACCGTGGACCCGGTGGACGAACTGGTGCAGCTGGATGACGACCTGTGGACGTTCATCGATACCGCAGGTCTGCGCAAGAAGGTGAAAAACGCTCAAGGCCACGAGTACTACGCGTCGTTGCGCACACGCGGCACGATCGAGGCCGCCGAGGTGTGCGTGGTGCTTATCGACGCCTCCGAGGAAATCTCCGAGCAGGATCAGCGAGTCATCTCCGTGGTGCTCGAAGCCGGCAAGGCGATGGTTATCTGCTTTAACAAGTGGGACCTGATGGATGAGGACCGCCGGTACGACTTCGACCGCGAGTTCGACGAGACCATGGGCCAGCTCAAGTGGGTGACCAAACTCAATATTTCCGCGGACACCGGCCGTGGCCTGCATCGCCTCGAGCCGGCGATGAAGGAGGCGCTGGAGAATTGGGACGAGCGCATTTCCACTGGCCAACTGAACAACTGGCTGCGTGACGCGATCGCGGCGAATCCGCCGCCGATGAAGAACAACCGCCTACCCAAGCTGCTGTTCGCCACGATGGCCAGCACCCGTCCGCCGACAATCGTGCTGTTTACCACCGGCTTCCTGGACGCCGGTTACCGCCGCTACCTAGAACGCAAGTTCCGCGAGCAGTTCGGCTACCACGGCACACCGGTGCGCATCGCGGTGCGCGTACGCGAGCGCCGTGGCAAGAAGGGCTAACGCGCTGCGCCAGCGCACGGTGGGGCGGGCTGGGGCGCACCTATGCCCTCACGATCCCACCCGGACGGGTGAGCGGGAGTAGACGAACGCGTCGGTACGGTACGGCAGGGGAACGGTGTCGCCGGGGTCGAAACCGAGGCGTTCGTAGAGGTACCAGCTCAGGTTGGTTTCCATCTTGGCGCGGGTGCGGCCGTTCGCCTTGAGCCAGTAGGAGCGGGTGGCCATAAGCTCGAAGCAGTCTTCGACGGCGATGGGATGGAACCATTCCTCCCGCATTTCCCTCTCGAGCTGCCACGGCGCGGCAACACGGGGGTAAAAGCCTTCTCGTTGCACGTCCCCGGAGTGCATGATGCGGCTCAGCCGCAGTACCCAGGGGTGCCGCACTGCCAGGGTGTTCCAGCAGAGCACGAGGCGGCCGCCGGGGCGGATCACGCGGTCGGCTTCGGCGCTGGCGGCGGCCGAGTCCACCCAGTGCCACGACTGGGCGCAGGTGAGTACGTCCATGGAGTTGGAGGAGAGGCCCGTTGCCTCGGCGGTGGCGCGCCAGACGGGCACGCTGGGCAGTTCGCGGTGGAACACCCTGGCCATGTCCTCGCTGGGGTCGCATGCGTAGACGGAACGTGAGCCGTCGATAAGCAACTGTGTGAACTTGCCCGTGCCCGCTCCGACGTCGCACACGATGCCGGGGCCCACGAGCTGCGCAAGGGACGCGGGGTAGGAGGGACGGGCTGCGTTGTAGCGCACAGCATCTCGGGCGAACGCCTCAGCGGCGCTGCTTCTGTGCGAGGGGTCTTTGAACGTCGGCCCGGCTTTCCGGCTCGGTCCTGGCTGTGTTCCGCTCGCGTGCACGATAGTCTAATCTACCTTCCGTGTTGGACCGCCCCGTGATTCGCGTAGCCTTAGCTGTCGGCCTTGCGGTGAGCTGCTTCAGCGTGGCCGGGTGCTCTGGAGATCCGTCACGGCTGCGCACCGCCATTTCCACGCGGCCGGAGGCCCCGGAGGACGTGGTGCGGGAGGTGGAGCCGTGGTCGGACCCATCCGTGGAGCGGCGCCAGATCACCTCCGCAGGGTTGAAGCGGGACTACGTGCTGTCGGTGCCGAAGGGCGCCCGGCAACGTGAGCGGCTGCCGCTGATTCTCGTATTCCACGGCTACCGGGAGGATGCCCAGAGGATGCGGGAACACACCCAGCTGGATAAGGCGGACGCAGTGGTCGCATTCATGGACGGAGTGGACAACGCTTGGGCGCCAGCACCGTACGCGACAACAACGGGGCAGCAGGACCTCACGTTTGTGGATGACGTGGTTTCGCAGCTGGAGGAGGAGTTCTCCATCGACCGGGCGCGGGTGTTCGCTGCCGGTTTCTCCAACGGCGGCGGGTTCGCGGCGTTTGTGGGTTGCCAGCGGCCGCAGGAATTTACGGGTGTGGCCACGGTTGCGGGTGCGTTTTACCAGCGGGTATCCGAGGGGTGCTCACAGATCCCCATGAAACACATCGACTTCCACGGCACTGCGGACCCGGTGATTTCCTACAACGGTGGCGAGCGCCATGAGACGGTGTACGACTCTACACACGACATGCTTGTGGAGGCGGCGGTGCGCAACCACTGCGCCCGTGAGGAGGAAATTCGTCTCTCGGACACGGTCGTGCAGGCCACCTGGGACGACTGCGACGCCGCACTCGAGCACTACCGCATCGAGGGCGGATCGCACGTGTGGCCGGGCGGCACCGCTGATACCTCTGCGTCAGTTTCTTCCGGGTTTGCAACCCGCGCAGTGTTGCGGTTTTTCGGCGTCGGGGTTTCGTAGGGCAGGTTACGCAGGGCGCAGCTACGATATGCGCCGTGAGAGATGCTCCACCCCCGCAGGTCACGGTTGTGTATAACCCCACGAAGGTCCACGTCGGCCGCTTGCGGCGTGCTGTGGAGCGCTATAGCTGGCCGGGCGCAAGCGTCACTTGGTCCGCAACGACTGCGGAGGGGCCCGGTTTTACTCAGGCATCCCGCGCGCTGGAAGAGGGAACGGATTTGATCATTGCGGCCGGCGGCGACGGAACCGTCCGCATGGTGGCCCTCGCCGTCTCGGGCTCGCACGTCCCGATGGCCATTGTGCCGGCGGGCACTGGCAATATGCTCGCGCGAAACTTGGGCGTGCCGCTATTGCTGGAATCCGCGGTGCAGCGGGCGTTTAGCGGGGGTGACCGGCTCATCGACCTCTGCCGAGCCGAACTGACCTACCCGGACGGGCACACCGAGCACTCCGGTTTCGCAGTGATGGCGGGCGTCGGGGTAGACGCCGGCATGATCCACCGGACGCGCGAGAGCCTGAAGGCAGCCGTGGGCCCTTTGGCCTACGTTCCCGCGGTGTTGCAGTCCCTCGGCGGCGGCAACAGTATCGACGCGAGCATTACGCTTGATGACGAACCTTCGGTCATCACCTCGTTGCACTCATGCATCGTTGGAAACTGCAGCGATCTGGTCGGCCGTATCCCGTTGCTGCCCGAGGCGCGGCCGGACGACGGCATTCTCGACGGCGTAGTGCTGCGCGCCGAAGATGTAGCAGACTGGGCGGAGATTGGCGGCAAACTCGCTGTAGACACCGTCCGCGGCGGGATCAACGCACTACTGCCCGATGAACTCCCCGCGCGCGAGCCCGCCCGTCTGCCGAGGGCGATGCAGTATTTGGAGGGAAGACGTATCACCTTGGAGTTCACGGAGCCCGAGCACCTCGAACTCGATGGTGACGGCGCCGGCGCAGTCAACGCGGCGACGTTTGTTGTGATGCCCGGCACGCTGCGGGTGGTGTGTTGACGGGCAGCGACGCTGCCGACACCCGCACGCCCCTGGATCCGCGGAGGCACAATGGGGCGCATGATGTACAGCTTCGAAGGCAAAACACCAAGCATCCACCCATCAGCGTTCGTCGCTGACGAGGCCACCATCATCGGCAACGTCACTATCGGCGAGGACGCCAACATCTGGCCGGGAGTGGTCATCCGCGGCGATGTGGGAGCGATCCGCATCGGCGACCGCGTCAACGTGCAGGACGGATCCGTGTTGCACGTGGACACAGATGGGGAGACCGTGCTTGAAGACGATGTGACCATCGGCCATCTGGCCATGGTGCACGGTTGCCACATCGAACCGGGATGCTTGATCGGCATGAGCTCGACGGTGCTCTCGCGCTCGCGGGTGGGCAGGGGCAGCATCGTCGGCGGCGGGGCAGTGGTGCTGGAGGGCCAAGAGCTACCCGCGTTCTCCCTCGCCGCCGGCGTGCCTGCAAAGGTTAAGCGCACCCTCGAGCCGGAGACCTACGAGGCGCGGTTGAAGCACGCGGCGTATTACGTCGAATTGGGACGGCGCGCGAGGAGCGGCTTGGTGCCGGTGGCCCGTGCGGATCTGATGTGAATATCACAGGAAAACCGCCCCGTGGTCGCAAATACAGGCGTAGTGTGACGGCCATGACATTCAATAACGTAACAGTACTTGGTGCAGGTGTCCTGGGCGCACAGATTGCTTTCGTGTCCGCCTTCGCGGGTAAGAAGGTCGTATCCTACGACATCAACGAGGAGGCCCTCGCAGCCGGCAAGCAGCGGTTCAACGCCATAGGCGAGCAAATGAAACAGGAGCTGGAGACAGCGAACGACGATTCCATCGCGGCGGCGCATGCCAACCTCACACAAACGTCCGACCTGAAAGAGGCGTTGGCGAACGCGGATCTGGTCATCGAGGCCATCCCCGAGAACTTGGAGCTCAAGCGCAAGGTTTGGTCGCAGGTTGGGGAGTACGCTCCGGAGACCACGGTGTTTGCCACCAACACCTCCACGCTCATGCCGAGTAAGTTCGCCGACGCCAGCGGGGCCCCAGAACGGTTCCTGGCGCTGCACTTTGCAAACCACATCTGGATTCAGAACACCGCCGAGATTATGCCGCACGAGGGCACCGACCCGAAGTACGTCGAGCAGCTCGTCGAGTTTGCAGAGCAGATAAACATGGTGCCTGTGCGGTTGAAGCGGGAGCAACCGGGCTATGTGCTCAACACCTTGCTCGTGCCGCTGCTCAGCGCAGGCATGTACCTGCTGCACCACGACATTGCAGACCCCACGGACATCGACCGCGATTGGTGTAACTCCACCGGCTCGCCGCGCGGGCCCATCGAAATCATGGACCTCGTCGGCGTGCGCACCCTGGTCGCAGTGATCGAGTCCAACGAAAACGCACCCGAGTGGCAGAAAGACTTTGTCGAGCAGACCCTGAAGCCGATGATTGCCGAGGGCAAGACAGGCCTTGAGGCCGGCCAAGGCTTCTTCACGTACGACGCGAACGGCAAGGTCGTCTCCTAACCGGGTGCCCCCCGCCCCAGAGAGTGCTTTGTCGGACTGACAGGATTTGAACCTGCGACCCCCACACCCCCAGTGTGGTGCGCTACCAAACTGCGCCACAGCCCGATCCGCTACCGAAACGGTAACTCGGAAAATATTACAGCACTGTCATACGTGGCCAAAACCGGCTGGTCACCCGCCCGGTCACCGAATGACACCGTCGACGTAGACCCACCGTCCGGCGCGGCGTTCGAAGTGGGAGCGCTCCCGCATCACCCCGCCGGGGTAGTGGGCGGCGAATTCCACCACGCCCTGGGCGTCGAAGGGGCCGCCGCCGGCGGTGTCCAGTATTTGGAGCTGGGTGAACGGCTCGCCGGACGCGTCCACAGCCAGATCAGCGGGTCGGGTCTCCTCGGCCCAGGTCGACGCCACGTAATCGCCCGCGCCGCGCACGTACGCCGTGAACCGCGAGCGCATCAGTGCCTCGGCAGTTGGTGCGTTGGAACCGCCGGAGATGTAGCGGCCGCAGCACGCCTCGTACGGCAAGCCCTGCCCGCACGGGCACAAGTCCCGCCAGCCCGCCTGCTGCCTGGATGCGCCCACCACTACTTGCCCAGGCGCTCCGCGCGGTGGAGCTTGTTCTGGCGGCGGCGCCGCTCCAGCGAGGCTGTTTCAACGGTTGTTTCGATCTCGCCCTTCTTCACGTAACCGTCCACGGTGGAGGCGGCGCCGGCGGCGCGTAGCGTTTCCACCTCGTCTTCAGACAGGTCGCCGTAGAGGGTGATCAGGCGGGTAAACGTGCCGTCGCCGTTGTGGTTGACTTCCACGCGGACGTCGTCAAGCGACATGCGCTTGGCTGCCTCACGCACTGCCTGAGAGCAACTAACCGCGAGCGCGGACATGTACAGGCCGGTCGACGTGACACCCTGGCCCTTGCCGCCGGTGTTTTTGGAACGGTCGGTGGTAATTGCGACGTCGGAGGTGCGCACCACGTCGCCGTACTTCGTCCCGCGGGCGGAGTAGGACACCGCGTTGGTGTCGGTCGTCTTCGCCGGGACGAACAGCGGCTGGATGTATTGCACCGCCCAAGATCCGATGATGTCTGCGGCACGCTGCGCGGTTCCCTGGCGGGTGAGCAGGTGGTCCGCCTTGTCCAGCGCCATCAGCGACTTGGGGTAGCGGGCCAGGGAAAAAATGTTCTGGGCGTTGTCGATGCCGACGGTGACGTCGATAGGCGAGTGTACGAGCAACAGCGGCTTGCGCAGCTTGGGCAGGTATTCCTCAGGGTTGGTATCCGCGAGGTCCTCGAGGAACTCGCGCGAGATGGTCAGCTCGCGCCCGCCGAGCACCACGCCGACGGAGCCGTTCGCATCGGCCTCGCCGATGGCGTGGGCGTAGTGCAGTACTGAGTGCGCCGGATCGAAGGGCGCGCCGACGGTGGCTACGGCTTTGATCATCTTTTTCAGCTCGGGGCGGGTAGCTGCCTTGAGTGCGGCCGCGCCGCCGAGGGAGTGGCCCATGAGTAGCTGCGGCGCCTTGTAGTTCTCTTCGAGCCACTGGGCGGCAGCGACGATGTCGTCGACGTTTTCGGAGAACGACGTGTTCCTAAACTCGCCCTCAGACTGGCCCAGGCCGGGGAAGTCGAAGCGCAATGTCGCAATGCCGTGCTCCGTTAACTGCTTCGAGATGCGCGAGGCGCCCGGGGTGTGTCGCGAGCCCGCGAAACAGTGGGCGAAGATCGCGTAGGCCTGTGCGGGTCCGTCCGGGCGGTCGATGGTGCCGGCCATCATGTGGCCCTTCGACGACGGGACTTTCACGTTCATTGACAGCATTGGTAGCCGTTTCCTCCTGCGGCTCGGCGCAGTGCGCGCCACGGTTACTTTCGCTGCAAGACTAATCGTCGCACCAACCGTTTGGCACGTTGGCGTTATTCTTTCCATTTATGGGCAAGTTTGAGTGGTTCTGGAAGGCCATGGGCTCCACCTCGGAGCGCAACAACAAAAGGTCGAAGGCCGTGGTGGCGAACGCGCATGGGCTCATTGAGGAGCTGTCGCTTCTCGACGACGCTTCGCTCGCCTCCACCGTCCGATCCACTGTGCGCGACGGGGCGGTAGCCGATAAGCCGCGCTTTCTCGCAGGGCTTTCCGTGGCGTCCCAGCGCACGTTGGGGATGACCCCCTTCGAAGTGCAGAACCAGGCTGTGCTGCGGCTGCTCGAGGGCGACGTGATCCAGATGGCTACTGGCGAAGGCAAGACGCTCGTCGGCGCGATGGCCGCGACCGGCTTCGCGCTGCAGGGCAAGCGGGTCCATCTGATCACGGTGAACAATTACCTGGCCGCGCGAGATGCGGAGTGGATGCGTCCGTTGGTGGAGTTTTTCGGATTGCGGGTGGCGGCGGTCACGGAGGCGTCGACACGCGATCAGCGCGTGGCAGCGTACCGCTGCGACGTGATCTACGCGCCCGTGACCGAGATCGGCTTTGACCACCTGCGTGACAACCAGATCACCTCCCGCGATCAGACAGTGCAGGTGCCGGCAGACGTGGCGCTGGTGGACGAGGCGGACAGTGTGCTCGTGGACGAAGCGCTCGTGCCGCTGGTGCTCGCCGGATCTGAGGGGTCGAAGCAGGCAACCGGCCAGATCACGGAGGCCGTTTCCCACCTACAGGAGGGACGGGATTACACCATTGACGCCGAGGGCCGCAACGCCTTCCTCACCGATGAGGGCGCGTCGAATGTCGAGCGCCTGCTGGGTATCGAGTCGCTTTACTCCGACGAACACATCGGCACCACGTTGGTCCGCGTCAACCTGGCGCTGCATGCCAAAGCGCTTCTCATCCGGGACGTGCACTACATCGTCGAAGACGGCAAGGTCGCGCTGGTGGACGCCTCTCGGGGGCGCGTTGCTGAGTTGCAGCGCTGGCCGGACGGGCTGCAGGCTGCGGTGGAGTCGAAAGAGGGACTGGACGTGTCGGAGGGTGGTCGGATCCTGGATTCCATCACCTTGCAAGCGTTGATGCGCCGCTACCCGCTGGTCTGCGGCATGACCGGCACCGCGGTGGAGGCGACCGACCAGTTGCGCTCGTTTTACGGCCTGCATGTCTCGGTGATCGACCGTGCCAACGAGCTGCAGCGTTTCGACGAGGCGGATCACATCTACGCGACGATGGAAGAGAAGAACGCCGCCATAGTCGAGGAGATTGTGCGCATCCACCAGACAGGCCAGCCCGTGCTGGTGGGCACGCACGATGTGGCCGAATCTGAGGCGCTTGCGGGCGCGCTCGGGCAGCGCGGCATCGCAGTGAACGTCTTGAACGCGAAGAATGACGCGGAGGAGGCCCGGATTGTTGCCGAGGCGGGCGATGTGGGCCGGGTGACAGTGTCTACCCAAATGGCCGGCCGCGGCACGGACATCCGTCTCGGCGGGGCAAACGAAGCCGACCGCGAGGATGTTGCGGCCCTAGGCGGTCTGGCCGTGCTGGGAACGGCCCGCCACCGAACCGCCCGCCTGGATAATCAGTTACGCGGACGGGCAGGCCGCCAGGGTGACCCGGGCACGAGCGTCTTCTTCGTTTCACTCGACGACGACATTGTCACCACAGGCGGGGACGGCGAGCAGTTCACCGCGCAGCCCGATCCCGACGGGCGAATCACCGGCAACAGGGCGCAACACTTCATTGAGCATTGCCAGCGCGTCACCGAAGGGCAGCTGCTGGAGATTCACTCCCAGACTTGGAAATACAACAAGCTGTTGGCGGATCACCGTGACATTTTGGACGAGCGTCGCGCCACACTGTTGGACACTGACACAGCCTGGCGCGAGCTGGCTGAGCGGGCTCCGCAGCGCGCGTCGGAACTATCCCACCTGCCCATACCCGTCCTCCAGCAGGCAGCCAGGGACATCATGCTCTTCCATCTCGATGCGGAATGGTCTGAGCATTTGGCGCTCATGGACGACGTTCGCGAATCCATCCACTTACGCGCCATCGCGCGCGAGACGCCTATCGACGAGTACCACCGCATCGCCGTTCGAGAGTTCAAAGACCTGGCCAACCGTGCCGTTGCTGCCGCGGTGGAGACGTTCAACACCGTGGATATCGACGAGGACGGGGCGCATCTGGAAGACGCGGGGTGGAAGCGCCCAAGTGCCACATGGACCTACATGGTTTCTGACAACCCGCTCGCAGGTTCCGGGAATTCTGTCATTTCCGGTATCGGAAATATTTTCCGCTAGCCATTCTCCGGTAGCCGCACCCGCGGACGGGGCGGGCGCTATTATGGCGGGAGATCTCAACCACGACTCGAAAGTCAGGAGTTACCCATGAGCGAC
This sequence comes from Corynebacterium wankanglinii, assembly GCF_013601005.1. Lineage (NCBI taxonomy): Bacteria > Bacillati > Actinomycetota > Actinomycetes > Mycobacteriales > Corynebacteriaceae > Corynebacterium > Corynebacterium wankanglinii. Next base: position 25,898 of record NZ_JABFED010000002.1, read on the forward strand.
AACACGCCGCAGAACCAGGTCGAAACCACCTCGGTGTTCCGCGCTGACCTGCTCAAGGAAATGGAGTCTGGGGCCGCATCCTCAGTGGACTCGGCTGCCGGTGCGGACCAGCTTTCTGAAGGGGAGGCGCTGTTGGTGGTTAAGCGTGGCCCTAACGCAGGCGCACGCTTCCTGCTGGATCAGGAATCCACTACGGCAGGCCGCCACCCGGAGGCGGACATCTTCCTGGACGATGTGACTGTTTCTCGCCGCCACGCAGAGTTCCGCCGCAACGAGGGCGGCTACGAGGTCGTGGATGTCGGGTCCCTCAACGGCACCTACGTGAACCGTGAGCCGCGTAACTCCCAGGAGCTGACCAACGGTGACGAAATTCAGATTGGTAAGTTTCGTCTCGTCTTCATCACCGCCGGCAACTAGTTAGAGGAAAGTTCGATCACGTGAGCGCAATCCGTCAGACGGCACCCGCCGCCACAGCTGCGAAGCCTGGCAAGGCCATCAAACCTGCCAAGACCATGTCTATCGGCGTGGTGTTGGAGCGCCTACGCACCGAGTTTCCGGACGTGACGGTCTCTAAGATCAGGTTCCTCGAGTCTGAGGGCCTAATCACCCCTCAGCGAACCGCCTCCGGGTACCGCCGCTTCACTGACGAGGACGTTGAGCGCCTGCGCTATATCCTGGTGACCCAGCGGGACAACTACCTCCCGTTGAAGGTCATCCGTGAGCAGCTTGAGGCCATGGATTCCGGCCATGTCACCGCGATTCTGAGCGCGGGTGAATCCGAACCCATGATCTCTCCGGAGAATTTCCGGGCACCGTCGGCAACCCAGCTCACCGACACGGACGTGGCTGAGCAAGCGCAGGCCGATCCCGAAACGATTGCCCAGTACATCGAGGTCGGGCTAATTTCCCCGGATGCCGCAGGGCTTTTCACGGCTGACGACGTACGTACCGTGACCACCGCGTTATCCCTCGCCGAGTTCGGCTTCGACGCGAGGCACCTGAAGTCATTGCGTACCGCGGCGGCACGTCAGGCGGACATGATCAACCAGGTTGCGGAACCGGTGGCGAAATCCGGAAAGATCACCGCGAAACAAAAAGCTGAAGAGATCGCCCAGCAGATGTCCGCTCTGGTGGTTTCCCTCCATGCGTCCTTGGTGAAGAACGAGCTGCGTAAGCAGTTGGGGAGCTAATGGAGGCGGTTAGTCTTCTCGGCGTTTTCCCGGTTGGGCCAGAGGATTTTCTCTGCGCGCTCCTGCAGCGCTCAACGAACGGGCGGTGCATTCCGGTGTGGTTGCCACCCATGGAGGGATCTGAGTTGGCTGCCCGCCTCGATGGGTGGGCACCGAACCGTCCCCGCCCAACAGACGCGCTGGCGCAGCTTATCGGCGGTGTCACCGCTGGCGTTGAGGCGATCGAGCTCTCCAGCTACCTCAACGGAACGTTCATGGCTACCTTGACGCTCGTCGGCGGTACGGAGATCGATCTGCGCGCCAGCGATGCGCTGCTGTTGGCTAGTGAGATTGATGTGGAGCTGACTGTGGACGATGCAGTCGCCGCTCAAGCCTCGGTGTTCATTTCCGAAGAGGACGCGATGCGCTATTTGGAAACCGAGATCGACACCGGCAATATGCCGGACCAATCTGCATCCGCCAGTGGCGACGCGCAGGCTGACGCAGACTTCGAGGCGCTGATGCGCAGCCTGGGGGTGCAGGACTCGGATTTGGGGGAGGGCGACCCCGAGGAGGGGTAAAACCCTCAAGTTTTCCTTGAGAGTTTCGGCGTGTTACGCATGTGACTATTGACCAGCTGCGTATGCTGGCCTTTAATAGCCACTAGGCGCACAGCTAACTTTCATGGGAGTAATTACATGAGCATGATCGAGGACAACCAGGACGAGCAGCTTGGTGCAGTACAGGAATCGCTCTTCGACGTTGGCCCGTCGGACGAGGTGGGCTACCGGGTGCCAATTGCCTGCCAGGTTGCGGGCATCACGTACCGCCAGCTCGATTATTGGGCGCGCACCGGTTTGGTGCGCCCCTCCATCCGCGGTGCCAAGGGATCCGGTTCCCAACGCTTGTACTCGTTTAAAGACATCCTGGTCCTCAAAATCGTCAAGGGGTTACTGGACACCGGAATCTCTCTGCAGAATATCCGCCTCGCGGTGGACAAACTGCGCGACCGCGGCGTTTCGGACATTGCCGAGATCACCCTCGTCTCCGACGGAGTCACGGTTTACGAGTGCCGCTCCAACGAAGAAATCATCGACCTGCTAGGTGGTGGGCAAGGGGTGTTCGGTATTGCCGTCCCTCAGATCATGAAGGAGCTCACTGGCACCATCTCGGCTTTCCCATCTGAGCGTGTGATGGACGAGGACGCAGGTAACGTCATTGGTTTCGACGAGCTGGCCGATCGCCGCCGCCGCAAAACCTCCTAGTCACCCGCGTCGAAGCCCGGGCTGGATCCACTCCCTTCCAGCCCGGGCTTTCGCGTACGCACTCGCTAAAGCGGGAAGCTACAGCCCCACCACCGTGTTGAGCGCACCCGCGATGTCTCCGGGTTCCTCGGCATCGGCGGTATGTGCCGCCACGGATTCGAGCGCGTGGTCCACCTCACCGCCGCCGACGCGGACAACGGTGATCTCCACCTTGTCGCCCGCGGCACCTCGCACCGCGTCCAGGAATGCCTGGTCGTTGCCTGCATCGGCGGTGCCCGTAGTCACCACTACCACGCGAGTGGTCGTTTCCAAACCGCCGTACACGCCTGCCGCAGCTTCCACAGCCTGGCGGGTCTGCGGCACACCCCCGGTGAGGAACCTGCGCACCGCAACGGCCACCGAGTCGGCATCGGGGGAGACGGTGATGTTCTGGCGGTAGCCGACCTGCACGCCTGGATTCAGAGGCGAGGAGTAATTCCACAAGCCAACCTGCTTACCCTGAGCACCAAGCTCGACAGCAGCATCCGCAATGGCGTCTTTTGCAGCCTGGAGATACGGGGCCATGGCGTCTGAAGTGTCGAGAAGAAACAGCGTGTCCGCAGCTGCCAAGGAGCCGGCATGGTTCGCCGGGTCCGCGCCGTCGGAGTCACTGCCCTTCTGCGCTGTGTCCCCGGTGATGGCCTCCCCGCCTGCGGGTAGCGCGGCCGCCCACACCAGGTCGGAGATTACGGGTTGATCCTTTTCAGAACCATCGAACTGCTCGGCTGCGACCCGTGCGAAGTCTTGGCCAGCTCGGGCCTGGTTCTCGTCCACACGGTCGCTTTGATTCAGCGGAAAAGCGACATATACCGCCTTCGCACCAACCGGCGTAAAGGTCGAACCCTCCGGGACGGTGGTTTCCGTCGTCGCTAAGACCTTGCCGTTCGCCGCGTCGAAGTTCGCGGCGGAATCAATCCGCTGCGCGGTGAGTGCCTGGACCGCAGCGTTATCATTGCCCGCCACCTGGGAAGCAACGAGCGCGGATGCGGTGGGATTGTCCCGCACGGGAAAAAGAACCTTGTCTACTGTCAGGTCTTCGAGCTTGACTTCGCCCTTCCCGGCCACGCCGACGGCCTGGCTGGATACGGGCTTCGGATCAGATACGGCGATGCTCCGCCCGGCGCTGTCCAGTATTTGACGGGACACACCGGTGTCGGGGGCGAGGTACACCGCGGCGTCAGTGACATCGTCTACGAGTTCAGCTCGGACGCAGTAGTCCCTGACAACTGGGTGGGTTTTCCCGTAGGCGTCGATAAGCGAGTGTCCCGCTTCCGTGTCTGCAGCTGCGATGGGGAGCGTGAGCTCGCCCGCGACACACTCTTGTGCCTGGCTCTCCTGGTTCTGACTCCCGCGGCCGGCGACCCACCAAATGGCAACCGCGATGAAAAGCGCTAGCGCAACAATGACGGCGATCGCGCCCCCCGACAGCTTGTAGTTATTCTTGCCGTTTGCGTGCTTTGCCATCGGAACCGCCGCCTTCTCAATCGACCGAGTGGAAACCTTCTGCCGAGTCTAGCCCTCGTGCACGTCATCGAGGATGGCGACAAGCCGTCGACGCAACGGCTGCGCGCGTCGCGTCAGCTCGCGTTGTCGGGCCACGTACTGTGCTTTGCCCTCGGGGGTTTCGACGGCCACCACGTCGAACCCAAGGCCGCGGCAATCGTATGGCGAGGCCTCCATGTCCAGCCTGCGCGCGTCCGCCGCTAGCTCAAAGCAATCCAGGAGCAGCTCGCCGGGCACCAGCGGCCCAAGCTTCATCGCCCACTTATATAAATCCATGCTCACGTGCACGCAGCCAGCCTGGTCGTTGGCAGGCTGACCCTCGCGCGTCAGTACGGTGAGGTTCAGCGGACGGGCAGCGGGCGTAAAAAATCGGAACGCATCGAAGTGCGAGCACTTCACCGTGTGCGTTTCCACCACGGCGTTCGTGCCCTCCGCACCGAGGCGAAGGGGGAGACTGTGACGAGGGGAATCAGTGCGGTAGACCATCGCCCACTCATGCATGCCGAAGCAATCGAAATGGGCCTCGCGCTTATCGACGGACCGAAGGATCGCCGCCGCCTCCTCTACGTCTCCGCGGCGATGGTCGAGGAAGCGTTGAACATCGAGGCGCACAGTTCCGTCGCCATCGGTCACGTAGTCTCGCCAGCGAGTGTGCGGGAGCGATTCTGCATCCGTGAGGCAGACGCCCGCCCCGGGATGCCAACGCTTAAGGTGAGAGGGCCGCTGTGGGTAGTAGTCGAAGAGGAAATCCCAGACTGGGTGGTATTCGCCCCTCGCCCTCCGGGCGACGCGTGGCCCCGCCCACTTCTCCGCGCGTGCCTCGTGCGCGGCGATACGGGGCAGGTACTCCTCCGGGGTGAGGACCTGCATCAGTCGTCCTCGTGGGTCCAGTCCGACACTGTGCCCACATACTCCTCAATGAGGTCCTCCAGAGCCACCACGCCCACGAGCATGCCGTTGTCGTGGACCTCGGCCATGTGCGCGGAGCGGCGGTGAAGCTGGGCGAGCGCGTCGTCCATGGACTGGGATCCCTCGATCGTCGTTAGCGGACGGATCCGCTTCAGCGACACACGGGGGTCGCCCTGCGGGAACTCCATGAGATCCAGGATGTCCTTGACGTGGACGTAGCCGGCGAGCGAGCTGGCATCAATCCGCACCGGAAAGCGCGAGTACCCCGTCTCTTGGACGGCCTGCTCGATCGCAGAAAGCCGGATGCCGCGCGGATCGTACGGGATGGTCTTCAACTGATCGAGCGGAATCATCGCCTCCTTCAGCTGCCGCGAGTCCTGACGCAGGGCCTTGGCGAGTCGGACGGTTTCTTCGGCGTCGAGCAGCCCCTCCTCCCGAGACTCCTGGATCATGCTGGCGAGTTGCTCCTGGTCAACGGTTGATTCCAGCTCGTCGCGCTGCTCGATGCCGAACAAGAGCAGCGTCTTTCGGGCGATCCAGTTGAGCAACTCTATAACGGGGCGGGTGATCTTCATCCACACCGTCATCGCGGGCGTCAACCACATCGCCATCTGCTCGGGACCAGCGATGGCGAGGTTTTTCGGCACCATCTCACCGAACAGAATGTGGAGGAATGAAATTATCAACAGTGCGAGGACAAACGACACCGGGTGCAGCAGGTCGTCGGGCAACCCGAGTGATTCGAACGGAGCCTCGATGTAGGCGGCGATCGCAGGCTCGGCTACCTTGCCGAGTACAAGGGACGCCACAGTGATGCCGAACTGCGCGCCGGCAAGATAGATCGAGAGGTGCTCCGTTGCGTAGAGCACTCCCTCCGCCTTCGTCTTTCCTTGGGCGAGCAAAGACTCAAGGCGATCCTTCCGGGAGGAGACGAGCGCGAACTCGACGGCCACGAAGAACGCGTTCACGGCGAGTAGGGCAATGATGAGGAGCGCGGCTATCCAGATACTCATTTCGCCTCCTCCGGCGGGATTGGGCGAAGCATGGCCCGGTCGATACGGCGGCCATCCATCTCGCTGACCTGTGCCAGCCAGGCGCCGGCGCCTCCAGACTGAAACTCCTCCTGGAAACTGGACACGGCCGCGTGCAGCACAACCTCGTCGCCAAGTTCCGGAATCCGGCCGAGGGTGGCCATGATCAAGCCGCCAAGCGTCTCGTACGGCCCGTCCGCGGCAGCGAAACCGGTCCGCTCCTCTAATTCGTCCAGTCTGACAAGCCCGGATACCTCCCAGGATGTGCCGAAGCGGGTGAAGTCCTTCTCGCCTTCCTTGTCGTCGTACTCGTCGTAGACCTCGCCGAGGATTTCCTCCACCAGGTCCTCGATGGTGACCAAACCTTGAGTTCCGCCGTACTCGTCGGCCACCAAGACAACCTGGGAACCAGCGGAACGCACGCGGTTGAGCACCGAGTCCCCGTCGAGGGTGCCTGGCACGAACGGCACCCTGCGGGCGAGGGAAGCAAGCTTCGTCGACCCGCGATCCTCGTGGGGCACCGAAAAAGCATCCTTGATGTGCACCACGCCGAGGGTGTCATCCAAGTCGCCGCGGCGAACAGGGAATCGGGAGTGCCCCGTTTGCCGGGCGAGAGTGATCAAATCGGCAACAGTGTCGTCTGCATCCAGCGAGTCAATGGTGGAACGCGGTGTCATCACCTCTTCGGCGGTGGTTTCGCCGAAACGCAACGAGCGGTCGATCACGGCGGCGGTTGCCGCGTCCAACCCGCCGGCCTCCGCAGAGCTGCGCACCATCGCCCCCAGCTCTTGGGAGGAGCGGGCGGACGCGAGCTCGTCTGCAGGCTCGATACCCATCTTCCGCACCACCCAGTTCGCCGAGGCGTTGAGGAAATTGATGAACGGCTTTGCCACCATATTGAAGTAGTGGACCGGAGGCACCACAGCGCGCGCGGTGTTCAGCGGGTCGGTGATGGCCACGTTCTTCGGCACCAGTTCGCCGAACACCATTGACAGCAACGTCGCCACGACGAGAGCGAGGACGAGTGCGACGGTTGACGAGGCGTTTGCAGGCAAACCAACGGCTTCGAGCGCGGGGGTGAAGAACCTGCCCAACACGGGCTCAGCAAGAAAACCGGCAGCGAGCGTGGTCACCGTGATGCCCAACTGAGCGCCGGAGAGGACGAAAGACAGGTTGGAGTGGTCGCGAGCTACAGCCCGCGCGGTGCTGTCACCGCGATCTTTCACGTGAGCGTCGATCGTTGATCGTTCGAGCCCGGTCATGGCGAACTCGATGGCAACAAAGAGTCCAGTTGACGCGGTGAGTACCACAAACGCCAGGAGGGCGAGGATGGAGAACAAGAGGTCCATGGGTGGTGGTCTGTGCCTTAGCGGCCGTTACTCCTTCGACTTCGGTTCGCGCGATGCGCGCGGTTGTTGCTGCGGTTCCGGTTATTGCCCGCCCTACGGCTACCGGAGCCAGTGCCCGTTCGTCCTTGCTGGGGCTGGCCCGGCGGGGGAAGGGGCGCACCCTCCGGCGTGCGTGCACCGGTGATTGTAACCAAGGTCTCCGACATGGGAGCCACCTTTACTTCGGGTGCGTCCACACCCGCCTTACGTAGCAGCTGAGCGACGTCTTTCGCCTGCTCATCCATGACGAGCGTTACCACCGTGCCTGAAGTGCCGGCGCGAGCGGTGCGGCCAGCGCGGTGCAAGTAGGCCTTGTGCTCGGCGGGCGGATCCACGTGCACAACGAGCGAAACGTCGTCGACATCGATGCCGCGCGCGGCGATGTCAGTGGCCACGAGGACGGGAGTGGAGCCGTCAGCAAATCCCTCGAGCGCGCGGGTCCGGGCACCTTGGCCCTTGTCGCCGTGCAGCCCCTGGGCGGGAATCCCTACGCGGCGCAACTTTTTTACCTGGCGGTCCACACCGTGTTTAGTGCGCATGAACATGATGGTTTTGCCCTCGCGGGCGGCGATTTGCAGCGCGATGTCGTTGCGCTGCTCCCGTCCGCCGACCATCAAGCGGTAGTGCTCCATGGTGTCCACCGCGGCCTCAACCGGCGCGGTGGAGTGAGTGACTGGGTCGTGCATGTAGCGCTCAATGAGTTTTTCCACGTCACCGTCTAGGGTGGCGGAAAAGAGGAGACGCTGCCCGTTTGTAGGGGTGCGGTCCAGCAACTTGCGAACTTGGGGGAGGAACCCCATGTCCGCCATCTGATCCGCCTCGTCCAGCGCGGTAATCTGCACCGAATCAAAAGAGAGCTTCTTTTGGTTAATCAGGTCCTCGGCGCGGCCAGGGGTGGCCACCAACACGTCGACGGGGGCAGCAAGCGAGCGAATGTGGTGGTTGATGTTGACACCGCCAACTACGTCAAGCACCCGTAAACCGAGCGCCGCAGCCGGGTCGTCGAGACGCTCCCGGATCTGCGTCGCGAGCTCCCGCGTTGGTGCGAGCACCAGCCCCCGCGGGTGGCCGGGAGTGCTTGGAGCTCCAGCGAGCCGGGCAAGCATAGGGAGGCCGAATGTGAACGTCTTACCGGAGCCCGTCGGGCCGCGACCGAGCACGTCTTCGCCGGCGAGTGCATCAGGGATCGCCGCCTCCTGGATAGGGAAAGGTTCGGCAATGCCCTGTTTTTGCAAGACAGAGACGATGGCGTTGGGCAGACCAAGGTCGGCGAAAGTAGTCATTCAGCGCAGTCTACGCGGTCGCCTACCAGGCGACTAGCTGAGCTAGTAGCTCAATTCCTCCCGCTCTCCTGACCACGTGGTGTGGAAGGTGCCTTCCATGTCGACGCGCCTGTACGTGTGCGCGCCGAAAAAGTCGCGCTGGCCCTGGATGAGTGCAGCTGGCAGACGCTGGGCACGCAGAGAGTCGTAGTACGACAACGAGGATGCGAAAACCGGCACCGGAAGTCCAAGCTGGGTTGCGGCGACCACCACGCGGCGCCACGAGTCCACCAGACCCTTGTCCAGCTCACCCTTGAAGTAGGGATCTAACAGCAGCGACGGCAGCTGCGGGTCATTTTCATAGGCCTCGGTGATGCGGTCTAGGAACTTCGCGCGGATGATGCAGCCACCCCGCCAAATGCGCGCGAGATCGCCCGGCTTGATGTCCCAATTGTGTTCCTGCGACCCGGCATTGATCTCGTCAAAGCCCTGCGCGTAAGCGACAAGCTTTGAGGCGTACAAAGCCCTGCGCACGTCCTCGATGAACGATTGCTTGTCGACGCCTAACGTCTCCCACGTCTGGGTCTTACCCGACGGCAGGGTGGTTGCCTGCGCCGCCTCGCGCTGCGCGAGGGCAGAGGAAAGCGCACGTGCGAACACGGCCTCGCCAATCGCGGTGGTGGGCACACCGAGGTCCAGTGCCTCCTTGACCGTCCAGCGGCCCGTGCCCTTCTGGCCGGCCGCGTCGACGATGATGTCGATGAACGGCTTGCCGGTGCGCGCGTCTACCTGCCGTAGCACCTCAGCGGTGATCTCTATGAGGTAGGAGTCCAGATCGCCCTTGTTCCACTCGGTGAAGATGTCCGCGATCTCCGCCGGATCCAGACCGGCGGCGTACCGCAGCAAGTGGTACGCCTCGCCGATGACTTGCATGTCCGCATACTCGATGCCGTTGTGGACCATCTTGACAAAGTGGCCGGCTCCGTCGGGTCCGATGTGGGTCACGCACGGGGTGCCGTCGACTTTCGCGGCGATGTCTTCCAACAGAGGACCAAGAGTTTCCCAGGACTCCACCGGGCCGCCAGGCATGATCGACGGGCCGCGCAACGCGCCTTCCTCACCGCCGGAAATGCCCGCGCCTACAAAGTGGCGACCAGCCGCTGCGACCTCGCGTTCGCGGCGAATGGTGTCTGTGAAAAGGGAGTTACCGCCGTCGATGATGATGTCGCCGTCATCCATGGCCTCTACGAGCTGCGCGATGACCGCGTCCGTTGCCGCGCCGGCCTGAACCATGATGACGGCCTTGCGCGGGCGCTGAAGCGACGCCACAAAATCCTCGATGGTCTCCGCCGGGAGGAAATCGCCCTCCGCGCCGAATTCCTCCACCACTGAGCGTGTCTTTTCCGGCGAGCGGTTATAGATGGCCACCGTATGGCCCTTGGAAGCGAAATTGCGGGCGAGGTTAGAGCCCATCACCGCCATGCCGACAACACCGATCTGAGCAAGCTGGTCACCGTTGCGTTCTGCAGTCATACGCCGAATTCTACGCGGACGCAGCCCCGCGGCGGACGTATCATCGACGGGCATGAAACTGGAGAAGAATCTGCGGTTGTACCAAGAGGTCATCGACCCGCCGATGACGCAGGCCGAACTCGACAACATAAACTCAGCGCAGTTCGACTTCGCCCAAACTCTGGGCTTGAAACTCACGTACTGCGCTAAGGACCGGCTCGAGGGCGAGCTGACGGTGGAGCAGCGCCACCTTCAACCGACCGGTATTGCCAATGGGGGAGTGTACTGCGTCATCGGGGAGACCCTCGCCTCCCTTGCTGCCGTGGCCGCATGCGGCAAACCGGCAGTGGGCATGAGTAACTACACGGACCTTCTCGGCAGTGTGCGCGAAGGGGAGACTATCCGCGCAGTGGCGAAGCCGGTGCACGTCGGTAAGCGAACGCACCTCTGGCGCGTGGAAATGAGTGCGGGCGGCAGGCTCGCCGCCGTGACCAACCTTAAGCTGATGGTGATGGACAGCTAAAGCCAGTGGTTCTTTCGGAACCACCACCACATCGCGGAAATCGCCGCGAGCATGACCAGCAACGCAGCTGGATAGCCGTAGCGCCAACCCAGCTCCGGCATGTTTTCGAAGTTCATGCCATAAATACCGGCGACCAGCGTCGGCACCGCCGCCATCCCCACCACCGCGGAGATGGTGCGCATGTCGGAGTTCTGCTGCATCGTCACCTTGGCCACGGATGCGTCGAGAAGCGAGGTGAGGCGCTCGTCGAAGCCGGAGAGGCGGTCGCTCACGATTGTCGCGTTGTCTTGCACGTCGCGGAAGTACGTGCGCAACGCTTTACGCAGCAAGTCCTTGTTGTTGTTCAGACCGTTGCGCAGCGCGGGTGCCAGCGGATCGATGGCGTGACGCATCTCCAGGATCTCGCGCTTGTAGGTGTAGATCTTGTCAATGTTGATAGTGCGGCGCGGGGTGAAGACCTCGTTTTCCAAGTCATCCACATCGTCTTCGAGGAGGTCCGTAACCTTGAGGTAGTTATCCACCAGGTAGTCGGACACTGCCCATGCCACAGCTGTCGGACCAAGGACCGCAAGTTCCTGCTCGTCCTCAAGTTTCGCAGTGAGGTCCGGCAGGCGGGCACCGTGGCGGATGGTGATGGCAAACTTCTCGCCCACGATCATCTGCACTTCACCGGTAGAAATGATCTCGCGTGCATCCGCGACCTCTTCGTCGTCACGGTAGGACACCGAACGCACGACCATGAACAGTTGCTCGTCATGGCGCTCGATCTTCGGCCGCTGGTGAGCGTCCACGACATCGTCGACGACCAAGTCCTCGATATCAAAGATCTCGGCGATCTTCTCCATCTGCTCGTTTGAAGGTTCCTTCAGGCTCAACCACACGAAGGCGTTCTCGTAACGCTCTACTACCTCGAGCGCGTGCCCCATGCGGACGTTACCGGGCTGGCGCTTTCCGTCCACAAAGACGCGGCAGAAGTCGATCTGGCGCTCGAGTGGGACGGGGATGCCGCCAGTGGGGGGCTGTACCTTCTTCGGTCGTTGACCCGGCATCGGAATACGCGGCGGCATAGCTCAAGCCCCCTTTCACTCGTGCGAGGGCCGCAACGTGGCAGCACCGCTGCGTTGCTGGGGTCCTCCGGCGGAGAGCGCACCCGGGGGCACGCTGGACAACTTAGGTGATATTACGCTCTAGTGGTCGGTTGTCTAACCGGGGTAGAGAACGGGACAACCCCGGTACTAGAACGCTAGAACGCTAGAACACGGTCAAGCCTCGACTGCAGAAAATCTCGCGGGCGTGTTCAACAGCCTCGGGACTCGGGGGAGTGACCCCCTTCAGCTCGTAGTCCAGCCCGATCTTGTCCCACTTGTCTTCACCCATGTTGTGGAAGGGAAGAACTTCGACGCGTTCCACTGTGCCTTTCCACCGCGAAACGATGTCCGCGACGTTGCGGATGTTCTCCTCGCTATCCGTCAGACCGGGAACGACCACGAAGCGCACCCACACGGGTTTACCCTTCGCGTGTAGCCGGTCGCCGAAATCGATGGTCGGTTGCAGCTGGCGGGCAGTGACGTGCTCGTAGGTGTCCGGGTCTCCCGACTTCACGTCGAGGAGGAAGAGATCGATGTTGTCCAAATCCTCGTCAGTGAGCCGAGCGCCAAGGAAGCCAGAGGTGTCTACGGTTGTATGGACACCGGCATCGTGGACCGCATGAAGCAAACGCCGCGTGAAGGCGATCTGGAACAGTGGCTCCCCGCCGGAGAGCGTGAGCCCGCCGCCGGTGGCGTTAAAGACAGTTTTATAACGCAGCACGCGACGAACCACGTCGTCGATACGTTCGAGCGTGCCTTCCTTCATTTCCATCGTGTCCGGGTTATGGCAGTACTTGCACCGCAGCGGGCATCCGGAGAGGAAGATGGTCATCCGCGTGCCCGGCCCGTCCACAGCAGTTACGAGCTCCCACGAGTGGATGAGTCCAATCTCGCCTGTGCGGCGGGCCTCAAACAGCTCGGGGCGCGTAATCTCCAGGTCGTCGGTGGACAGTCCGCCTAAGCCGGCAGCGACGCCGCGCACGCGATCGCCCTGCTCAGGCGATAACGTGACGACGCCGCTGGTTCCGTCTTGGGCCATAGACTATGCGCCCTGGTGGAAGGTACGGGAAATGACGTCGCGCTGCTGCTCCTTCGTCAGCTTGACGAAGTTCACGGCGTAGCCGGAGACGCGAACGGTGAGGTTCGGGTAGTTCTCCGGGTGCTCCATCGCGTCCTCCAGCGTGGACTCATCCAGCACGTTGATGTTGGCGTGGTACAGGCCGGCCTCCATGTTGTTGGCGGCGCGGGATGCCTTCATGGAAGCGAGGCGCTCATCGAAAGTAGGGGTAGACATCGGGTGCTCCTTCAGAATGGGTAGATGGGGTAGGGGGTCTGGTTAGGCTGGGTGGATTGCCACATCGGCGTTGTCCATGATGAAACCGGCGTCGAGGACACCGACGAGGTTGGCAACCTGTTCTTCCTTGTTGCGGCCCAAGCCCGACGGGGTGATCGTGTTGGTCAGCGAGATGCCGTCCAGCGCATCGTTGTAGTCGAGCTTGCCCACGGACAGCATCGAGGCGACCATGCCGTGGTTGTCCGCACCGTTTTCGGGGTTCGCACCCGGAGCGAACGGGGTGCCGGCTTTGTGGCCGGAGGGGAAAGAGCCGGTGGCTTTGCCGTAGACCACGTTGGAGGTGATCGTCAGCACCGACTGGGTCGGGATCGCGTCGCGGTACAGCGGGATGGCCTTGATCTTCTGCATCACCGTGTGCACCACCGTGGCGGCGATGTCATCAGCGCGGTCATCGTCGTTGCCGTAGTAGGGGAACTCGCCTTCCGTGATGTAGTCGACAACTAGACCGGACTCGTCGCGCACCGGGGTGACCTTGGCGTACTTAATGGCAGACAGGGAGTCGGCGACGATAGACAGGCCCGCGATGCCACAGCCCATGGTGCGGACGATGTCAGAGTCGTGCAGCGCCATCTCAATGGACTCGTACGCGTAGCGGTCGTGGCAGTAGTGGATGATGTTCAGGGCCTCAACGTAGGTGCCGACAACCCAGTCCAGCATCTCTTCGTACTTCTCCCAGACCTCGTCGAAGTCCAGCGGGCCGTCGCCTTCGATCGGCGTGTGGTCACCGTCGGTGATCTGCTTGCCGCTGACCTCGTCGCGGCCGCCGTTGATGGCGTAGAGCAGGGCCTTTGCGGCGTTGACTCGCGCGCCGAAGTATTGCATCTGCTTGCCCACCTGCATCGGGGACACGCAGCAGGCGATGGCGGCATCGTCGCCCCACTTGTCTCGAATCTGCTTGTCAGACTCGTACTGCAGGGAGGACGTCTCGATGGAGATGGCGGCGCAGAACTCCTTGTACCCCTCCGGAAGTGCCGGATCCCAGAAGATGGTGATGTTCGGCTCCGGGGCCGGGCCGAGGTTGCGAAGCGTCTGCAGGAGGCGGAAAGCGGTCTTGGTTACCTGGTGGCGGCCGTCCTCGGAGAAGCCAGCGTCTGTCCAAGTCGCCCAGTACGGGTCACCGGAGAAGATCTGATCGTAGTCCTCGGTGCGCAGGAAGCGAACGATGCGCAGCTTAATCACGAGCGCGTCAATGATCTCCTGAGCTTCAACCTCGGTGAGCGTGCCGTTGGCCAAGTCGCGCTCGAAGTAGGCGTCGAGGAAAGGCGACAGGCGGCCGATGGACATCGCGGCGCCATCCTGACTCTTCACGGAGGCGAGGTAGCCGAAGTAGGTCCACTGCACGGCTTCCTTCGCGTTAGTAGCCGGTCCGGAGATGTCGAAGCCGTAGTCCTCGGCCATCTTCTTCAGCTTCTTCAGCGCCTTGATCTGCTCGGAGTGCTCCTCGCGGTAGCGTGCCCAGTGCTCAGAGAACCCCTTCTCCAGGGAGGCATCCTTCGCCTGCTGCTTCTCCTCAATAAGAAAATCCACGCCGTAGAGGGCCACACGCCGGTAATCGCCGATGATGCGGCCGCGGCCGTAGGCGTCCGGCAGGCCCGTCACAATGTGGGAGGAGCGCGCTGCACGGATGCGCGGGGTGTAGATGTCGAAGACGGCGTCGTTGTGGGTCTTGCGGTACTGCGTGAAGATCTTCTTCACATCAGGGTTGACCTCTTTACCGGCTTCCTTAATGGCCTGTTCGACCATGCGCCACCCGCCGTTGGGCATCATGGCGCGCTTCGTCGGAGTGTCCGTCTGCAAACCGACAATGACGTCATCGTCCTCCGAGATAAATCCCGGCTTGAATGCGTCGATGTCGGCGGGTGTTTCGGTGTCTACGTCGTAGACACGGCGTTCACGTTCGACTGCGAGGTAGTTCTTGTCTAGGTAGTCCCAGAGGCGCAGTGTCTTTTCGGTCGCGCCTTCAAGGAACGAAGCATCCCCGTCGTAGGGGGTGTAGTTGCGTTGGACAAAATCGCGGACGTCGATGCGTTCCATCCACGGTCCCGGCGTGAAACCTTCCCACGCGCGGTTTTCGGTTTGCGGCTCTGTAGAAACAGTCACAGTTGCACGGTCCTTCGGTGATAAATCTTTGAGGATCTCCGGCGGCTGCGCTTGCCCATCTAACTCACACACGTATTTTCAAAGCGCTCGCCGCTCGGTCACCATTGTAGGGGAGCGTCGGTTACTTTAGGTAGTACGTTTGAGGTGATCTTTGGCACGTCCGCCAAAAAGGCAACCCCCGGCGCCAGGACCGAATTCGGCCTTGACACCGGGGGATGGCTGCTTGAGAAAGCTACTTCTCGTCCTTCGTCTGCGGGCCGTCCAGCTGGCCCTCCGTCACTGCCAGGTTGTGGCGGGTGCGGGAGAAGGCGTTAATGGTCCATTCGTTGGCTGCGACGAGGCGGTTGCGACGGCCTGTGAGGAACGACAGGTGCACACCGAGCCACATCAGCCACCCGATGAAGCCCGTGATTTCCACCTTGCCCATCTTCACCACGGCGTTGAAGCGGTTGATGATAGCCATCGAGCCCTTGTCGAAGTAGCTGAATGGGTCGCGCTGCTCCGGCGCGACATCATGCTCGACCTGCTCCTTGATGGTCTTGCCCACGTAGGAGCCGGACTGGATCGCGACCTGCGCCACACCCGGCAACTTGTCGCGGCTCATCATGTCGCCGATGATGAAGACATTCGGGTCGTCGCCCACGGTGAGGTCGGCGTTCACCGGCACCTTGCCGGAGCGCTCCGCCTCGACCCCGAGCTGATCGGCCACCTGCTTGCCCAGCGGGGAAGCGGCCACACCGGCGGACCAAATCTTGGTCGGGGTGTCGATGGTGTTTTCCTGCTCAGTCTTCATGTCCTTGTAGGTCACAGACTCTGCATCGACGTTGGTCACCATCGCGTTCAAGATGACAGTCACACCCGCCTTCTCGAGCTCACGCTGGGCCTTCTTGCCTAGGCGCTTACCGAACGGGGGGAGCACCTGGGGCGCGCCGTCCAGGAGGTAGATCTTGGATTGCTCGGTGCTGAAGGAGTAGCGGCCCGAGGTGAATGCGCGGTGCGCCATCTCAGCCACCTGGCCGGCAAGCTCAACACCGGTCGGACCAGCGCCAACAATGACGAAGGTCAGCTCGCGCTCGCGCTCCTCAGGGGTCTCGGCGAGTTCAGCTCGCTCGAAAGCGGCGATGAGGCGAGCGCGGATTTCGAAAGCGTGATCCAGCGTCTTCAGGCCCGGGGCGAACTCGGCGAAGTGGTCGTTGCCGAAGTAGGACTGGCCGGCGCCGGCAGCAACGATGAGGGAATCATACGCGAAGGTTGATTCCTTGCCTCCCTCAACGGAGGTGACCGTCTTGGCCTCGACATCCGCGGACTCCACATTGCCGCGCACGACCCGTATGTTCTGCTGGTCCGCAAACATCTGGCGCACGTCGCCGGTAATTTCACCGGAGGACATCAGACCAGTCGCCACCTGGTAAAGCAACGGCGGGAAAAGGTGGTGGTTGGTGTTGTTGATCAGCGTAATGTCGACGTCCGCGTCTGCGAGCTCTTTCGCCGCGTTCACGCCGCCGAAGCCAGCACCCACGATGACAACGTGGTGGCGGTTGCCATCGGGACGGTACACCTGAGAGGCCATGAGAGATATCTCCTCGGGTCAATGACGTTGGTTTTCGGAACGGCATACATATTACGCGCCCAGACGAGATCTGCGAGGGTGGCCTCCGACGTGGCATCCCATCTACGAACCTGCTACCCGCTAGCATCCGGAGAATGCCCGAACACACCTCAGCCAGCCTTCCGGCTCACCTCAAACCGATTGACGCGGACGCCTGGCCGGGGGTGGCATCTGTTCCGCAGGCAAGCCGGTTACGTACAAAGCGCGCGGAGGCGGGTTTCGCTCGGGCGTGCGCGTCGGCCGGACTGCGTCTCGACGGGGAGGCTGGACACACCGCGGACGTTACCGTGGAGCGTGCCGAGGTCTTTTCTCGCATCGCCGCAGGTGGATGGGTGGGTCTTGCGGAAGGGTACATGGCAGGCGAGTGGTCCACCCCGACATCGCAAGAGCTTGTCGACGTCCTCACGGCCCTCCTGCGCACCGGTTACCGCCCCCGCACCCAACGTGTAGATGCTCCACGGCCCGCAATGGCAGGGGAGTTACCGCCGGATCTGGTGGGGCATTTTTCCGGCGACGGCATAAGCGCCTTCCAGGGGCATTTTGCTACCGGAGTGGCCACCACCGAACGGATCCGCGTGAAGTCGCACACGCAAGGAGCGGGCCGCGGGTCCGAGCCGGGTCACCATTTCGTATCGGTGACCGAAATCGGGGCCCCGTTGGGGTCAGACCGCGCTGACCTCGCCGACGCGCAGCGGCGCAGTGTAGAGACCATCCTGGATGCGGTCGGTGTGACCGGCGGCACCCACCTGCTGGACTATCCCGCAGGGGGCGGCACGGTCGCGTTTGCGGCGTCCAAGCGGGGAGCTACGGTCGACGCCGTAGCCCGAGACGCGCCGATGTACGCAGCGATGCGGGAGCGCCTAGTCATGGCAGGCTCTGACGGATCCATATCCGTCGATCGTGTGTCGGAGGGGCCCGCAGCGCTCGCACGCCAACGCCCCGGATCCTATGACGCTGTAGTGAGCATGGAATCGCTGGAAACACTCGCCGCGCGCCAGCAGCGTCAGTACCTACGGGCAATTGACGCGCTGGTAGCTCCCGGCGGGCGTGCAGGACTGCAGACCATCGTCCGAACCGCCGCATACACCCGGGCGGCAGATTTCGCTGCGGAATCGTTGCGGGCGTACATCTGGCCGGACCTGCACTTTGCTAGCGCAGATCAGATTGCCAAGATTATCGACCGCGAGACGGACCTGCGGGTGGTTGCGCAGACCACCGCGCCGGATCACCTCGCGGCATCGCTGCGATTGCAGCGGATGACATTCGACGGCAATTTGCGCGATGCGGCGGCGGACGGATACGACGCGGTGTTCCGCAAGTTGTGGACGTGGCAATTCGCGTTGCGGGAGGCGATGGCGCGGTTGGGGATGATCGACCTAGCGCAGATCACCTTGGCACGGCGCAATAGGAGGGGCCGACGCTAGGGCGCCGAAACGCTACTTGACATAATGTACATTATCGGACAATCGAATGGCCTGATAAGAAGACGGCGCGGCGTGCGAGCAGCACACCGCGCCGGCCACGTCGAAGCTTTTCGTAACGTGATGTAATGAGCGTGGCTACTTGGTCAGGTTGACGCGGACGTTCACTTCGCCTTCTTCGGCAATTTTCGCCGCGACGAGCTCCGGTGTCTCCACGCCGTAGTCCAGGCGGTTAATCGGAATATCGCCCGCAACGATGAGGCGGTCGCCCGAGCGCGCTACGTCGAAACGGTGCGTGATCCGGTTGGTCGTTCCGTGGATGGTGAGGTCACCTGTCAATTCCACAGTGCCGATTGTGCCGTCCTCGGGCACCCCGGAGACGTCCGCTGGCTGGGTCACGGTGAAGGTCGCGTCCGGGTAGTCGTCGGTGTGGAAGATGCGCCTGCGCACCGACGAATCTCGCTTATCGCTATCTGACGACAAGTGCCGCATATCAACCGTGATTTCCCCGGCGGTGATTGTTCCGTCCGCGATCGTTGCAAAACCGGTCACGCCCTGCGTCGACGCCGACGTGCTGCGCCGCTCGCCTGGCAGCACCTCCTCAAACGTGAAGCCCGCTGAGGTTGCATTGCTTCCCGGGCGGTTGGTTACCGTCCATTCGCCGTCGAGCTCGGTGGACGACGCGGCTACACGCCCCGCGTCGATACCCTCGGTTTTTACCCCGCCTCCCATGAACAGTTTCATCATCAGCGGAACCATGGCCACCAACACCGCAATAACGATAAAGATGGACACGGCAACAATCAGGATCGTGCGCTTTCTCGCGCTAGGTGCCGCGTTAGTCTCCACGTGCAAATCACCTCAGCCTTTCAAGTTGCTGGGCCAATCCTACTAATTCGTCACACAACGGAGCCAAATCGTCAGCGCTGGCTCCCTCGGCGCTCGCAGTCCGAATATCTTCGGCGGCGCACCGCAGCGCATATAGGCGGTCGCGAATCTCAGCGACGCGATTTCGGTTGAGAATCACGGCGTCTTCATCAATTGACGTCCCGGCCAGCATGGTGCGCTGCTCATATGCGCGCTGCTTGCAGGACGGGCCACAGTATTTACGCTTCCTGCCCCGCCCGTGGTTGACAGGGATTTCTTTCCCGCACCATGCGCAAGCGGGCTGCTTCTTGGCAAAGGAACGCACGTTATCCGTCACAGCCCTCTACTATATTACGACTGTCTCATTGGAGAAAGCGGCGGGGGAACAATTCCCAACTTGGCACCGTTATACTGGAGCGACTGAACACAAACGGGTTGAAAAGGATGGTGAGTGCCATGGCTGATCGAGTTCTCCGCGGAAGCCGCATGGGTGCAGTCAGCTACGAAACGGACCGCGACCACGATCTCGCTCCGCGCCAAATGGCGAAGTACCGCACGCCCAACGGCGAAGTTTTCGAGGTGCCGTTTGCAGACGACGCTGAGATTCCCGAAGAATGGATGTGCAAGAACGGTCAGGTGGGCACCCTTATGGAGGGCGAGGGTGTTGAGTCGAAGCCCGCGAAGCCGCCGCGGACCCACTGGGACATGCTCCGCGAGCGCCGCTCGATCGAAGAGCTCGACGTCCTGTTGGAAGAGCGTTTGGACCAGCTGCGCAAACGCCGCCGGACCGCCGCCCGCATTGCCAAAGAGCAGCAGCAAGCCAACGAGAGCTAGACGACGGACTTGGGACAATGCCCGAGGATAATGCCCGCCCAGCAAACACCTGCCGGGCGGGCATTCCCCCATGAGGCGCAGCCTACTTGCGCTTGCCGTCAAGCCCGAGCGCGTGCAACGCTTGGCGTGCGGTTTCCTCGGTGAGGTAGATCGCGTCATTGACGCGGCGTGCGGCGTTGGAACGGGCGGCGCCCAGGTTCGCCCCCTCGATCTCGTGCTTCGCTACCGCAGCGAACTCACTGAGAACATTGACAAACTGCTCCGGCGCGTTTTCCGCCTTCTTCCCCCAGTCAGCGAGTTTGGAGTGCTCGGCTGCGTAAGCGATCTGTCGGCCGGTCTCCACCGCCAGATCCTTGACAAAGGTCGCCTTTTCTGCCACTCCCCACTTGGTCACCTCGGCGAGCGAGGTAGCGGCGAAGCTGGCATCCAGCTTGGATTCACCCAGCTTGCGGTCCTCGAACGTGATGGGCACCTCACGCACGTCGTAGCCGAGCTGATCCACCTTGTGGGCGATCTCCACCTGGAAGATGTAGCCCTTGGTGGAGAGCGCATCGAGGTCGAGGGCCTCCAGCACCTCGCGCTTGAACGCACGGTACCCCGCGGTCATGTCTGCCACATCGCTACCGAGCGCTACAGAGACGTACTGGTTGCCTAGCTTGGACAGCAGGAATCGGTTCTTCGGCCAGTTCACCACCTCACCGCCGTCGATATAGCGGGAGCCGATAGCTAGGTCGGCGCCGTTGTCCACTGCGCCAAGCAAACGGTGCAGCTCTTCAGGGGCGTGCGACCCGTCGGCGTCCATTTGCACGATGACCGCGTAATCGCGCTCCAAACCCCAGTTAAAACCGGCGCGGTATGCGGCGAGTAGTCCCTCTTTGCCGGTTCGGTGCAGTACGTTGACCTCGTCGTGTGCCGCCGCCAACTCGTCAGCCTTGGCGCCGGTGCCGTCCGGCGAGTTGTCGTCCACGACGAGAATGTCAACTCCGTCGTTGGCCGCAAGCACGCGTTCGACGATGAGCGGCAGGTTCTGCGCCTCGTTATAGGTCGGGATGATCACCAGGGTCTCATTGGCCACGGCGTTAATTCTCCTCGTAGTTACGCTGTTGTGTTCCCGTAGGAGCATACCCCCGCCTACCAGCGCGCGCGGAGGCGGCTGCAGCGATTATGAGAAATGCGCCCGCGGCGACAAGCAGCCACTCCAAAACACGTCCGAACCGCACGGCCGGAGTTGCACCCTCGCGAAGCGGCAGCGTTTCCACCAGGTGAGCTGGTTCAAAAATTTGGGTCTCCTGCGCCACGGATCCATCAGGACGCACGATGGCCGAAACGCCCGAAGTAGCCACCACGACCACTGCCCTGTCGGTTTCCACGGCCCGCATCCGGCTCATGGCAAGCTGCTGGTAAGTCATGTCCGTGAACCCAAATGTGGCGTTGTTTGTCGGCGTGGTCAGGATCTGAGCGCCGTCGCGCACGGACATCCTGTACGCCTCATCCTCCGCCACCTCGTAGCACGTGGCCACACCGACGGGGATGCCGCCCATGTAGACGACACCTGTGTCGTCGCCGGGCTTGAAATCTCCAGCTAGATCCACCAGGTACGAAAAAGTGCGGAAGAAATCGCGCATGGGCATGTACTCGCCGAATGGTTGGAGGAACCGCTTATTGTGCCGCTCCCCCGGCCCAGTGTCGGGGTCGAACACCACCATGGTGTTGCGCGCGCCCACCTCGTCGCGTGTCAGTGTGCCGACGAGTAAAGGGGTGTTCACGGCGCGCACCGCCACCCCGACCAGTGCCGCCGCTTCTGCGTCAGTGAACGGATTGACGTCCGAGGCGTTCTCGGGCCAGATCACCATGTCCAGCTTCTCGCCAGCGTCCTTCGTTTCCTCGGCCAACTTCAGCGTTTCGTTAACGTGGTTGCTCAGCACCGCGCGGCGCTGCTCATTGAAGTCCAGCCCCATGCGAGGGACGTTGCCCTGCACTGCGGCAACCCGGGCGTCTCCGACGGTGGTGCTCTCCCCACCCACGCCAAGGCCGGCAACCAGGCCGAGCACAAGCGAGAGGGTGACGGACAGGATGGCGGGGCGGCGCGAAGCTGCGTCGATAAGCGACACAAGCCCTACGCCCACATAGACCGCAGCGACGGTGACGAGCGCCGGCCCGCCCCAGGACGAAAGCGCTGCTAGCGGGCCGTTAATTTGGCCCCAGGCGAGACGCACCCACGCGAAGCCGCCGAACGGCCAAGACGAGCGCAGGAACTCGACGGCGAGGTAGATCAACGGGAACGCGAATGCCCCGTAGCGCCAGCGAGCCGCAAGCACCCCGGCGGCACCAGTGAGCAGTGCGTACAGCGCCATGGTCAACGACAGCGCGATGTACGGCATGGCACCAACAAACTCGCCCACCCACGGGAGGAGGAAAAGGCAGCAGAACAGGCTGTGCGTGAAGCCAATCAGCGCTCCGAAGCCAGCGCTGGGACGCTCTTGCGCCTCCCCCGCCATCCCGAGGGCGGCGGTTACGGTCCGCGGCCACGGCACGAGCGTCAGCCACAGTAACGAGATACCTGCAATGCCCGCCCACCACCACCCGACAGGCTCATAGGAGAGGTACACCAGCCAGCCAGAGACGGCTGCCAGGCCGAAGCGAAGGAACGCCGGCATTTAACGCCCACCGCCGGTGGAGTTTGCGCCGTTGGGACCTTCCGGGCCGTCCATTCGGTACCACTGCTCCAGCTCGTCGGCGTCGATGACCGGCTCCTGTTGCCCCGGCTGCCTTCCTCCCGGCTGCGTAAACGAGCCGTAGCTGGTTTGGAACTGCCCCATCGGGGTTGCTTCGTATACCCGCACACCAAGATTTTCCACCGCTGCGCGCGCACGCTTGGTCATGATCTTGCGGATCATATTGCGCGTTGGGCCGAACACCAGCGGCAGGCCGATCAGAGAGGTAACAAAGCCTGGGACCACACTCAGTGTCCAACCGCCAATGAGTAGCGCGGTGTCGCCGGCGAGTTTGCCCACACTCGAGCGCCCATCCACGGCGTCGAGGAGGGTGCCACGCAGTGCCATGCTGGCTGCCGCACCCCCTGCAATCATGAGCAAGAAAATAGCCAGCAGCGCCCAGCCCACGCCGATAGCTTTCGCTACCAGGAAAAACGCGAGCGCTTCTACGAGAAAATATGCGAGGAGAGGGATCGGCATGGAGATGAGGTTACCTGGCCCACCGCCTACCTAGGCATGTGCCTCCACACCGGCCGAGGGACAATCCGCATTACCGCGGCGAGGACGGCAAGCCCCTTCGGGATCCACACTGTGGCGCTTCTTCCCTTCCCCGCCGCTGCCACCACCGCGTCTGCAACGACATCCGGGGTCACGGACATGACCGCCGGCTTCATGCCTTCCGTCATGGATCCGATGACAAAACCGGGACGGGCGAGGATGAGGTTGAGCCCAGTGCCGTGCAGCCGGTCCATCAACCCCTGGCAAAATGCATCCAACCCCGCCTTGGTGGAGCCGTAGACGTAGTTCGCGCGCCGTGCCCGCCACCCGGCAATCGAGGAAAAGGCGTAGATCTCCCCTTTCTCCATTTCATCCGCGAGCACGGTAAGCATGCTCACCTGGGCCAGGTAATCCACGGTAGCGATGCGGGCAGCCTCCGCTTCGTCGCGTTCCGCCAACCCTTGGTCGCCGAGAATGCCGAACGCCACGATAGCCGTCGTGACTTCGCCCGCTTCCCGCACTACCTCGCGATGGGATTCGAGGCTGGTGGCGTCAAATTGCACGGTACGCACGGAGGAGGCACCCGCAGCAAGCAGCCGCTTCTCGACGTCTTCCAGTCCCCTGCCGCCCCGGGCCGCCAACACGACCTCACGGCCCTCGCACACGCGTGCGGCAATCTCGCCGCCAATGTCACTGCGGGCCCCGAGCAGGAGTACCTTGCCAGCGTCGGTGCGCCTAGCCATTGTTGCCGCCGAGGGTGCGTCGAGTGCGGTTGAGCGGCTCCACGCCGTCCGCGGTCATTCTCACGATGTCTTCGATGCGCATGCCCCACTTACCCGGTAAGTAGATGCCCGGCTCGATGGAAAACGCCATGCCTTCGCGCAACACCACGTTGGAACCGGCGATGATGAACGGTTGCTCGTGGCCGGACAGGCCGATGCCGTGGCCGAGGCGGTGCGTGAAGTAGTCGCCGTAGCCCGCGGCATCTATCACGTCACGCGCTGCGGAATCGAGCTCACCAGCGGTAATTCCTGGACGGGCCACCTCGCACGCTGCGCTAAAGGCCCGCTCCAGCACAGCGTAAGCCTCCAGGAAATCCTGGGGAGCCTCGGCGGGCTCGCCCACGACGTGGGTGCGTGTGCAGTCGGACTGGTAGCCGGAAGGCACTGCCCCGCCTAAATCCACCACCACTGGGTCGCCGGCCTCGAGGACACGGTCAGAAAAGTCGTGGTGGGGATTCGCACCGTTCGGTCCGGAGCCGACGATGACGAAGGACACGGATTTGTGTTCCTGGAGGATCAATGCGTGCAGCTCATCCGCAACTTCCCGCTCAGTGCGGCCAGGCTGCAATAACTCGGCGGCGCGCTGATGCACGCGGTCGATGGCGGCACCCGCTTTCGCCAGCTCCGCGAGTTCTTCGGCGTCTTTGACCATGAACAGCTCCGCCACTGCCTCGGCAGCGAGCTCGGTGTGCGGCAGCAACGACTGCAACGGGAAAACGTGGTCTGCGGTCAGGGAGGAACCCAGACCGACCGGGCCCTCCCCGAGACGCTGCGCCACCATCCGGTACGGGTCCTCCCCGTCGCGCCACCCCACGACCTCAACGCCTGCGGCGTCCTGCAGCCCAAGCGACTGAATATCCGTCACCGGTGCAACCACCGCGATCCCGTCAGGTGCAACCACGAGCGCAGTGAGACGCTCGTGCGACGTCGTCCAAGAGCCGGTGAGGTAGGCAAACTCGGGGCCGGTGCCAATAACCAGCCCTCCGAGAGATCGCGCCGCTACCAGCTCAGCAGCCTGCTTCCGTCGCTCGGCGTATACGTTCGAATCGAATGCAGTCATGGGCGACATGGTAGATCGCTACGATCTTCCCCGTGACGTCCGACCTCCACCGCTCCGTGGCTCGCCTCAGCGCGCCAGACGGCAGCTACTGCTCCGGCGCACTCATCGCGCCCGACATCGTGGTCACTTGCGCGCACTTTTTCGCCCGCCACGCAGGGGCACGCCTGGGTGTGCGTATCGACGGCTCTGCCATCGCCCCAACCAGCTTCCGCGTCTCGCACGGCACGGATATTGCCCTGGTGCGTTTGCGTCATCCTGTGGACACTCCGGTGCTGCTGCTGGGGTTTGAACCGCGTCCGTTGAGCAGAACCCTCACCCTCGGCTTCGGAGGTAAGGCGCAGGCCGTGCAATCCCGCCCTGGTGTCTACCTCGGGTCATTGCCGATCTCGTGGTCGCGCAGCGGGGCAACAAAGGTCAGACCCGCGGGGTTGGTGTACACCAACCCGCCGGCGATCAAAGGCGACAGTGGCGGGCCGGTTCTGGCACGTGGCAAGGTGATTGGCGTCCAGTCCCTAATCCTGGACCCGCGCGGAGCGAACCTTCGCGTGGCCACAGTGGCCCTGTGGCCACGCGGCCTCGCACAGGCGGTTCGGAGTTTGTAACTAATTGCCGATGGCGACGACACCGCGGCGGATTGCGTCCACAGCTCGGTTCGCATTGTCGCGGATCTGGTCCGAGTAGCCGGTTTTCTTAATCTGCTCGAGCAAGTCGATCACTTGGCGGCACCAACGGACAAAGTCGCCCGGGGTGAGCTCTGCGCCGGATTCCGCTGCCGCTGCAAGTGCGTACCCGAGGGGCGCGCCCGCCGTCCACTGGTGGATGGAAAGGCAAAAACCGGGGTCCGGCAGGCGGGTTGCCGGGAGGTTGTGACGCTGCTCGTCCGAAACCAACTCCCCGTAGATCCGCATGGTCTCATTCATGGCGCCCGCCATGGCCTCGGTAGCCGCCTCGGGGGTACCGCCGGTGGCGCGCCTGTTTTCAAATACCACCATGGAGGCAACGCCAGCCAGTTCCGCCGGATCCAACTCGTCCCAGATGCCTCGCTTCAGGCACTGCGCGACCAGCAAGTCGGAGACGTTGTGGATGCGGGATAACCGCTCTCCTTCGTCGGTGACCTGCGGCTCTCCGTTGTGGACCTCGATGTAGTCCATCTCCGTAAGCAGGCCCACGATGCGTTCGAAGGTGCGGCCAAGCGAGTCCGTGGAGGTGTCCACCCGGCGCTCGAGCGTGGCTAGGGCGCGCTCGTCGCGCACGATCTCTTCCGCGGTGCGGGCGAGCAGTTCTCGGTCCGCTGCGGGCCACTCGTGGACCGGGTGGTTTCGAATCGCTTCCCGTAACTCGGTGATTTTCTTGGTCGGGCGCACCCTGGATTGCTCACGCAGACGCTTCGGCGCGTTGAAGTGGCCGCGGTGCAACAACTCCGCCACCTTCCTAGCATGCCGGCGTGGCTGGTCCTGCATGTGACGCGGAACCTTCACCCGGCCCACCACCAGCGGGGGGTTCTTAAAGGCTGCAGCGTCGATACGTCCGGACCACCCTCGCTCGGTGGTTACCCACGGCCGAGGGTCGTGGGGTTTGGCTGCCGGCTGGACCACCGCGGCAAGCTCCGGTTTGTGCTTGCTAGGCAGAGCGATGACTTGGCCCACCTGCAGGGAGCCGAGGATCTTCTTGGTTTCGGTGTGGCGGCTGTCTAGGTGGTCTCGACGGGCTTGCTTTTCCTCATCGGACAGGTCGCGGCGCAGCTGTGAGTACTCCACCAGCTCGGCGGCCGCGTCGTCGCTAGGCGGAGCGAACGCGGAGATGTCCCGCTCGAGCTTCGCGCGTAGGGAGCGCACCTTCTGCTGTAGCCGTTCGATGTCGCGCACCTCGCCGACTACCGAGCGGTCCGTTTGGAACTGGGCGAACGATTGCTCGATCAAGCGGATAGAGTCCTCGTACCCGTTCATCGCCAGCATGTTGATGGCCATGTTGTAGCCGGGCTGGAATTGGGAAATCAGCGGGTACGTGCGTGTAGAGGCAAGGCCCGCTACCTGGTGGGGATCCATCGCGGGCGCCCACTGCACCACCGCGTTGCCGATGTGGTCGATGCCGCGACGGCCCGCTCGGCCGGTGAGCTGGGTGTACTGGCCCGGGGTGAGGTCCACATGCGCCTCGCCGTTGAATTTGACCATCTTTTCCAGCACAACGGTGCGGGCGGGCATGTTGATGCCGAGCGCCAAGGTCTCGGTGGCGAAAACAACCTTGACCAGGCCACGGACGAACAGCTGCTCCACGATGTGCTTGAAGGCGGGCAGTAGACCCGCGTGGTGCGCAGCAAATCCGCGCATCCAGGCGGTGCGCAGCTGGCGGTAGTTCAACACCTCCAGGTCTTCCTCCGGGATGCCCTCGACGCCGGCGTCGACGATCTTCTCGATCTCGGCGCGCTCGTCCGGTGTGGTCAGCTCTTTCCGCGAGCGAAGGCACTGAAACAGGGCGCCATCGCAGCCCGCCCGGGAAAAGATGAACACGATCGCCGGGAGCATGTCCTGGCCTTGCAGGGCAGTCACAACCTCGGGCCGGCCAACCGGGCGGACCTTGTCCTGGCCGCGCGTTCGCCCGCTGCGGGAGCGGGACCGGAAGCCTCGCCCCTCTTCGAAATCCTTGCGCCCCTCGTCGGAAGATCCGGCCTCAATACGTTCGATGGCGTGCTCAAGGCTGCGGTTGACCCGCCCGCCGGTGCCCGGCTCAAACAGCGGGAACATCTTCCGGCCCACCATCATGTATTGGGATAGTGGCACCGGGCGGTGCTCGGAAACAATCACCTCGGTATCGCCTCGCACTGCGTCGAGCCACTCGCCGAACTCCTCGGAGTTGGACACAGTGGCCGACAACCCGATGAGACTGACCGAATCGTCGAGGTTGAGGATGATCTCCTCCCACACTGCACCGCGATCCCTATCGGCCAAGTAGTGGATTTCATCCATCACTACGTGGCTCAGCCGATCCAGCTGAGGTGATTCCGCGTAGAGCATGTTGCGCAGCACTTCGGTGGTCATCACCACAATCTCGGCGGAGCCGTTAATGCTGGTATCTCCAGTGAGCAGGCCAACCGCATCCTCGCCGTGCTCGGCAACAAGGTCGTGGTACTTCTGGTTGCTCAGCGCCTTGATTGGCGTGGTGTAAAAGCACTTCGTGCCGCGGTGAAGCGCGAGAGCAACAGCGAACTCGCCGACGATGGTCTTGCCGGACCCCGTGGGAGCACACACGAGCACACCCCGATCCTGCTCCACCGCCTGGCAGGCCTGAATTTGGAAATCGTCGAGGGCAAATGTCTTTGAGTCAGCGAATTCCCGCAGGAAGGAAGTACCAGGTTCGGGCGAAAACATGCCCCCTACAGTACGTCGCCGAAATCCGTGTTGCCCCCAAAGCCCCGCTGGGAGGCGATGTTCCGGCGTTCAGCCGGGCGCTGCACTGGTTGCGGCTGTTCGATCGCGTCGGTAGCGACGCCAGACGTGCCGCCAATGGGTGCTGGCGCCTCGATCGGACCTGAAGCTTCTTCGTCGCTCAGATTCATCCACTCGGGCCGCTCACGGTCGTGCTTGCGGTCGTTCCACCTGCAGAACTGAAACGCCAGCTCGACCAGGATATTGATGGACAGTGCCAGCGCCACCATGGAGAACGGGTCCTGGCCCGGAGTCATTACCGCGGCGAAGGCGAAGATGCCCACGATTATCAGGCGGCGCTTGTCCTTGACATGCTCGTAGCGCAGGATGCCCAACATGTTGAGCATGATGATGATCAGAGGCACCTCGAAGCTGACACCGAAGATGACAATGAGAGCGAGGAGGAAGTTGTAGTACTCCCCTCCTGAAAGCGCCGCAATCTGGACCTCGGAGCCCATAGATATGAGCACATACAGGCCCTTATCCAGCACGAAGTACGCGAGCAACGCACCGGAGACGAACAGGACAACCGCGATGGTGACAAAGCTGAACGTGTAGCGCCGCTCGTTTTTGTGCAGGCCCGGGGTGATGAAGTTCCAAATCTGGGTCAGCCATACCGGTGATGCGAGCACGAGCCCGGCAAGCGCACCGACCTTCAGCCGTAGCATGAACATCTCGAAGGGGTTGGTGGCCAGCAGGCGGCATTCGCCATCGCCGGTGAAATCCGCGCGCAGTTCAGGCGGCAGGTTGCAATACGGGCCGCGAATAATTTCCCCCAGCGGCATCATGCCGAGCGGGGCAGTTTGATACCAGATAAACCCGACGATGGTGCCCACCACGACAGCGGCAAGGGCGACGATGACCCGCTGGCGAAGCTCCTGGAGGTGCTCCACCAGCGTCATCTCTCCGGTCGGGTTTTTCGGCCTCTTTGGTCGTTTCGTGCGTGCCATCAGGCGTGACTAGCGTGGCTGGTTCTCCGGGCGGTCCCAGAAGTCTGCCTTCTGGGCGGCGCTGCGCGTCTCCTGTACCGGTGCGGACTCGATCTGGCGCTGTTGCGTAGGAGTCGCGGCCTCGTCCTCGTTCCGCATCTCCTTGACCTCGGACTTGAAGATGCGTGCGGAACGCCCCATGGATCGTGCCAGATCCGGCAGCTTATTTGCGCCGAAGAGCAACAGCACAACGAAGAGGATGATAATGAGTTCGGTCCAACCAATGTTTGGCATTGGGCTTCCTTTCCGGAAAACGGTGTAACGCGCAGATCAGTCTAACGCGTCGATCGCGCGCTGCGCGCGCGACTTGGCCTCGACGGCAAGTTTTGCAGGTTCGACGATGCGCACGCGGTCGGACTGGCTCAGGCAGAAACGCACGAGCCAGTCCTCGCTGCCGTACCGCATTGTCGCGGGGATCCACTCGCCTGGCTCCCGCGGAACCTCGACGGTATTTCCCTCCTCATCCACGGTGGTTGGGGCTGGCTCTAGCTCAATCTCCCAGTAGTCCGCCAGCCAGGTGGCGTCAGGGTGGACAAGCAACCTTGCCTTGGCCCTGCTTGCAAGGCCGAACGGGTCCGCGGGGTCGAAGTCTGAGATGGTGGCGGCCGAAGGGGCGTCGAGAAGCTGGGCGCTTTGAATTCTGTCCAGGCGAAACGTCCGCATCTCACCGTTGTACTCGGCTTGCAGGTACGTGGCGCCGGCCTGGTGGAATAGGCTGGCGGGCGCTACCTCGCGCTGCGTGACGCTATCAGAAGATGCGGAGAAATACGTGATGCGCAGCTGGCGTTTGGTGGCCAATGCCTCTGCGACGGTGCCAGCGACGCCAGCCTCGCTGTCGTGTTCGGCATCGCCCACTGCTTGCGATGTTGTCGCCGCCCGGATCTTTGCGGCTGCGGAGCGAACGGCTCGAGCGTCCACGAGCCCAGGCATGGTCTCCAGCGAGTCCAGCAGAATCAGCAGTGCGCTGGCCTCCGCGGGCGACAGCCGCAGAGGTGTAGTCATGCCTTGGTCGTCCTTGATGTCCACGCCCTTCCAGGAGTACTCAAGGTCGATCATCTCCCCCGGGCCGGTGCCGACGCCGGAGAGGAAGAGCAGTTCGAAATCGTCGCGCACCTGCATCGGGTCGGCGCCCAAGTCGCGCGCAATTTCCATCGGCGTCAGCCCCGGGTGGTTCGATGCGTACGCGAGCAGGTTCAGCAACCGCACGACACGCTCCTGGCGCTTGAAGTCCGTGGCCATTAGTTCTACCTCTCCGCTGCGGTGCGCAACAGCTTGACGACGTCCTGACGGAGATCCACGGGTTCTACCCCGACAACGCTGCCTGAGAGGCTAGCGATCGTGCGCACCGCCCAGTCCCGGTCCACCCCCTGCACCGTGATGGTGTCCGTGTTGTCATTTGCGTCGGCTCCGGTGAGACGGGTTCCGCGCTGCGCAAGCTCTTCCCCTGTGCCCGCCGCGACCGTGACGGTGGCATCGACCACCTCACCGCGCAGTGAGTGCTCCACCAATGCCTGCAGGTCGCCGGTACGTTCGTGGAACGGGTCGCTGTGGCGCACCTTCTTTACCTGGGAGACCTTCTTCAGGCGGAAGACGCGCACGTCGTCGCGCTCGATGTCGTAGCCCACAAAATACGCGCGGTTGTTCAACGACACCACCCCCCACGGGTCGACCACCCGTCGTTCCGGCTCTTTGCCCGGGGCGCGGACGAACTCGAAGGAGATACGCTGCTTTGCCTGCACGCACTTCACGATGGCGCGGAGTGTGTCCGGACGCAGTTGGAAGATGTCGTTGGAGACGCTCGTCAGCGCTGTCGCATCCATGGAGCGCGTCGCGCCGGAGGCGGCCAGCTTCGTCCAGCCGGAGCGCGCGAACTCGCCTAGGGAACCCGGCTTACTCAAATCTGCGGCGAGCCCGACCACGGACGCCTCTTCCGCGGTGAGGTTGATCGCGGGGAGCTCGTACAGGTCTTTGATCACCCATACCTTGCCGTCCTGGTAGCGCGCCGGCACACCAAGGTCACGCAGTTCGCGCACGTCGCGCTCAACCAAATGGCTGGCGGCGTCGCGCGTGCGGTTGCCGTAGCCGTCGACGTGTGCCTGAACCCAGGCCACATCCCGCTTCTCAGGCGAGGCGAGTAGCGCGAACGTGAGCCCTACCTGGCGAACGATCATGTCATTGTCGTTGGCCACAGCGACCTACCCTTTTTGCGCCTTCACCCAGCGGATCAGCTCCGTTGCGTCCTCATCCGCGTTGGCGAACGGGTCGGGCAGCTCTACCGTGCGGGGTTCTGGGCGGTTGACCTTCATGTGCACCCAGTCGACGTTATGCGACAGCTCCGCCTCCCGCACGGCGCGCAGGAATTCGCCACGTATGACCGCGCGGGTGGTCTCCGGCGGGTGATCGGCGGCGTGTTCGATGGCAGCGTCGTCGATCCAGCGCTTCGCCAACCCCTTGCGTTCGAGCACGTAAAACAAACCACGCTCGGGGTTGATGTCGTGGTAGGTCAGGTCAATCTGCGCGAGCTTCGGGTGGTCCCAATCGCACCCCAAGCGGTCTTTGAACTGAGTAAGTAGCTTCCGTTTGATCACCCAGTCGATCTCCGTGTCCACGGCGGAGAAGTCTTGGTCGGCGATCGCTTCGAGCACCCGGTCCCACAGATCTACTACCCGGGACATTTCCGCATTCGGGGTGCCCTCGTCCGGGCGCTGCAGCAGCCAACGTTTCGCAGCTTCCAGGGTGTTTTGCTGTACCTCCAAAGCGGTGATGGTTCCGCCAGCAGCAAGCGTGAGTTCCGTACTGCCAGTCGGATCCCCCGCGATGTCGCGAATGTGCGCAATCGGGTCGGCGAGCTCCATGTCCGGCAGGTCAAACCCGGCTTCAAGCATCTCGATGACCAGTAGCATCGAGCCCACCTTGAGCGCGAATGTCGGCTCCGACATGTTCGAATCGCCGACGATGACATGCATCCTGCGGAATCGGTGCGAATCTGCGTGCGGTTCATCCCGGGTGTTAATGATGGGGCGCGTGCGGGTTGTCGCGGATGACACACCCTCCCACACCTGGTCTGCGCGCTGGGAGATCACGTAGCGGCCGTCCGCGATCTTGCCCGCCCCGCAAATGAGTTGGCGGGTGACAAGGAAGGGCAACAGCTGTTCGCCGAAAGATTTCAGCGCTAACTCTCGGCTAACCAGGTAGTTCTCGTGGGCACCGTAGGAGTTTCCCCGCGAGTCCACGTTGTTCTTAAACAAGTAGGTCGCCCCGCTGAAACCGTCGGCGCGCAGGGCCTCGTCGCACTGCTGCGACAGGCGGTGGAAGATCCTCTCCCCCGCTTTGTCGTACGCGAGAAGCTGACTGAGCGAGTCGCACTCCGCCGTGGCGTATTCCGGGTGCGAACCGACGTCCAAGTACAGACGCGACGCATTCTGCGTGAAAACGTTGGAGCTGCGGTGCCTGGCAACCACCGGGCGGAACAGATATCGGGCCACCTCCTCCGGGGTGAGCACCTGGCGTGCTCCGTCGTAGGCGGCAACACCGAACTCCGTTTCCACGCCCATAATCCGGCGCGGGTAGCTGGTGGCCAGCTTACTGCCCGCCTTTCTGCACGAAGGATTTCACGAACTCCTCGGAGTTGCTGTCCAACAGCGCGTCGATCTCGTCCAAGAGGTCGTCCGTGCCCGAAGTGTCAATTTGCGCCTGGCCCGCAGCGTTCGCCGCGGTGTCGTCGCTGTGGTCGTCTCCGCCGCCGCCCGAGACGTGGGTGTGTTGAGTAGCCATAGGCCCAACCCTACCGCTCAGGGGTGAGCCCGAGGCCCGAAAGGAGATCCTTCGCCGTGGAAGCGCGTTCAATCAGCTGCCCCACGTCCTGTTTTGTGTGCCCGCCCACGAGATCCAACGGCACACGGTAGAGCGAGCCGTCCACGGTAAACAGCATGGATTGCCAGCTCGAGGCCGTGAGGTTTTCGGCAAATTTCTCCCCAGCGCGCCCACGGAAGTAGGCGCGAGTGTCCTCGGGCGGATGTACGGCGGCCTGCGCAATCTGCTCCGCGGTCGCCATCGTGCGCATCGCACCCTTTCCTACGAGTGCGTGATACAGCGAGGTCTGGGGGTCAATGTCGGCGTATTGCAGGTCGATCGCCTGCAGTTTCGCCTGGGTGGCGCCGCGGTCTTCGAAGCGGCGCACCAACGCCCACTTCGCGGTCCAGTCCAGCCGGTCTGCGGTAGACAGCGGGTCCCGCTCTAGGTCATCGAGTATCTCGCCCCACAGCTCCAGTACCTGCCTATCGACGTCGCTTCGCCCCGTACACCGCCTCCGGTATTCGCGGAGAACCGAAATGGCGCTCAACCTTCGGCCGTCGTGAAGCTCTAGCTTGTGGTTGAGGGAAGGGTCGTGGCTGACCGCCTTGATCTCCTCGACTGGGTGGGCCAGGCGGAGGTCCGAGAAATCCACATCTGCCTCGATGGCGTCAAGGACCAGGGAGGTCATGCCAAGTTTGAGGAAGTTGGAAAACTGGCTCATGTTTGCATCCCCCACGATGACGTGCAGGCGGCGGAAGTCCTTCTCAGGCGTGTGCGGTTCGTCGCGGGTGTTGACGATGCCGCGGTTGAGCGTGGTTTCCAGCGAGACTTCCTGTTCGAAGTAGTCGGCGCGTTGGGAAATCTGGAACCCCGGGGCTTCTGATGCCTGGCCGATGCCGACGCGGCCGGCACCGATGATGACCTGGCGTGTGACGAAGAACGGGATGAGCGCCTGGGTGAGCCGCTCGAAATTGGTGTGGCGCGAGTACAGGTAGTTTTCGTGGCTACCGTAGGAGCGGCCCTTGCCGTCGACGTTGTTTTTATAGAACTTCAGCGGCGGGCACGGCTCGTGGTTGGCCAGCACGGAGACCTGCTGCTGCCACAACTGGCGGATGTCAGAGGCGGCGTCGTTGAGGATGATGTCGCCGGCGGCGTCGTAGATCATCGCGTCAAACGCGTTCGAGCACTCCGGACTGGAGTACTCCGGGTGGCCGTGGTCGACGTAGTAGCGCGCGCCGTTGGTGGTGACCACGTTGGCCACCCCGATCGCGTTCGCGTCGACGACCGGCACGCTGCGGTAGCGCTGCAGGTCGAAGCCGCGCGTGTCTTTGAGCGGGGCCTCCTCCGCATAGTCCCAGCGAGTGCGGGCCTGGGTGCGCAGCGCCGCGTAGGCAACCACCGCGTGCGTGGAAGTGACCAGCGGGCTGATCTGCGGGTTGTCAGGGCAGGTGATGCCGTACTCCGTCTCGGTTCCCATGTAACGCGTCATAAGTGACGAGCCTAGCGGGCGCACAACCTTGCTAGCCGGGGCAACCGGCATCTACGGAGATCGTCGCCGCAGAACCCGAGCACGAGACCCCTAGTATGCGCGTTTTCGGGGGCGTAATCGGGGTTTGTTACTCGGGGTCTGGCCGAAATACGCGTGCGAGTGTTTGGTGGGTAATGCGATGAGTCGTATTTTATTTGGCTATGACTACTCGTACCTCGCCCGGCGCGGACACCCCGCACGCCGAGCGCAAATTTTTCGGCCAGCCGCGGGGCCTGGCCAACTTGTTCGGCATCGAGCTGTAGGAGCGGTTCAGCTTCTACGGCATGCAGGCGCTGCTGGCGTTCTACATGTACTACGCCACGACCGACGGTGGGCTCGGCATCGACCAGTCTGTCGCCCTCAGCCTCGTGGGTGCGTACGGCGGTTTCGTCTACATGATGGCGCTGGTCGCCTCTTTCGTGGGTGACCGGCTCCTTGGAGCGGAACGCACACTGTACTACTCGGCCATTTTGGTCATGGTCGGCCACATCGTGCTCGCCCTCGTCCCCGGCGCGGCTGGACTGGCCCTCGGCCTGGTGTGCGTCGGCATCGGCTCCGGCGGCGTGAAGACGGCCTCGCAGGTTGTGCTGGGCGATCTGTACGACCGTGAGGATCCGCGCCGCGACGCCGGCTTCTCCATCTTCTACATGGCCGTTAATATCGGCGGTCTCCTCGGCCCCATGATCACTGGCTGGGTCTGGGGTATGGCAGGTTTCCACTGGGGCTTCGGACTGGCGGTCATCGGTATGGCCATCGGTTTGATCCAGTACACCCTGATGCGGAAATCCACCATCGGTGCAGCGGGCTCGGAGGTGCCGAACCCGCTGCCGCGTTCTGAATGGGCGAAGTGGGGACTTTCCCCTTTTGGTTGGTTCCGTGGCTTTCTTCGCTATCTTCCAGTCGCAGTTCACCGTCGTGGCCGTGTACTCCGACCAGCGAGCGGATCTGAGCTTGTTCAACTGGACGCTCACCCCGGCTCAGGTGCAGTCGTTTAATCCACTGTTCATCATCATCTTCGCGCCGGTCTTCGCAGCTGCGTGGACGAAGTTGGGTGAGCGCCAGTGGTCGTCCGCAACAAAGTTCGGTGTCGCCAACATCATTATCGGCGTCTCCCTATTCATCTTCTTGCCGTACGTGGGCAAGGGCCCGCAGTCGACGCCGCTGCTCGTCCTTGTGGTGGTCCTGTTCCTGTTCACCATGGGCGAGCTTTTCCTCTCGCCTGTGGGCAACTCGCTGGCAACCCGTGTGGCCCCGAACGCGTTCAAGTCCCGTTTGTTCGCCGTCTGGCTCATGTCCGTGTCAATGGGTACCGCGCTGTCCGGTGTGCTGGGCTCGCTGTACAACCCCGACGATCCGTCCGCGGAGCGCACCTTCTTCATCACCCTGTCCGTGATCACCATCGCACTGGGTGTGTTCCTTATCGCCATCCGTCGCTGGGTGGTGAGCAAGTTCGTCGACTTCCGCTAGGCCCGGCGAAGCTTTTCGTCGCAAAGCAAAAAGCTCGTTACCCGCACTGGGCAACGAGCTTTTTCGTGGCTTTACCAGCCGCGCTCTGCCAGGCGGTGCGGCGCCGGGAGGTCGGCGACGTTGATGCCGACCATCGCCTCGCCCAAGCCGCGGGACGCCTCGGTCACGGCGGCGATGTCGTTCCAGTTCTGGGTCGCCTTCACCACGGCCTTGGCGCGTGCCTCCGGGTTGCCGGACTTGAAGATGCCGGAGCCGACGAACACGCCGTCCGCGCCGAGCTCCATCATGAACGCGGCGTCCGCCGGGGTGGACACGCCGCCGGCGACGAGCAGGGGCACTGGCAGCTTGCCGTGCTCAGCAACGGAAGCTACCAGCTCGTAGGGCGCCTGCAGCTCCTTCGCGGCGACGTAGAGCTCGTCGCGGTTGTTCGCCCAGATGGCCTGCAGACCGGCGATCTCGCTGGTGATCTTGCGGATGTGCTTGGTGGCCTCGGAGACGTCGCCGGTGCCCGCCTCGCCCTTGGAGCGGATCATGGACGCGCCCTCATTAATGCGGCGCAGCGCTTCGCCGAGGTTGGTCGCGCCGCAGACGAACGGCACGGAAAAGCCGCGCTTGTCAATGTGGTTGACGTAGTCGGCGGGGCTTAAAACCTCGGACTCGTCGATGTAGTCCACCCCCAGGTGTTCGAGGATCTTCGCCTCTACCGTGTGGCCGATGCGAGCCTTCGCCATCACCGGGATGTCCACGGTGTCGATGATGCCCTCAATGAGGTCCGGGTCGGACATGCGCGCCACGCCACCCTGGGCGCGGATATCAGCAGGCACGCGTTCCAGCGCCATCACAGCAGATGCGCCCGCATCCTCGGCGATTTTGGCCTGCTCGGGCGTAACCACGTCCATGATCACGCCGCCAATGAACTTCTGATTCAACTCTTCTGCTTGAGACATACCGCTTAGTCTGCCCCGGAAACTGGTAGATTCCAAGTGCCAGTTCCATATAGTTTCTTTGGACCAGTTGATGCACCTGACCATCTCCCGGGACCACCCGAGCCCCATCCCGACGCAGATCGCAGCTGAAATCAGGGCGGCCGTGGCCAACGGCACGCTCGCGCCTGGCGACGCCGTCCCGTCCACCCGCGCTCTCGCTCAGCAACTAGGCATCTCCCGCGGCAGCGTGGTCACCGCGTACGACCAGCTCGAAGGCGAGGGGTATCTGCTTACCCGCCAGGGGGCTCCGACGCGGATCCACCCAGAGCTCGCCGTGGCCGAGCGGCCTCAGACCGCTGCCCTGTCAGGGCTCCCCCGCAAGGTGGCCCGCCCCCGGATCTCCTTGAAGCCCTCGCCGGGCAACGCGGGCGCGATCCGCTCGGCAACGTGGCGCAAAGCCTGGCGCGAGGCGGCCAAGCACCCCGGCGCGGACGTGGACAACGCCGGCGAGCCGGAGCTGCGCAGTGCAATCGCCGACCACCTGCGTCTCGCCCGCAGCATGGCGGTGGCCCCGGAACAGATCGTGATCACAGGCGGGTCCCGCGAGGGCCTGATGTGCATCCTCCTTTCGCTCGGTGCCAGCCTGCGCGTGGGCGTCGAAGACCCCGGCCACCCTGGTCTACGACGAGTCATTCCGCTACTTGGCCACGAGGTTGTTGAATGCGCGACTGACGGCGACGGCGTGGTTGTCAAGGAGCTTCCCAGCGACGTGGACGCGCTGTTGGTCACGCCATCGCACCTGTACCCCTTCGGCGCAGCCATGCCAGCGCCACGCAGGGCGGAGCTGCTGGAGTGGGCGGTAAGGACGCGGACGACCATTATCGAAGACGACTTCAACACCGAGCTGCGCTACCGCATCTCACCGCAGCCGACATTGTCCTCACTCGCCACCAACGCGGACGTGTTGACGCTGGGCACGTTTTCCACGCTGCTCTCGCGTGAACTTGCCGCGGGCTACGTCGTCGCCTCTGCTGCGACCGCAGCCGCATTGCGGGAGATACGCGACATCCTCGGCGTGCCCGTGTCGGCTGTAACTCAGCGGGCCATCGCGCATCTGCTTGACGACGGCGTCGCGCGCCGCACCTCCAGCGCGGTCCATCGGGGGCTGGCGCAGCGCCGTGAAGTTCTGAACGAGCAGCTTGTCCCGCTGTTCAAGGGCGCCCGACTCGCACCCGGCGATGGCGCGGATCTGACTTTGCGTTTTGGCACGCCAAAAGAGCGGGACGAGTTCGAACAGCGCTTGCGGGAGGCAGGTATCGAATCCGGACATGAGTCCACCTTGTGGACAAATAGCGGCGATGGGTTAGTGCTGAGCTTTGCGCACCTTAGTGCCGATGATTTCGGAAAATCCCTCGAAGCTGTTTCCCAGACGATCACTACCCTGGGCCGAGTCCAAAAAGGAACATAAGGAGAGAACAGATATGGACGAGACCAGCTACCCACTAATCTCCCCAGAGAAAGCACGTGCACTGCGCGAGCGCCAGGAACTCGCGTCCGATACCGCAAGCTTTGCAGATCAGCACTTCGACGTTGTTATCGTCGGCGGCGGTTTCGCCGGAACCGCGGCAGCGGTCAACCTTGCGCGGGCGAACCGCAAGGTGTGCCTCGTGGATGCGGGGGCGCCCAGGAACCGCAACAGCGAGCATATGCACGGCGTGATCGGCCTGGATGCGGCGAACCCTTCCGCGCTGCTTGCCCGCGGTCACGCAGAGTTTGTGTCCTACGGAGGCCTTCTCATCGACGGGCGCGTAGAAACCCTGGAGCAAACGCCCGAGGGCGATTGGGCGGTGAAGCTTGAGTCGGACGACGCATCCACGGCTTCGCAAGTGCTCGTTGCCACAGGGATCACGGATGTGCTCCCCGGGGTCCCCGGGTTGGAAGGAATGTGGGGCACCCGTGTCTTCCACTGCCCGTACTGCCACGGGTACGAAGCCAAGGGTAAGAACATCGGTGTAGTCGGAGGAAAGAACCCGGGGTTCACTGCGAGGATCGCCACGTTGCTAACCAAGTGGGCCGACAGCGTCACGCTTTACTCCAACGGGATGGACCTGAGCCCGGAGCAGCGTGAACGCCTTCAACGATGCGGAGTAGCTCTTAACGACGATGACGTAGTGCAGGTATCGCCAGCCAATGACGACGACCACGCCGTTGAGATCACCACAGAGACCGGACCGGTCCGCTACGATGCCTGCTTCACCGGACCGGAGTTCTCACCGAACGATGCCCTCCTCCGGGGAGCCGGCTGCACCGTTGCAAATGGCTGGGTGCAGGTTGAGGGAGGAAGAACCTCAGAGTCTGGACTGTGGGCGGTTGGCAACGTCGTTAGCTCGCCGGATCAGGTCTCTCAAGCACTCGGCTCGGGTGCCGCCGTCGCTATCGCCATCGACCAGCACCTGTTCGACCAAATCTAGACGGCGGAAGGCGGCAAACCTACCCAATGACCTCCGCGGCAACGACGCGCTTGCACGGTAATCACCGAGGACGATTTCAACACTGAACTGCGCTACCGCATAGCGCCCCAACCGACCTTGTCCACGCTCGCGCCAGCAGCGGACGTGCTCACTCTCGGCACGTTTTCCACGCTGCTCTCACGCGAACTCGCCGCCGGATATGTTGTCGCCTCCCCCGCGACCGTGGCCCGGCTGAAAGAGGTCCGTGGCATCCTCGGCATGCCCGTCGCCACAGTGACGCAACGCGCGATCGCCTCGCTGCTGCACGGAGGTGTCGTCCGCCGCAACACCCGCGCGGTGCACCGGGCGCTGGCGCAGCGACGACAGGTGCTGCAAGACTGCCTGGTGCCGCTATTCGACGACGCATGCCTCGCGCCGGGCGACGGCGCCGACCTGACGGTCCAATTCTCGTCGCACCTGGCGCGCGACGCGTTTGAAACCCGTTTGCTCGAGGCGGGCATCGAGTGCGGCCACGAGTCGTCTCTCTGGACGGAAGGCGGCGACGGGCTCGTCTTTAGTTTTGCGCATCTGAGTGACGGAGATTTCATGCGGACTGTAGACATCATTGGACAAACGATCCACCCCTATTGACGCAGATTCGCTACTCCATTTAGAGTTGTACAGAAAGTTGTACGTCATCAAACTAGTGGGAGCGAGCAATGAAGGTCATGTCATATTCGGAATCTCGAGCCAACTACGCCGAGGTGCTTTCCGATGTCGTCGACGATTGTGAAGAGGTCGTCATTACCCGGGCAGGTCACGACCCTGTCGTCATCGTTTCTCTAGCTGAGTACGAATCGCTCAAGGAAACCAACTACTTACTGCAATCCCCTGCTAATGCGCGGGTGCTCAAGCAGCGGATTGAGCGGCTCGAACGTGGCGCATCCGTACGCAACGAACTCATCGCGGACGAAGAATGATCCTCAGCTGGGACGAGGACGCCTG
Organism: Corynebacterium wankanglinii; assembly: GCF_013601005.1. Taxonomy (NCBI): domain Bacteria; kingdom Bacillati; phylum Actinomycetota; class Actinomycetes; order Mycobacteriales; family Corynebacteriaceae; genus Corynebacterium; species Corynebacterium wankanglinii. The sequence goes on from NZ_JABFED010000002.1 coordinate 66,408, forward strand.
GTCCGAATACGTGGAGTGGCAAACCACCGACAAACGGGTACTGAAGCGTATCAACGCCCTCATCCGCGATATTCAACGTAACGGCAACGATGGCATTGGAAAACCCGAACCGTTGAAGCACGAACTCAGCGGATACTGGTCCCGGCGTATTACGAGTGAACACCGGCTGGTGTACAAACTCACCGAAGAGGAGGTGCGCATCGCAGCCTGCCGATACCACTACGGTGAATAAGCAGTGATCCGCTATCCGATAACCTCCGCGGCGACGACGCGCTTGCCATGGCGGCCGGTAATCCGCGCCCACTCGTCGGGGTTCGCCGTGTTCGGCATGTCCTCGCTCTCATCCTGCTCAGCGCGCACCGCCTGGCGAAGGTGCTCCTCCGTCAGGCCGGCGGTAGACACGCCTGAGAGGTGGTCCTTGATGGCCAGCTTCTTGGCGCGGTCCACCACGTTGGCGATCATCGCACCGGAGACGAAGTCGGAATAGTGCAGCACTTCCTCGGCTCCGTCGACAAGCTCCAGGCGCACGAAGGGCCGCGGGGCAAACATGGCGTCCGCGGCCGCGTCGATAAGCACCTCGCGCGGGGCCGCCAGCGGCACTGCGCTCGTGATGTAGCGCGTGAGGATGTCCTTCGCCTCGTCCCTATTCGGCCGGGAGACGCGGATCTTGATGTCGAGGCGGCCGGGACGCAAGATCGCCGGGTCAATGAGCTCCTCGCGGTTGGTCGCACCGATGACGATGACGTTGGCAATGTCTTCCACGCCGTCGATCTCGGTAAGCAGCTGCGGGACCACCGTGGTCTCCATGTCGGAGGACACCCCCGATCCGCGGGTGCGGAAGATCGACTCCATCTCGTCGAAGAACACGATCACCGGGTTGCCGCTGGCGGCGAGTTCGCGTGCGCGCTCGAAGATCAGTCGGATGCGTCGCTCCGTCTCGCCGACGAATTTGTTCAGCAGCTCCGGGCCCTTGACGTTGATGAAGTGGGCCTGTCCCCCATCACCGATGCGCTGGGAAAGTGAGTTTGCAACAGCTTTCGCAATGAGCGTCTTGCCGCAGCCAGGCGGGCCGTACAGCAACAGGCCTTTCGGCGGGCGCAGGTCGTAGGCCTGGTAAAGCTCCGGGTGGGAAAACGGCAGCTCCACGGAATCCTTGATCGTCTCGATCTGGGACGACAGCCCGCCAATATCCGCGTATGTGACGTCGGGGACCTCGTCCAGGGACAGCTGGTTGACCTCGGTCTTCGCGATACGCTCGAACGCGTACCCGGCAGAGGCGTTGACTAGCACCGTGTCGCCCGCGCGCGCTGCCGCCCGCAGCGGCTCTGCGAGTAGGACCAAAGACTCTGCGCCATGCTGGTCGGCCACGATGGCGCGGTCATCCCCGACGCGTTCGATCATGGTGACCAGCTGGCCGGTGGGGTCGAAACCGCAGGTCTCTACCACAATAGTGCCCTCCCCCAGGCGCACCATCGTGCCGGGAACGAGCTCGGATGGGTCCACCAGGGGCGAAACCTTCAACCGCATGCGGCGGCCCGAGGTGTGCACCTCCGCCTCCCCGCTGCGCGCGGCCGGGGCAAGAAAGATGCCGTACGTCGATGCGGGCTCGCCCAGCTCCTCGACCTTCGCGTACAGGTCGTTGAGCTTGTCGCGACTGGTTTTCAGCAGCTCAGCGAGCTTCTCGTTGCGCGAACTGAGCTCGCGGTTCTTGCGTTGAAGGTCGCGCAGCTCCGGGCCGAAGGCATCGTCGTGGACAGTAGGCATGTGCTTGAGCCTACATAGGACTGGTTGCTTATCGACGAGCTTTGCGCTGCGGCCGCGGCGGCGTGACCCCGTCCGCAAGCCGGCGCGTCCACACGAGGAATGCCGTGTGCGCGTTCATGCGGTGCTCCGGGCGGGTAGCCAAGCCCTCGACCTTCCACTCGCGCAGCAGGGTTTCCCATGCACGCGGCTCCGTGAAGCACTTCGCCTCGCGGATGGCCTCCATGATGTTCATCAGCTGCGGCACGGTGGCCACGTACGTCATGAACACCCCGCCCGGGATGAGCACGTTTTTCACCGTGTCTATGAAGTGCCAGGGCTCCACCATGTCCAGGATGACGCGGTCCACCTGGCCGTCCAAGTCCTCCGGGGTGACCTCGCCGAAATCGCCCAGGCGCGGGGTCCACCAGCTTGGCTCGCCGCCGAAGTAGTCGGCGACGTTGTCTTTGGCAAACGCCAGGTGGTCATCGCGGATTTCGTACGAGTACACATGGCCTTCAGGTCCGACGGCACGCAACAGCGACATGGTCAGCGCGCCGGAGCCGGCGCCGGCCTCAAGCACGCGCGCGCCCATGAAGATGTCGCCTTCGACAAGGATCTGTGCGGCATCCTTCGGGTAAATCACCGCGGCTCCGCGCGGCATGGAGAGCACATGGTCCACCAGCAGGTGGCGGAAGCACAGGTAGTCCGATCCCAGCGTGGACTTCACCACGGAGCCTTCGTCGGCGCCGATGATGTCGTCGTGGTGGACGATGCCTTTGTGCGAGTGGAACTGCCCGCCTTCTTTGAGCTCGATGGTGAAGTGGCGGCGCTTCGCGTCGGTGAGCTGCACCTTATCGCCTGGCTGGAACGGTCCCGAATACATGGCGGTTAGTATGCCCTACCGCGCGCCCGCGTAAAAAGCCGCAAGCGCGCGCACGAAATAGTCCATGTCCTCGAGCCCGCACAGCTCGCGCGCGGAGTGCATGGACAGCAAGGGAACGCCGACATCGACGGTGGGCAGCCCAAGCCGCGTCGAGGAGATTGGTCCGATGGTGGACCCGCAGGGCACGGCGTTGTTGCCCACGAAGGTCTGGTGCGGCACGCCCGCTGCGCGACACGCCAGGATCCACTCCGTCTCCGTGGCGGCGTTGGAGGCGTAGCGCTGGTTGGCGTTGACCTTGAGCACCGGGCCCTTGTTCAGCAGCGGGTGGTGCGTGGGGTCATGCTTGCCCGGGTAATTGGGGTGCACCGCGTGGGCCGCGTCTGCGGAGACCTGGATGGAATCTGCGATGATCTCGGCCGGCTCGCCGAACTCGGCGGCGACGCGGTTGAGCACCCGCTCCAGCAGGGGCCCGCCCGCGCCCGCGGTGGAGGCAGAACCGACCTCCTCGTGGTTGAACGCGGCCAGCACCAGGATGTCCTCGGCGTCGTCTTTCGCAGCCAGCATGGCTTCCATCGACGCCCACACGCTGGTCAGGTTGTCCAGGCGGCCGGCCGCGAGCACGTCGCCGATGACCTCGCCTCGCTGAGCGTCCGCGGTGATGAGCTCGTGGGCGACGATGTCGTCTGCGGCAATGCCCGCGGATTCCGCCGCCAGCTCGAGCAGCGGCCGATCCACGCCGAGAATCGGCTGGGTGTGCACCTGGCGGTCTATCTCCGGCATGTCGCCGCGGTAGAGGTGGATAGCCAGGTTGGGCACGCGCGCGACAGGGCCGGTGTTGACCAGGTGCTCGGTGCGATCCGCGGTGACCACGCGGCCAGCGAAGGTGAGGTCACGGTCAAACCAGCTGGCCAGGATCGGCCCGCCGTACACCTCCACTGCTACCTGGCGGAAGCCTTCCCGCACCACATCCGGGTCCGGCTTTGCCATCAGGCCGGGAGAATCAGTGTGCGAGCCCACCACCCTGAACCGAGGCCGGGCGTGTTCCGGCACCCACCACGCAACCACAGCGCCATCGCGCACAACGAGGTGGCCGCCGGGGGCGTGCGCGTCGTCGTCAAGCGAAAAGCCCTCAGCCTGAAGCCTCGCAGCGACTGTCTCGGCGGCGTGGAACGCGGACGGACTCTGGGCGAGAAAATCGATGAAAGCTCGTGTCATGGCTCCACTCTATGATGTTGTGCACCATGACTCGCCCCATAGCTATTTCCCCGTCCCGCGCCTCCGACTACAGGCGCTGTCCACTGCAGTACAGGCTGCGCGCCATCGATAAAATCCCGGAGCCATCCACGGAGGCTCAGGTAAAGGGCACCCTGGTGCACGCTGTGCTGGAAGAGATGTTCACGTGGCCGCGTGAGCAGCGCACCTATCCGGCAGCGGTGAAGCGGCTCAGGCCGCACTGGGAGAAGATGCGGGAGGAAGAACCCGGCTGCGCCGAACCGGTGGCGGACGAGTACCAGCTGCTGGTGGATTCCCGCACGCTGCTGCGCGGGTACTTCACCATGGAAAACCCGCTCCGCTTCGACGCCCACGCCCAAGAGATGCCGGTGGATTTCACGCTGCCGAATGGCGTTCCCGTCCGAGGCTTCATTGACCGGGTGGATATCGCGCCCACCGGCGAGGTGCGCGTAGTCGACTACAAAACTGGGAAGAAGCCCCAGCTGCGCTATTCGCAGGACGCGCAGTTCCAGATGCGGTTTTACGCGCTGGTGTACTGGCGGCTGTTCGGCGTGGTACCCACGCAGCTCAAGCTGATGTATCTGAAGGTGATGGATTCAATGATCCTCACCCCCTCGCGCGAGGAGCTAGAATACTTCGAACGCGATTTAGCGGAGCTGTGGTGGAAGATCGAGGCCGATGGTAAGGCTGGCACATTCCGCCCGCAACAGTCCAAACTGTGCGGCTGGTGCGCGTTTCAGTCGCTCTGCCCCGTCTTTGGTGGCACTCCCCCGCCGTACCCCGGGTGGCCGGGGTCGCGGGCGGAAAGAGAATCCTCGCCGGAGCCAGATGGCGGCTTAGAATAGGCCGCTGATCACGCCGTTTGCGTCAACGTCGATGTTATTGGCTGCCGGTTGCTTTGGCAGCCCCGGCATCGTCATCACGTCGCCAGTGAGCACGAGAACGAACCCTGCGCCCGTGCGCGGGATGAGGTTGCGCACATGCAGCGTGTGGCCGGTCGGAGCGCCCAGCTGGGTGGGGTCATCCGAGAACGAGTACTGGGTCTTGGAGATGCACACCGGCAGCGAATCGAAGCCGTTATCCTTCAGCGTCTGCAGGTCCTTCAGTGCCGCGGCGGAGTACTGCACGTCTTCCGCCCGGTAGATCTCCTTCGCGATGGTCTCGATGGAGCGCTCAACGCCCTCCGCCGGGTCGTATAGCGGGTGCGAGGTGCCCTCAGTGAGGTTGTCCAGGAGCGTCTGAGCCAGCTCGGTGGCTCCGTCGCCGCCCTTAGCCCAGACGTCTGCCTCGGCCAGAGCGATCCCCTTGGCCTTCGCCCAGTTATGCACGAACTCCAACTCCGCAGCGGAGTCTGAGGTGAAGCGGTTGAGCGCGACGACGGGAGTCACGCCAAACTTCCGCACGTTTTCCACATGGCGCTCGAGGTTGACGATGCCTTCTTCGAGCGCACCGGCGTTTTCATCGGCGAGGTCTGCCTTGGCCACGCCCGCGTTGTGCTTGATGGAGCGGATCGTGGCAACGATCACTGCCCCGGCGACGTCCAGGTCGCCGTAGCGGGCCTTGATGTCGAAGAACTTCTCTGCACCCAGGTCGGAGCCGAAGCCCGCCTCGGTGAGGACGATGTCGGCGTACTGCTGCGCGGTGCGGGTGGCAATGAGCGTGTTGCAGCCGTGGGCAATGTTCGCGAAGGGGCCGCCGTGGATGAATGCCGGTGTGCCGCCGAGCGTCTGCACCAGGTTCGGGTTGACGGCGTCCTTGAGCAGCGCGGCCATGGCGCCTTCAGCGCCCAGGTCACCTGCGGTCACGGGCTTCTTGTCATACGTCAGGCCAATGGTGATGTTCGCCAGGCGCTGCTTCAAGTCCTCTAAGTCGGTGGCCAAGCCCAGGATGGCCATGATTTCGGACGCTGCGGTGATAGTGAACCCTGTCTCTGCCGGCACGCCGTGCGCCGGACCGCCGAGGCCGGTGACCACATTGCGCAGGGCACGGTCGTTGACATCCAAGCAGCGCTGCCACGTCACGCGACGCGGGTCGATGCCGAGGGAGTTGCCTTGGTGGATGTGGTTGTCAATCAGCGCTGCCAGCGTGTTGTTAGCGCTGGTGATCGCGTGGAAGTCGCCCGTGAAGTGCAGGTTGATCTGCTCCATCGGGACCACCTGGGAGTATCCGCCGCCAGCGGCGCCGCCTTTGATGCCCATCACGGGGCCAAGCGACGGCTCGCGCAGCGCCACCATGGCGTTTTTGCCCAGCTTCGCCAGCGCATCAGTCAAGCCGATGAGCATGGTGGATTTGCCCTCGCCAGCAGGCGTCGGGGAGACACCGGTGACCACGACCAATTTTCCGGGGGTGTTCGACGGCGCCTGGGTGATGTCCACCTTGGCCATGTACTTGCCGTACGGGATCAGGGCGTCGTCACTGACCCCCGCCGTTGAGGCGATCTCTGTAATGGGGGCCAGTTGGTGGGCTTGGGCGATTTCGACGTCAGTCAACGGTTGAGCAGTCATGTGTCTCACACTACAACGGCCCCGATGGCGTAACCCAGAATCACGCTGACAAAGATGCAGACCACACCGGGAACCAGGAACGGGTGGTTGAACACGTATTTGCCAATCCGGGTAGAGCCCGTGTCGTCCATCTCCACCGCAGCCAGCAACGTCGGGTACGTAGGAAGCACGAATAGCGCCGAGACTGCGGGGAACGCCGCCAGCGCGGTCAAGGGGCTGACACCGATGGCGAGTGCGGCCGGGATGAGGGCCTTTGCCGTCGCGGCCTGCGAGTACAACAGCGAAGCTGCTACGAACAGCACCACTGCCAGCAGCCACGGCTGCGCGGTAAGCACGTCGCCAGCGATGCTTTGGATGTCATCGATGTAGTAGTTGATAAACGTCGTGCCCAGCCATGCCACACCTAGCACGCACACACTCGCCGACATGCCAGAGCGGAACACCTGGGTGTTCAGGATCTCCGCTGCGCTGGTGCGGGTGACCAGCACGATTGCTGCTGCGGCGGCGAGCATGATCGCCATGATTGCCTCGTTGCGCGGGATGGTCGGGTTTTGCACCAGTCCCACCTGGTCCGAGATCAGCGTGGCGTAGACCATGACCACCACGATCGCGGCGAGGAAGATACCTACCGAGGCTTTCGCGCCTGCCGGAGCCTCGTAGTCGGAGCGCTCACCAGGCTTTGCGACGAGACCTTCGGCCAACCGCTTCTTGTAGACGGGATCGTCGCCCAGATCCGGCCCTACCTTGTTGGCGACCCACGCCATCGGGAAGATAGCCAGGAACGTTGCAGGAAGCATCACCGCGAGGAGCTGGAGGTAGCCCACCCCTAACGGTTCAAGCGCGGACGCCATGAACACCACCGCGGCGGAAATAGGTGAGGCGACGATAGCCATCTGGGAGGCGATAACCGCCGCCGACAACGGCCGGGAGGGGCGCACGCCGCCTTCCTTCGCCACCTCCACAATCACGGGCATGGTAGAAAACGCCGTGTGCCCGGTACCGGCGAGCACGGTCATGAGCCAGGTAACAATCGGCGCATACACGGTGATGCGCTTCGGGTTGCGGCGGAGGAACCGCTCCGCCAAATCCACCAGGTACTCCATGCCACCGGCGAGCTGCATCGCGGAGATCGCCGCGATGACGCACATGATGATCCCGATGACATCGAATGGAATGGCGTCGGCGCTCACCGGAATCCCGGTAGCGCCGAGGAGGAGCACACCGAGGCCCCCAGCGAACCCGATCGCGATGGAGCCCATACGGGCGCCCAGAACGATCGCCCCAAGCAGGATGATGATGTGGACGGCAAGCATCTCCGAACACTCCTTCAGGCAGGGAATTTAGTCATCCCAATTATCCGCCCGTGCCCCACCCAAACAGAAATGCAGCGGGTGTGACATTGGCTACCTGCCTATGCCACACCCGCTATGTGGGGGCGTTATTCGCCGGCGGGGAGCTCCCCGTTGTCAACCAGGCCCGGCTCGTCGTCAACGTAGAGTTTGCCGCGGTACTCCGGGTGCATGAGGTTTTCCTTGCTCAGCAGCTTCTTCAGGTCCTCTTCGTCGATGAGGCCCTTCTCCAGCACCAGGTCATACACGCTCTTGCCGGTCTCAGCCGCCTCGCGCCCGATGAGATCGCCGTTGTGGTGCCCAATCACCGGGTTCAGGTAGGTCACGATGCCAATGGAGTTCGTCACGTACGCCTCGCACACCTCTTTGTTCGCGGTGATACCCACGACACACTTCTCGCGCAGCGTCTTCGCCGCGTTGGTGAGCAGGCGGATGGACTCGAACAGGGATTGCGCGATGACCGGCTCCATCACGTTGAGCTGCAGCTGCCCGGCCTCGGCGGCCATAGACACGGTCACATCGTTGCCGAAGACCTTGAAGCAGACCTGGTTGACCACCTCGGGAATGACCGGGTTGACCTTCGCCGGCATGATCGAGGAACCGGCCTGACGCTCCGGCAGGTTGATCTCGTTGAGACCCGCGCGCGGGCCCGAGGACAGCAGGCGTAGGTCGTTGCAGATCTTGGACAGCTTCATCGCGGCGCGCTTGATGGCACCGTGCATCATCACGTAGCCGCCGGTGTCCGACGTCGCCTCGATCAGGTCCGGGGAGGCTTGGATATCCAGGCCCGTGACCTCGCGCAGGGCGGAGACGACCTGATCGCGGTAGCCGTTCGGGGTGTTGATCCCGGTGCCGATCGCCGTGGCACCTAAGTTAATTTCCAGAAGCGAATCCGCCGCAGAGCTAATGGTGCGCTGCTCTTCAGCCAGGTTCGCACCGAATGCGGTGAACTCCTGGCCCAGGGTCATCGGAACGGCGTCCTGCAGCTGGGTGCGACCCATCTTGATGATGTCGGCGAACTCGTCACCCTTCGCCCGCATCGCCTTCTGCAGCTCATCCAGCTCACTCAGCAAGTTCTGCACCGCGTAGTACACCCCGAGGCGGAACCCGGACGGGTACGCGTCGTTGGTGGACTGGGACATGTTCACGTCGTCGTTCGGGTTGATCACTTCGTAATCGCCCTTCTCCCGCCCGATCAGCTCGAGCGCGAGGTTAGCAACCACCTCATTGGTGTTCATGTTCACCGAGGTGCCCGCGCCGCCCTGAAACACGTCGATCGGGAACTGGTCCATGCACACGCCCTCGTCCAGGATCTTGTCGCAGGCTGCCACGATTGCCTCGGCTTTGTCTTTGGGCAGCGCGTGCAGGCGACGGTTGGCAATCGCTGTGGCTTTCTTCACCTGGACCATTCCGCGGATGAACTCCGGGAAGTCGTTGATGGTGCTGGCGGAGATGTGGAAATTGTCCACGGCGCGAAGCGCGTGGATGCCGTAGTAGACGTCGGCGGGAACCTCGGCGGTACCGAGGAGGTCTTCTTCGATGCGTGTATTCATAAGCGCCACTATACGGAGAACCGAGCTTTGCGACGACGATCCCGTACCCCCGTTTATGCCTATCGAGCTGCAGAAAACCAACCGTCCACGTCAACGGCGCCCGCGCCCACGAAGGAGTTCGGATTGAACCGGACCACCCCCTCTGGAACGGTGTCCGCCAAACCCAGCACCACGCATCCCGCAGCCGCACCGGCGGTCATCCCGTGCCAGGAATCTTCAACGACAAGACACTCCCCCGGCTCCGTACCGGCGCGTCGGGCGGCCTCGAGGTACATATCCGGGGCGGGTTTGGGGTTGGCCACCTCATCGCCGGCGATTGTGCCGGCGAATACGTTGCGCCCGATCGCGTCGATGCACGGGTCCGCCAGCACCCGGGCGGTGTTCGTGCACACGAACATCGGCGTAGCCCGTTCAGCGAGAGAATCCAGCACGCCTGCAATGCCAGGGTTGAGTTCGATGCCGCTGGCGAACATCTCAGCCATGCGCCCGAACATCCATGTGCGGTAGCGCTCCAGGTCGCCGTCGACAAGCTCATAGCCCGCCCAGTCGGCAACAATGCGTAGCGTGTCCGGAAAACTGCCGCCGACGGTTTTCGCCCGCACCTCCGGCGTCAGCGGCCGTCCGAGCAGCTCACCGAGCTCGTAGGTGGCCTGCCCCCACAGCGGCTCCGTGTCAATGAGGGTGCCGTCCATGTCCCACAGGACGGCCGCGGGGCTACTCAAGTTCCGGGAGCTCGTTGAGAGCATCATCGGTGGCGCCCGTGGCGGCGGCGGCGCGGAACACAAGCGTTTCGATGCCGGCCTTCTCCTCGGGTTCAAGCACCGCATTCGCGTGACGCTCGTTGAATTCCTCGAGGTTCACGTAGAACGGTGCCACCACTTTTGCCAGCGCCTCCCCCTCCGGGTCGTCGCCCAATAGATCCAACGCGTCCAGGAACATCTCGAGGATCTGCTTCAGATCCGGCAACACCTTCGGGTCGAAGGGCTCCTCCCAGAGGTCCTTGTCGTCCTCCTGGAGATACGAGCCGGTCGCAAATGTAGTCAGGTCGTCGATGAATTCATCGACCTCGGGCTGGAATTGCGCCCGGATCGAACTGTCGGCAGCTGCGCTCATGCGCCCCATTGTGCTGGAGCAGCGCTAAATCCGCACGCCGAGGAGGCCGTCGAGCGCGGTAGCGATGATCTGGTTGTGGTCTCCGGTCACGCCGTCGATAAGAGACAGTGCCTCCGGGGTGTTGAGATCGTCAGCAAGAATTGCGCGAAGCTTATCGACGACTTCCGTCGCCTGCGCCTCACTGACCTCTTGCGGGAGCTGTTCGCGCCAGCGGGCAAGGCGCGCCTCCGCCTCGGTGAGGATCGGGTCGGAGAAATCTCGGTCCGAGCGGTAGTGGCCCGCGAACACCGCGAGACGGATTGCTGAGGGGTCGTGGCCTGCCTCGGTGAGTTTGTGCACGAATACGAGGTTGCCGAGAGATTTGGACATCTTCACCCCGTCCAGCGCGATCATCCCGGCGTGGACATAGTGGCCGGCCATGCGCTCAACGTGCAGTGACGCCTCGGCGTGAGCGGCCGAAAACTCGTGGTGCGGGAAGGCCAGGTCGGACCCGCCGCCCTGGATAGCGAAGTGTGCCCCTAGACGGTTGGTGGCGATAGCGGAGCACTCCACGTGCCAACCGGGCCGCCCCGGGCCGAAGGGGGACTCCCAGGCAGGCTCGCCCTCACGGTGGCCGCGCCAAATAAGCGCATCCAACCGATCGCGTTTCCCCGCACGCTCAGGGTCGCCGCCACGCTCGGCGAAGAACTCCTCCATGGCGGCGCGATCCAAGTTGGATTCGTATCCGAACTGCTCGGTGGCGTCGATGGAAGCGTAGATGTCGCCGTGGTCGAGCGTGTAGGCCGCTCCCGAATCGAGCAGCTGCTGCACCATCTCGATTACTTCGTCCACGGACTCCATGGCGCCCACATAATCCCTTGGCGGGATGACGGAGAGGATCTCCATGTCGCTGCGGAACAGGTCGATTTGGCTGGCACCCAGCTCCCGCCAATCCACGCCGTCGCGCTCTGCGCGCTCGAACAGCGGGTCGTCCACGTCGGTGATGTTTTGCACGTAGTGGACGCTGTGGCCGTTGGCGATGAGCTGGCGTTGCGCCAGGTCGAAGGTGAGGTAGGTTGCGGCGTGGCCGAGGTGGGTGGAGTCGTACGGGGTGATGCCGCAGACGTACATCCCCACCTCCCCGTTCGCATCCGGGGTGGTGTCTACTTCCTTGACGCGCTGATCGGCGGTGTCGTAGAGCTTCAGCGCCACCGGGGTGCCGGCGACTGCGGGTACGGACGGGTCGGGCCAAGCATGCATGCGGACAACCCTACAGCTACCTGGCTACGCAGCCATGACACCGGTGCCGAGCAGCACCATGACTTCGAGCCCCAGCGGGATGCGGTAGGCAGCGAACCACGCGAACGAGTGGTTGGACACGAACTTCAGCAGCCACGCGATCGAGATGTAGCCGACCACAAACCCGATGCCCGCGCCGATAAGCAGTTGCAAGCCGGTCGCAGCTTGACCGGCCTGTGGGTCGAAGGCGTCCGGCAACGAGAACAGCCCCGAAGCGAGCACCGCCGGAATGGCCAGCAGGAAAGAAAACCGTGTGGCCACCTCGCGGTCGAGGTTGCGGAACAGGCCGCCGGAGATGGTGCCACCGGAGCGCGATACACCCGGGATAAGCGCCAGGCACTGCCACAGCCCCATCACAACCGCGTCTTTCATAGTCAGCTCTTCAAACCCACGGGTCTTCTTCCCGGAGCGCTCCGCGAGGATGAACACGAAGGAGAAGAGAATCAGCACCGCCGCGGTGACCCAGAGGTTGCGGAAATTCTCCCGGATCAGGTCTTTCAGCAGCACGCCGGCGATGCCAACCGGGATCGTGCCCACGATGACCATCCACCCCATGCGGTAATCGAAGCCGCGCTTCGATTTGTCCGCAAGGCCGGAGAACCAGGCGGAGAGGATGCGCCAGATGTCTTTGGCAAAGAACACCAGCACGGCCAGCTCGGTGCCCAGTTGGATCACGGCGGTGAAGCTGGCGCCGGCGTCTTCACCCCAGAACAACTGGGAGACGATGCGCAGGTGGCCCGAGGAAGATACTGGCAAAAACTCGGTGAGGCCCTGGACGATGGACAGGACGATCACCTGAACCCAGGACATGGTGGTGGCGGGATCAGTCATGGCGAAAGACACTACCCCGCCTGCTTAGCCATCGTGGTACGTAGCGGGCGCGTTGCTAGGCTTTGGCCTTGTGAATGCTCGTCTGTCTGCCCCCAGTTCCCACCTCCGCTTCGCCGCGGCTTACGGCGCAGTCGCGGCTGTCTTGGCCTTGAGCGCCTGCAGCGCGTCCCCCTCCGCCAAAATCGAGGAAGCCGGCGGTGAGGCGGCCGCGAACATGGGCAGCGCTACGCCTGTGCAATCCCCGCAATCTTCGGACCCGGCGGGCACCGTAGTGGACTCCGAGCCGGTGCGCGATCTCGACATCACCGACGGCCGCATCGGCGTGCGCACGGACAACGCTCTGACCATCGGCACACTGGAAGAGATCGCGCAGGGCAAGGCCGCACGCCACGAGCTGGATGCCTCCTGCGGCGAGGCCTCCGCCAACGCAGGCACCTTCGCGGTCGCCTGCGACGGGGAAATCAAGCTGTTCGGGCAGCGCGAAGAAACGATCTCCACGGATCAGCCGGTCACGGTGGCCACTGTGGCGTCGTCAGGCGAGGTGCTCGCAGGCAGCGACACTGAACGCAAGGTTTGGGTATTCGACGGCGGCGAGTTGAAAGACACCATCGACGTCGCACGCGAAACCGACCAGCTTGAGGCGGTGCAGGTGGACGGCCAGCGCGATTCCGTGGTACGTACCAACCGCTTCGACACCACCATCCAGGACATCGACTGGAACGGCTCGCGCCAAGGCGGCACCCTTCGCGTGGGCCTAGGCGTGGGGAAGGTGCGCGGCGGCGAGCACGGGCTGGTGCTGGCCGCGGACTCCACCGGCAACCAGATCCACGTCTACACCACCGACGACATCATCCGCCTCCAGCAATCTGCGCCCGTGCCGGAGGGACCCTGGGACGCGGCGTGGGACTCAGCGCAGCGCCTCGCTTGGATTAGCTCGCTGGCCAGCAACACCGCCACCGGATACGACATCTCTCAAGGCATTCCGATGAAACGTAAGCACTTCGCCACCGTCGCAGATGCCCAGAGCATCATTACGCTTGACGACGGCACCGTGGTCGCCGCCTCCGCATCCGGTGACGGCATCCAGATCGTCTCCCCCGCCGACCAAACCGAGAGCAAATAGGAGATAGCACCCATGACGCTCTACGACCGCGCACTCAAGCTCATGTTCCTGCTTCCGCCGGAGCGCATTCACGGCATCATCAGCGGCGCCCTACAGACGTTGCACCTGGCAACCCCGGTCAACCGCGTGATGGAAAAGGCCGTGCGCGTGCACGACCCGGTGCTGCGACAGACCGTTTTCGGAGTGGACTTCCCCGCCCCGCTGGGCCTGGCGGCGGGCTTCGACAAAAACGCCGAGGCGATCGACGCTTGGGGCGCGATCGGCTTCGGCTACGCCGAGATGGGCACAGTGACCCCGAAGTCCCAGCCGGGCAACCCCACACCGCGCTTGTTCCGCTTGCCGGAGGACAAGGCGATTTTGAACCGCATGGGCTTTAACAACAAGGGCGCGCTGACGGTCGCTGACAACCTCCGCGCGCGCCGTTCCCGCGACGTGGTGGGCATCAACATCGGCAAGAACAAGACCTCCGAGGACGCCGTGGCCGACTACCGCGCCACCGCTACCCTGCTGGGCCAGCTGGCGGATTACCTGGTGGTCAACGTCTCCTCCCCGAATACGCCGGGCCTGCGCGACCTGCAGGCGGTCGAAGAGCTGCGCCCAATCTTGGAAGTGGTGAAGAAGTCCACCACCACGCCGGTGCTGGTCAAGATCGCGCCGGACCTTTCCGACGAAGACATCGACGCCGTGGCTGATCTCGCCGTGGAGCTCGACCTTGCCGGCATCGTGGCCACGAACACGACCATCTCGCGCGAAGGTCTGCGCACCTCCTCCTCGAAGGTGGAAAAGATGGGCGCCGGCGGCATCAGCGGTGCCCCTTTGACGGCGCGCTCGCTCGAGGTGCTCAAGCGCCTTCACGAGCGAGTGGGCGACAAGCTGGTGCTGGTCAGCGTCGGTGGCATCTCCACGCCCGAGCAGGCGTGGGAGCGTATCACCGCGGGCGCGAGCCTGCTGCAGGGCTACACCCCGTTCATCTACGGCGGGCTGGGCTGGATCCGCAGCATCCACCGCGGCATCGCCGCGCAGATCAAAGCCCACGGCCTGGACTCGATTGAGCAGGCCGTGGGCAGCGGGCTGGAGTGGAAGGAACTCTAAGCGCGCCCTGCTGCGCTGCGGCGCAGCACCACCGCGCACAGCCCGGCGGCGAGCGCCCAGCCGATCAGCCAGAACGGTGTGGTGACCGTCAGCGCCGTGCCGGGTGCGATGAAGCCGAGCCCGATGAGCACCACCGCTGCCAGCAGCGCGCCCACCTGGGTGCGCGAGCCCGCCTGGTTGGTGTTGTAGGTGGCGAAGGCACCGACGATGGCCACTGCGGCGATCACGGAGAGCACCCGCGGGGTAATAGGAAACGTGGCATCACCTCGAAGCAGCGCCAGCACAGCGTAGAGCACGAGCACGAGCGCGATGCCCAAAAATGCGCCGCCGACGCGAAGTTGCACTGGAACCATTCGGCGAATCCTACTGGTTCTCGTACCAGCCCCAGATGATGGCGCGGCCGAGCGAGTGGAAGTTCAGGTTGAACCCGAGCTGGGTCGGGTTGGCGATCTCGTCCGCGGGCAGCTCCGTGTCTACCGCGTGGACGGCGTAGAGGTAGCGGTGCGGGCCGTGGCCTGCCGGCGGGTTGGCGCCGTAGTAGCCCTTGACACCGCTGTCGCCAGTGAGCACCACTGCACCGACGCCGAGATCCTCCTTCGCACCTGCGCCGGTGGGCAGCTCGGTGACCTCCGCGGGGATGTTGAAGGCCGACCAGTGCCAGAACCCGGAGGCAGTCGGTGCGTCCGGGTCGAAACAGGTCACCGCGAAAGTCTTCGTGCCCTCCGGGGCGCCGGACCAGGACAGCTGCGGGCTGGTGGCGTTGTCGCCGGCCAGCGAATCGGCAAGGCGCTCGCCGTCGACGATGTCCTTGGAGGTGATATCGAATTCGGGGACGTCCGCCAACGGGGCGTACGGGTCGGGGCCGGGGAATCGGTCGGAAACGTAATTCACAGTCATGTCCCCATTCCTACCGGAGGGCTAGTGACCCTCGCCACTCCATGCAGCGAAAAGCTGCGCGTACCTCCTACCGGCTGCGATGAGCTGGGTGTGGGTGCCGTCCTAGATGATGCGTCCGATGTCCATCACGAGGATCCGGTCGGCCGACGGCGCAAGTCGATGGACGCGCGGGCGACTTTGAGGCCCACCCCATAGTTGCCCAGGGCCCGCGGAAACAGCACATCGGGACGCTTCGCCCACGCGGCGGTTGTGGCATAGGAGCGCTGCGCTGGCTCGAGGATCCACAGGCCCGGTCGAGGCACGGGTGCGCCTGTACTGGCGATTTGGTGGTTCCATCGACTCGCCCTATAGTTATGCGAGTGCCCAGTCGAGAGGCTGAAAAACACCCTAAGCCCGGGTGGCGGAATGGCAGACGCGCTAGCTTGAGGTGCTAGTGTCCTATTAACGGACGTGGGGGTTCAAGTCCCCCTCCGGGCACCATGTGTTGTCTCGAGACATCGCTCCTACGGTGTCTCGAGATTTTTGTTTTTGATGTGCCCCCGGGGTTAGATCTAGCGTTTTGGATGCCGATTGTGTGTTGGTGTCGATAGCATTGTCGTAGACGGCTGGTCGTCTGGTTTCGTGGGCGGGTTGGTTCTCGTTGCGGATCAGGGTGGATACTCTGGCGAGTAGGTCCTGGCCCCAGTTGGACTGCCTGGCGATTTCTACGGGGTCGTCTGGAAGTTCTGTTTTTAGATAGAGCCACCAATCCAGCATCCGGCGCTGATGCTCGCCGCACGCACCCATCTACCCCGCAGCGACCACATCCGCATGGCCCTGTGGGCCTGAGGGTGTCAGGAAGTTTGTGTGTGAGGCTCTGATCTTGAAGGAGTTTCACCGATAATGTCTACGGTGTCACCGAAGAAAGGCCACGACCCGGCGAGGGTCAATGAGATCAGCGAGAAGCTGATGGAAAATCCTGAGCTGGCCAGCCTGATAAGCGAGCTGTCGACCACTGCTGATGATGCAAGCGACCTGGTCAAAGGCCTGCTGCAGGCATCGATCAACGCTGGTCTGCAGGCGGAGATGGATGCACATTTGGGCTACGGCCATGCCGACCGTAAGGCGAAGGCTCGGGTGGAAACCGCACAGGAGAACAATCACCGCAACGGGTCGTACACCAAGACCGTCAACTCCGGGTACGGCGCGGTGGAAGTGACCATGCCCAGGGATCGTGCCGGCACCTTTACTCCCCGGATGGTGCCCAAGGGCGCACGCCGGCTCACAGAACTCGACGACATGATCATCTCGCTGTACGCCGGCGGGATGACAGTGCGCGATATCCAGCATCACCTCGCGACCACGCTCGGGGTGGATATGAGCCCAGATACGATCAGCACCATTACCGATGCGGTGTTAGACGAGGTACTGATCTGGCAAAACCGCCAGCTCGACGAGTTCTACCCAGTGATCTTCCTCGACGCGCTACGCGTGAAAATCCGCGACGGCCACCGGGTCATCAACAAGGCCTGCTACATGGCCGTCGGTGTGGATATGGACGGCATCAAACACATCCTGGGGTTGTGGATCGCTGACAATGAAGGTGCTAGTTTCTGGGCCTCGGTCTGCGCCGATCTGGCGAACCGCGGAGTACACGACGTCTTCATCGTCTGCTGTGACAGGCTTAAAGGCTTGCCGGAAGCCGTGGAGGCTACCTGGCCGAATTCCATGGTGCAGACCTGCATCGTGCACCTGATCCGGGCGGCGAATAGGTGGGTGTCGTATCAGGACCGCAAACCCGTCTCCCGGGCGCTGCGTGAGGTCTACACGACCGCAAGCGAGGACACCGCCCGTGCCGCCTTGGACGCGTTCGAAGCCTCTGAGCTAGGACGCCGCTACCCGCAGTCGGTGAAGGTGTGGCGCGATGCGTGGGAGCGGTTCGTGCCGTTTCTGCAGTTCCCGCCAGCGGCACGCCGGGTGCTCTACACCACCAATTCAATCGAGTCGCTGAATGCTGAACTACGGAAAGCTACCCGTAACCGGGGCCAGTTCCCGAACGATACCGCGGCGCTGAAGACGCTGTGGCTGATGATCTGCAACATCGAAGACAAGCGCGCTGCGCAGCGAGCGAAGAAAGCAAAGCGCGACGTTGAGTGCAACGGCTATATTGAAGGAGCGAAAGCCACCGGGTGGAAACAAGCCATCAACCAACTAGCCGTGGCATACCCCGACCGATTCGCGGACTACTTGTAAACCACACCCCCGCACACAAACAATCGGACACTCTCTCAAGGCGCGACCAATTTATGCCCGAACCGAGGGCTCGATTAATGCGCACCTCAATATCGTCATGGCAACACTCGCAGTAAGTCGAATGATGGAATCAGCAACCGGACGAAGCATTAAACGACTCGTGCGAACTTTCAAAAAGTATCGCAGTTTTGAACTCAGAGTCGAAGACACAACAATCCACGCGGCCACGCCACTACCAGCCGAAGTGCAAAACCTCGTCCACGCCATCACCGAACCCTGACTTCCGCACTAAAATGATCCAACTCAGGAGAAGCGCACGCGGATTAACCTACGCCGGCCAGCAGAATTTCTACGAACTCCTTGCGCTTTTCTACATGGAAGTTGTGGCCCGAGTCAGCCTCGACTTTAACGGCACCGGCGGGAAGAGAATCCATGGCCCTGGCGGCGTCCTCATCACTGGCCGCAGCTTGAAGGACTTCCCCGTCGTATCGCGCTTGACAATGAATATAGGTAACTGGCGCTTGAATCGCCGCAAGTGTTGCTTCTTGATCAAACCCTTCGTTCCAGAGACCCGTATAGAAGGCATCACCAAACGCTGGGTCATAGTCCATGATGTACACCTGTGCCTCATTCATCTCGGGAGGCATGGTCCACAGAGCTATCGGGGCGCCCGGATGCCGAGAGTGATATGCGAGTCCATCACCGATGAACCCCTGAGCAGAGTCCCCAAAGTATTGCCACATTTTTTGGCTGCGCCACTGATAAGCCTGCCAGTCGGTCTCTCCTGAAGACAAGAACTCATGAGTGCTGACAGCTAGGTCCTGATAATTCCACGTATTGCGCGCCTCAGGCAGCTCTGTGGCAAATAGCGGCGGATCTTCTAACACCAGGAAGCTAACCAGTTCTGGATGACGCGCAGCAATCAACGCGGCCAATTGACCCCCAGACGAATGCCCACTTAATACGACGGGTTGGCCAATTGTCTCTATATAACGAGATAGGACGTCTGCGACCTCCACCGCTCGATAAGATTCAAGGCGATCAGACTTGCCATGCCCTGGAACGTCGATGGCATACACTTGGCGGTCCTTGCTGAGGTCACGTAAAGCGTAACCGTACTGGCGCCATCCGCTCGCTTGACCATGGATAAGGACAATAGGGGAACCGTCCCTTGGCTCGCTTACCCCTACATTGAGCTTCACATGATCCACGCTCACCCGGTGCTCTTGATAGCCAGCCTTTTCCAGGGATCTCACAAGACGCGAGTGATACGTGGTTGTGTACCATGCCCAACCGCCAGCACCGGCTGCCGCAAGTGCAACGATTGCCGTCACGATAAGTCCCGCCACCTTCAGGACCCTTTTCCCGACCAGGGCCATGAGCTATCACCTTACCAATAAATTTGTATTTGTGCGCGCTCTTCGAAATGTAGCCCACTGGCGCTCTTTGAAAAGTAGCCCAGTGTGGTCGTTGGTTATTAGTGGGGTGGCCAGGAAAAGCCAAGAAGGAGACGGCGGGCCCGTAAATTCCGATGACGATAGCGTAGCCAGCGGGCTCCCCCATCAGAGTTGGAAGTATCCACGGTGTCGCGACAGCCGCAACGACGAGCCCGCACGACACGGCTTTTCGTGCGGCGACGTCTGTTGTGGACCGCGCAGCTATGCACCCGATGACGACCGCGCTGCCATAAAAC
The DNA here is from genome assembly GCF_013601005.1 of Corynebacterium wankanglinii. Taxonomy (NCBI): domain Bacteria; kingdom Bacillati; phylum Actinomycetota; class Actinomycetes; order Mycobacteriales; family Corynebacteriaceae; genus Corynebacterium; species Corynebacterium wankanglinii. The sequence goes on from NZ_JABFED010000002.1 coordinate 85,932, forward strand.
ATCAATGACAGCACCATCGGCCCATAGGTCACCGAGATTCCTAGGACTGTCAACGTCAGGGAAAGTAGAAACAGGCCGACCGACGATTTGTTGCGTTGATTTGCACTCATGGACCCCCTCCTCAAGTTGGTTCCAGACTACTGGACGATGGAAGATGGCGGGGTGAATCGTTTGCGGAAGGCACCACGGAACCGGATGGCGCTCGTCGTTGCGGCGGGAGCGTTGTTCGTCGCAGCATGGATGCTTCTCGACGTCCCTCCGCTGTCCACACTCCGCGCCTGGTCCGACGAGACCGGAGCCTGGTTCCCTGTCCTGTTCTGGCTGCTGTACGTGCTGATCACCCAGTTCCCCATTCCTAGGACCCTGATGACCGTCTCCGCCGGCATTCTTTTCGGCACCGGCCGCGGGATCCTTATCGCGCTGACAGCTACGACGGTCAGCGCAGTGGTTTCTCTCCTCATCGTCCGTACGCTGCTGCGGGATTGGGTGGAACCGCGCCTCACGCACCCGGCCGTGGAGAACATCAACCGGCGGCTCGAGGAGCGCGGCTGGTTGGCCATCTTGAGCTTGCGCATGATCGCGGCGGTGCCGTTTTCCATCATGAACTACGCCGCCGCGCTCACCCGTGTGCCAGTGGCCCCGTTCGCGCTCGCGACCTTGGTGGGGTCTGCGCCCGGCACGATCCTTGTCACCCTGTTCGGCGACACGCTCACCGGCGAAGCGGACCCGGTGTTCGTGGCGATCATGGCGGTACTGGCTGTCATCGGCGTCGCGGGGCTGCTGCTGGACGCGCGCTTGCCGACCCGCTCGGGACGTGTCGGAGTCAAGCCCCAAGGGTAGACGGGAGTACGCTACGGCCCATGATTGCCGTGCATGCGAGGTACCGGGGCCGCGAGAAAGCCCGCGCCACCGTGGTGGAACGCTCCGCCGAGGCACTCAGTGGTTTACCCGGCGTCGCAGGCTTCGAGGTGCTCGGGGTGGAAGACATCCGTTCGAAGGTCGCGGACGCGGAGGCGGCGCTGAACCTCACCATGGCCTTGCTTTCAGACGGGAACTGGGCCATCGGGCTCGGCATTGCCGACGGCGCCGGCAGCGGCACCAGCGCACCGAACGACGCTTCTGTCATGGCAACGAAGGCTGTGGGGACGCGACCGGGCCAGGTGCGTGTGATCGTCGATAAGCAAAGTGCCACGACGGAGGCCGCAGACATCGCGGCGACCTTCGCGCTGATGGCGCACGTGCTGCACAAGCGCACGTACGAGGGGCGCGAGGCGACGTCGCTGGTGCGACGCGGCATGAACCAAAATGAAGCCGCTGCAACCCTGGGCATCTCCAAACAGGCGATGAGCCAGAGGTTGCAGGCGGCCGGGTGGCCCGCAGAGCAGGCCGGGTGGCAGCTCGCGCTGAACTTGATTACTCGGGCTGCTGGTCAGTGCGAGTAACCGGACGCGAGACCGGCTCGGACTGGGCGGTGGAACCGAAGTCTTGCTCGAAGCCAGTCTGCTCCGGTTTGCGGGCGGTGATTTCGTGGCGAGACGGCGCCGGACGCTGGGTGCCGGCGACACTGTCCTGCGTCGGGTCTGGGTCATCGACGTGCTTGTTCGCCACCGCCCGGGCCTCCGCGAGCGCCTTGGCCAGCTCCGGGTCGGTGGAGGTGTCGAACCAGCGCTCGGTGTTGTCGGCGTCCGCGATTTCGCGGTCCTGATCGGTCGGAGTCTCCGCCTCGTAGCGGAACACCCCGTCGTCATCCTTGTTGGCAAACGCCCGGGCGAACTGCTCAAGCGAGTCACCGAACTGCGACGGGATCATCCACATCGTCGCCGCCTCGCTGTCGGCGATCTTCGGCAGCTGCTCCATGTATTGGTAGGCCAGCAGCTCTGGGGTGACGCCCGAGGCCTTAATCGCCGCGTTGACCTTCTGAATGGCACGGGCTTCACCCTGCGCCGCGAGGTACTTCGCCGCGCGCTCACCTTCCGCCCGCAGCATCATCGCCTGGCGCTCCGCCTCTGCAGCGAGGATGGCCGCGTGCTTCTCGCCCTCAGCGGAGAGGATACGGGCCTGTTTTTCGCCCTCGGCGGTCTTGATGTCGGACTCGCGCTTGCCTTCCGCCGTCAGAATCATGGCCCGCTTTTCGCGGTCCGCCTTCATCTGCATCTCCATGGACTGCTGGATGGACGGCGGCGGATCAATCGCCTTCAGCTCCACGCGGCTGATGCGTAGGCCCCACTTCGCGGTGGCCGCGTCCAGTTCCCCGCGCAGCCGGCGGTTAATGGTCTCGCGTGAAGTCAGCGTTTCCTCGAGCGTCATGCCGCCAACGACGTCGCGAAGCGTCGCCACCGAAATCTGTTCCACACCCACCAGGTAATTGTCCACGCCGTAGATGGCCTTCGCTGGGTCGTTGATCTGAAACGTGACCACGGTGTCGATCGCCACGGTCAGGTTGTCCTGCGTGATCACGGCCTGCGGCGGGAAGGACACCACGCGCTCGCGGGTATCAACCCGGGCGCGAACCCGGTCAACGTAGGGCACCAGGAACGTCAGACCGCCGGACGCCGTGCGGGTGTAGCGGCCCAACCGCTCGATCACGGCAGCTTCGCCCTGCGGGATGAGCTTGATGGATGCAGTAAAAATCGCCACCAACAAAGCGACGATGACAACGAGCGTGACAACCCCCATTTAGGGCTCCTTCCACACGACAGCGACAGGGCCATCAATATCGTAAACGGTCACCGTAGATCCCGCTGGAATGGTTTCTCCCGGGTCCAGGCTGCGGGCAGACCACAGCGAGCCGTCGAAGCGCACTTGCCCCTCCCCGGCCACGATGTCCTCGACCACCTCGGCCCGGCTTCCAACGAGTGCCATCGGCGAATCGTCCAACACCATGGGTTGGTCCATGCGGCGGCGCAACACCGGGCGCAGAAAGCACCAGAACAGCGCTGACGCCGCCACGAAGACGGCGACCTCCGCCCACAGCGGCAACCCCGCGAGTGCCACCACCGCCGTTGTCAGCGCACCGGCACCGAGCATCAGCAGTGTCAATTCCCCTGCCGCCAGTTCCAGTAAGGCGAGGCTGGCGGCAGCAACAAACCAAAAAAGCGGTCCCACAGCCCGTACCTTACATGTGTGCGAGATCCGATTTGGTCAGTTCCGGGTTGGTGACAAAGTCGACCAGCCTCTCCACCGCACCGATGAGCGTGGAGTCCAAGTCCCGGAAGGTGCGCACGGAGGACGACACGCGCCGCCACCCTTCCTTCGGGTCCGACCAGCCCAGCCGCCGGCACACACCCGTCTTCCAATCCTCACCGTAGGGCACCTCCGGCCAGGCAGGGATCCCCACGCTCGACGGCTTTACCGCGGCCCAAATGTCGATATACGGGTGCCCGGTGACAAGGACATGCGGTCCCACGTCCTCCACCAGACGCGATTCCTTGGTTCCCCGGATGAGGTGGTCAGCCAGAACCCCGATTCGGCGCCCCGGCCCGGGTTGGAACTCGTCCAGACGTTTTTGCAGGTTATCCAGGCCCTCCAGATACTCCACCACGACACCCTCAACGCGCAGGTCGTGGCCCCAGACTTGCTCCACGATGGCGGCGTCGTGAATGCCCTCGACCCAGATGCGCGACGGCATAGCCACTTTCGCCTGCACGTTTTCGACCTTGCGCGAGCCGGAGTTCGACCGCTGCGGCTCCGTTTGTTTCGGTGCGACGTAGCGGGTCAGCGTGACTCGCCGCCCTTCCACCATGAACGCCCCGGGCAGCATCTTGAACAGTCGCTGTGTGCCGTAACGGTCCTCGAGCCGGACGAAGTCGCCGTCGTAAGTCCGTTCACATCCCACCACCGCGCCAACGAAATCGTTGCCCACGATCTCCACGATGATGCCTGGCTCCGCCGGCATCTCCGGGTAGGTGGGCCGCTTCGTCCTTGCGTGGCCTTTGAAAATATCTCCGCTGTACCGGCTATCTCCCATAGTGCGTACGTATTCTATCTGCCCCGTTACACTGTCCGGGATGCACACGCGCGCCGAAGTCTATTCCCCGCTCCAAAACACCGCCGTCTGGCTGGCGGCGTGGCTTTATCACGTCGAATCCTCCGACGACACCCTCGATGCGCTGGCGGACCTCGGCGGCACGCACAGTTTCAACGGCGCATCCATGGCGCATTTGCTTTACGACGTCCGTTCCGCCGCCGACCTCGAATCCCCGGGCCCCGCCATCCGGTTGATTTTGTGGGGCCCCGGCCAGGCGCCGCGTCTGCGTGCCGGCTCACCCTCGATGGCGGCCCTGACCCAGGCTGGGGCGCTCGTGGTGCGCGGCGTCGGAGCGAACCACGTTTTGGTTCCGGAGTATCTCGGTCCGGAAGTGCGGTGGCGCTGGTTCGAGGAGCAAGAGCCGCTGCCCGAGCCGGAGTGGCTCTCTCCCGGCGAGGCCGACCAGGTGCTCTCACGCGCTACCGACCAAGCCGCGGTGCTGATTGAGGCGTTAGGCGGCACCCGCAAGGAGCTGCCAAACCCGCGCCTGGCCGTGGGCACCCTCGCCGATTTCTACGACACGCCGGGCCTGCCCGCCGGCGTGACCCCGCGCGCGGCGAAGCTGTTCGCTCGTGCAGACCGGGTCGCAGCCACGATCGAGACGGTCACTGACCAGCTCGACGATCATTCCTTCGACCCCCAACTGTTCGCGCTGTGGCGCCACGTCCGCTCCGCTCGCATGGCCGGGGTAGCCGATGCGGTGGTAGATTACCAGCGCGAGTGGGCGCGCTAGGCGCGCTGCGGCCGCTTCACCGGGGCGCAGCACCCTTCCCTGCACGGCGCACCGTTCACAGTGCATCCCTGAACCGTTACGTTAGACAAGGTTTCAGGCTTGACATTAGCGGCGACGGCTTCGGCGATGTCAACTACCAACCCGGCGAACCTCGTGTCGAGACCGACGGTTGGGGTCCGGTCTAAGGTGACTCCCATTTCCCCGCACGCCTGCCTGAGTTCCGTATCAAGATCCCAGACAACCTCCATGTGGTCGGTGATGAACCCGATAGGTACGCAGATCAAATGCTCCATCCCCGCCTGCTGCAGATCAGCGGCACGATCAACCACGTCGGGCTCCAACCAAGGCGTAGCAGGGTTGCCAGAGCGGGATTGCCACACCACCTCGTAGTCCTCCACCCCGGCTTGCTCGGCAACGAGACGCGCTGCCTCGACCACCTGCCGGGAGTAGAGGTGCGCGTCACCTTCGCCCCCAGCGGCAGCGTCGGCCGCGCTGGGGACGCTATGCGCGGTAAAGAGGACCTTCGTCTCGCGGGGGGCCTTCTCAATAGACGAACGCAGACCCTCCGCTACTAGGCCGACGAACGTCGGGTGACCGTAGAACTGCCAGAGTTTGGTGTACGTGATCTCCGGGGTGACCTCCCGGATGCGCTGGATGTCTTCGTCATACTGCCGACACGCGGAGTATCCGCCCCAGGCGCTGGTGGCGAAGACGAAGACGTTCTTGTGGCCGTCTGCGAGCAATTGCTTAGCCGCATCCTCCGCGAACGGGTGCCAGTTGCGGTTACCGAAGTAGACGGGAAGATCGAGGCCGCGAGCGGAAAGTTCATCCTCGATGTTCCGGATGAGTTCGCGGTTCTGCGCGTTTATCGGGCTGACGCCGCCAAAATGAAAGTAGTGCTCGCCGACCTGCGCTAGTCGCTCCCGGGGGATGCCACGGCCGCGGGTGACGTTCTCGAGAAAAGGAATTACCTCGTCCTCTCCTTCGGGGCCGCCGAAGGAGAGGACGAGGAGTGCGTCGTAGTCGTTGAGAGCCATGGGGTTGAGCCTAGCCCCTCGGCTGCCGCAGCCTAGAGCAGGCGCACCGCGTTGGGCGACATGCCGGACCAGCGCACCGGAGCAATAGTGACGTTCTGACCGGCCTGCGGGGCCTCGATCATCGTGCCGTCGCCGAGGTAGATGGCTACGTGCTGGTTACCGCCCGGCCCCCAAAACAGCAGGTCTCCGCGCTGAGCCTCACTCGCGGGGATCTGAGTTCCACGCTGATACTGGTACCCGGTGTAGTGCGGCAGCGCCACACCCGCCGCAGCAAACGCGTAGAGCACGAGGCCGGAGCAGTCGAACCCGGAAATTGAGCCGCCGTCCACACCTGTGGTGGGCCCGTTGGCATCGCCGCCGCCCCAGACATACGGGGTGCCGATGGCCGACTGAGCGCGGGCAATTACCGCCTCCACCTGCGAGGAGTCCGATACTGCGGCAACGGCCTTTTGCGCCTTGTCGGAGACGACCTCGGCAGTTTCAACTTCCGGCAGCACATCCGCGACAGTGTCCGCATTCCTGTCCCCAGTGCCGAGAACACCGGTCAGGCCGTCGGCGAATGCAGTGACAAGCTCAGCCGTGTCGACATCCGAACGGTTGAACGTGCCGTGGCTGGCAGCCACGCCGCCTACCAGCGCGATTCCGGTAGCAACCGCACCGACTTTCGCGATGGTGTCCTCGTCGATCTGCGACAACGCCGACTGCGACGACTGCGACGACATGGAAGACAGCTCCGCTAAATCACTTGCAGAAGACGTTTGCGCCACGGTGCGCACCGCATCCACCACGGCCTCACGCCTCGGCTCCGGAGCGTCCGGTGCTTCGTCGGACACCCGCTTGCGCACCAGATCCACCACCTCTTCGGGCACCTCAAACGTGGTATCACCCTTGGAAACAGTCAACGTCGCGGCGTACGGATCGGCTACGACCGTGCTGCCCTGAGCATCCTCCCCGTGGATCTCATTGTGCTCGCCGGAGGCGTCAGCCGCAGTGTCGGAGGCGCCCGCAGATTGCGGCGGGCGTTGCTGATCCAATTCAGCCTGCGCGCTTTCCAGTTGAACCTGGGCGGCGTCGCGTTCCGCCACGGACGCGTCGAGCGCCGCCCGGTTGGCGTCGAGAAGCTCCCTTGCATGCGCCTCCGCGACCTCCGCCTCGGCCGCGGAGGCGTCGGCGAGCTCGCTTGCTTTGCGCAACGTCGCTTCCTCATTCGCGGCCTCGGCGCGCGCTTGTTCCGCTTCGGCTAGCTTGGCCCGCTTTTCCTCAGAGCGCTGACGGAGAAACAGGGAGCGCTCAAGCACATCTCGCTGGGTGTCCTTGCCACTCACCGCGGCCAGCGCGTCGCTTGCCGCGGCCCCGCGGTACTGGGAGCGGCTCAGCTCATCCAGCTCGGAGCGAAGAGTCTCCACACGCTGCTGGGCCTCGTCGAGGCGACGCTTGGCCTCATCTTTACCCCGGCGAGCCTGTTCGGCTTTCACCTGGGCATCATGAAGGTCCACCAGCGACTGGTTGACAGACTCTTGCAGCCCCCCGAGGTCGAGATTTAGGGAGTCCACATTCGCCTGAGCGCGGGAAACCGCGGTGACCAGCTCGCCCAAAGCGGACGTGGAACTCTGACTGGAAGCGGCAGGGCTGACAAATCCTGCCACCAGGGAAACAGATGCGGCACACGCGGCGGCGCCGAACGCATTTCGCGCACGGCTAAGCCTGGTACCCCTTTGTGGTTTGGCCACGAAGGTGCTCCTCACACCGCCCGTCGCGCACACCTCAAACGCGCCCGAGCGATCAAGAAACTCGGGGTTTTGAGGCGCACGTGAGGCAACCGTGACTAGCGGCTCCACGAGCGGTCTCGATATTGACTACTGACGCGGCAGCACGAATCGCAGCAGACACACCCATGCAACGGAACCTGGTACTCGGCGTGCTTCCCCACATGCCCGAACCTCTGAGAGCGCTTGACTAGAGCGCTCAGATGATGCTGTTGCGTTGTGTGTGGCAACTATCGACCCGCGAGCCGATACGGGAACCATACGTCAAGGCAACAAACTTGTATCCCTTTTGTTATAAAGAATCACCCGAGTAAAGCCCATTCACATGATTAACCTGCGCCTCACCTGCACGTTTCGGGTTAGCCGAGTGTTACGTGACATTAATCACAGTGAGATGTCGGGGCGCGCACGATTTACCATTTCGGGAAATTTCCCGTGCGACGACCTGCAGCTTTAGAGCGGTCGTGTCAAATCGTGCGCTGGCCCGATACCCGCGTCAAGCGCACAGGCTTGTCATCGGCGGGCGGCTACCCACGCGGCTACCGCGACGGCACCCAGTACCACTAGCAGCAGTGCGACGGCGAGCGGCCACTGAACCGTAAAGGAGGTGGCGGCATCTGCGAAGGCGTGGACGCTGGCCGGGTAATCCGGTTCCGCCATCATCGCCCGCTCCCCACGCTCCACCTGGGCGCGGGTCAGCGAGTCGCTGACGCCTACGGCGACGTCGGGGGTGCGCACCAAGACCGTGTCCAGTCCGGTTTGGGCGGCGGCATCCTGCGCAAGGTCTCTCAGGTCCGCGATAACCGGGGGCGTCTGCTCGAGCACGATGAGGCCGACCGCACCGAAATCGGCAGTGTCGGAGTGCGCGATGGCGTCTTCGAGCGCCACCCCTAACTCGTCATTGACAGGGTTACCGGTGCCGAACGCGACTGGGGCCTCGCCGAGCTGCGCGACAAGGTCGTCGAGTGTGGAATTCGCGTGCATCGGCCTGCCCCCTGTGTCGCTCGAGTGGTCGGGTTGAAGTGTAGCGGTGGGGGCCGAAGGTGCGTCGATAAGCGTAATGCGAAACATTACGAGCGTACTGTTAATATCGACACGGAACTATGGAAGGTCGCATAGACTGGTGGCTTGACCATAGGGTCGCAAACCCCTGATTTGATACGACGAGAATTGGAGCTCACCGTGGCAGAAAGCAAGAACTCGTTCGGCGCCAAGAAGACGCTCGAGGTCGGCGGTAAGTCTTACGACTACTTCGCGCTCGACGCCGTCGACGGCATGGAGAAACTCCCCTACTCCCTCAAGGTCCTGGGCGAGAACCTCCTACGCACCGAAGACGGCAAGAACGTCACCGAGGACCACATCAAGGCAATCGCGAACTGGGATCCGTCGGCAGAGCCGAGCGTTGAAATCCAGTTCACCCCGGCCCGTGTCCTCATGCAGGACTTCACCGGCGTTCCCTGCGTTGTGGATCTTGCAACCATGCGCGAAGCCGTGGGCACCCTCGGCGGCAACCCGGATCAAGTCAACCCGCTGAACCCAGCTGAGATGGTCATCGACCACTCCGTGATCATCGAGGCGTTCGGTTCCGAGAACGCCATCGACAAGAACGTCGAGATCGAGTACCAGCGCAACGAGGAGCGCTACCAGTTCTTGCGCTGGGGTGCAGAGAACTTTTCCAACTTCCGCGTTGTGCCGCCGGGAACCGGCATTGTCCACCAGGTCAACATCGAGTACCTTTCCCGCGTCGTCTTCGACAACGAGGGCTTGGCCTACCCGGACACCTGCATCGGCACCGACTCCCACACCACCATGGAAAACGGCCTGGGCATCCTGGGCTGGGGCGTCGGCGGCATCGAAGCTGAGGCCGCGATGCTCGGCCAGCCGGTTTCCATGCTCATCCCGCGCGTTGTCGGGTTCAAGCTCACCGGCGAGATCCCGGCTGGCGTCACCGCAACCGACGTCGTGCTCACCATCACCGAGATGCTGCGCGAGCACGGTGTGGTGCAGAAGTTTGTCGAGTTCTACGGCAACGGCGTGAAGGAAATCCCGCTGGCCAACCGCGCCACCATCGGCAACATGTCTCCGGAGTTCGGCTCCACCTGTGCGATCTTCCCGATCGACGAGGAGACCATCAACTACCTGCACCTGACCGGCCGTTCCCAGGAGGACATCGACCGCGTCGAGGCATACGCCAAGGCACAGGGCATGTGGCTGGAGCAGGACGCTCAGGAGGCCGAGTACTCTGAGTACCTCGAGCTGGACCTGTCCACCGTGGTGCCCTCCATCGCTGGCCCGAAGCGCCCGCAGGACCGCATCCTGCTGTCCGAGTCCAAGGACACCTTCCGTAAGCAGCTGCCGGACTACAACACGGCAGGAGAGGAAACGGCTGAGCCGGTTCGCGCCGAAAAGGTCGACGCCGTCTCCTACAACGAGTCCTGGCCGGCCAACGGCGAGTCCGCCGCAGAGGGCGCCGAGGGCCGCGCTTCCAAGCCGGTCATCGTGGAGTCCCCGCAGGGCGGCGAGTACACCCTGGACCACGGCTTCGTGGCCATCGCCGCGGTGACCTCCTGCACCAACACCTCCAACCCGTCCGTCATGGTCGGCGCAGCACTGCTGGCCCGCAAGGCCGCGGAGAAGGGCCTGAAGGCCAAGCCGTGGGTCAAGACCATCATGGCGCCGGGCTCCCAGGTCGTGGACGGCTACTACGAGCGCGCTGACCTGTGGAAGGACCTCGAGGCGGTGGGCTTCTACCTCTCCGGTTTCGGCTGCGCATCCTGCATCGGCAACTCCGGCCCGCTGCCGGCCGAGGTGTCCGACGCAGTCAACGAGTTCGACCTCACCGCGACTGCCGTGCTGTCCGGCAACCGCAACTTCGAAGGCCGCATCTCCCCGGATGTGAAGATGAACTACCTCGCGTCCCCGCTGCTGGTCATCGCCTACGCAATCGCCGGCACCATGGACTTCGACTTCGAGACCCAGCCGCTCGGCCAGGACGCCGACGGCAACGACGTCTTCCTCAAGGACGTCTGGCCGTCCACCGAGGAGATCGAGGAGACGATTGCCGGCACCATCTCCCGCGAGATGTACGAAAAGGACTACGCCGACGTCTTCAAGGGCGACGAGCAGTGGCAGGGCCTGGACATCCCGACCGGCAAGACCTTCGACTGGAACGAGGACTCCACCTACATCCGCAAGGCGCCGTACTTTGACGGCATGCCGGAGGAGCCGGAGGCAGTCAAGGACATCGAGGGCGCTCGCGTGCTGGCCAAGCTGGGCGACTCGGTGACCACCGACCACATCTCCCCCGCTTCCTCCATCAAGCCGGGCACCCCGGCCGCGAACTACCTGGACGAGCACGGTGTTGAGCGCAAGGACTACAACTCCTTCGGCTCCCGCCGTGGCAACCACGAGGTCATGGTCCGCGGCACCTTCGCCAACATCCGCCTGCGCAACGAGCTGGTGGACGAGCAGGGCGGCTACACCCGCGACTTCACCCAGGAGGGCGCGCCGCAGGCCTACATCTACGATGCTGCGATGAACTACGCCGAGAAGAACATCCCGCTGGTGGTCATCGCCGGTAAGGAGTACGGCACCGGTTCCTCCCGCGACTGGGCTGCGAAGGGCACCAACCTGCTGGGTGTGAAGGCTGTCATCGCCGAGTCCTTTGAGCGCATCCACCGCTCCAACCTGATTGGCATGGGCGTGCTGCCGCTGCAGTTCCCGGAGGGCAAGTCCCACGGTGACCTGGGGCTCGACGGCACGGAGACCTTCTCCATCACTGGCATCACGGGCTTCAACGACGGGGAGATCCCGTCCACGGTCCACGTGAAGGCGGAGAAGGACGGCGCCGACGCGGTCGAGTTCGACGCTGTCGTTCGTGTGGATACGCCGGGTGAGGCTGAGTACTTCCGCAACGGCGGCATCCTGCAGTACGTGCTGCGCCAGATGGTGAAGAGCTAAGCCTCTCACCCACCGCCTTGGCCGCGAAGGGCCTCCGCACCGCGCGGGGGCCCTTCCCCGTTTCTACTTCCGCATCTGCCAAACCCAGTCGAGCGCTTAGGAGCCCTTATGCCGATTGTCAGCGACAAAGAACTGCAGCGACGTCGCGGCGAAATCATCGATGCAGCCCGAGTCTGCTTCGCGCACTACGGCTATGAGGGCGCCACTGTCGCGCGACTCGAGGAGGCGACGGGCAAGACGCGAGGCGCGATCTTCCACCACTTCGGAGATAAGGAGACCCTGTTCCTCGCAATTGCCAAGGCGGATGCAGAGCGGCAGGCGAACGTGGTGAGCGAGCGCGGTTTGGTCGAGGTCATGCGGGACATGCTCACAGACCGCGAATCCAACGACTGGTTCACCACACGCTCCGAGATCCTGCGGAAATTGCGGACCGATCCCGATTTCGAATCTCGCTGGCGTGAGCACCAGGAGGTGCTGGACCGTGCCGTGCGGCAGCGTTTGGAATCTAATAAGCAAATGCGCGACGACGTGCCAGTGCCCGTCGTACAGACCTACCTAGAGACGGTCTTAGAGGGCTTCATCACGAAGCTCGCGTCCGGGGAGCCGGTTGAACGGCTGGAGGAGATGCTCGACATCGTAGAGCAGTCTGTCCGCGGGTAATTCTTTGTAATAGACCAAGCGGTATAGACTAGCCGTCATGTCGAAGCTGCTCTTCCTTTCCCTGCGTACCGGCGACATCGGCCCGGATGTGGCGCACGCTGAGTACCACGACGTCCTGCGGGCCACGGGTTTGGACGAGGTGGACGTAGAGCTTCGAATCATCGACTCCGCAGCCGCCGAGCTCGGCCCGCTCGACCCGGTCAGCGGCATCATCGTCGGTGGTTGCTCCCTCAATGTGACCAACCCCGAGCGCTCCCCTTGGCACTTGCGTATCGACGACATTCTGTCCACCGCAATTTCCTCCGGCAAGCCCGTGTTCTTCGTTTGCTTCGGCATATCCTGGCTTGTGGACCACCTCGGTGGAACGGTCGGTCACACTCACCCGGAGCCTTCCGGACCGACCACCGTCGAAGTCGTGGCGGAGGACGTTCTGGCAGGCCCATCAGGCACGTTCACCGCGCTTACCGGGCACACTGAGAACCCGGTCTCAGTGCCGGAGTCGCTCACCGTCGTCGCCACCGGTCCGGACGGTTTGGTGCAGATGGTGCGCTACACCGATCGAGTGTGGGCGACCCAGTTCCACGCCGAGATGGACGCCGAGGCGATGCGCACCCGCATGGACTTTTTCCACGACTACGGGTATTTCCCCGCCGAAGAGTACGCCCGCATCGTGGCGGATCTGCCCAACCACGACGTAAGCCGGGCCAACGCGCTGTTGCGCACGTTCGCCCGGCTCTGCATGGACGGCCGCTTCGTCTAGATCTCGGCCACCGCGCCGTTGCCGCCCTCGAAGTCGATCGGGTTGCGGTTAAACGTCTCGCCCCGCCCGACCGATTCGACGATCACCTCGGCCACGAGTTCGCGTGGGGTTTCAGAGTCAGCGTCCAACGCGCCGTCGAGGACGGTGATGCCCTCTGCGGCATCGTCGGTAAGACGGGTGGGCCCAAGAATCTGGTACGCCAGCTCAGACGCAAGCAGACGCTTGTCTACCGCCTTCTTCGACTCCACATAGGCGTACCAGGCACCGCCGTCATCCTCCGTAGTCGCCTCGGACGCGCCAGCGTACGAAACCATGACGAGGAACGGAGCGAATTCGCCGAGGTCTTCCAGCGCATCGATCATGCCCATAGCTGCGTCACGGTCAACGGCGTAGGTGCGCTCCGCGGAACCACCACCGGCACCCGCGGACCAGACGACGACATCGAACGGGGTGAGCAGACGAGCCCAGCCCTCCTCGTCGAGGGACGTTAGGTCGCGGACGATGACCGTAGCGCCGTCGTCGATAAGCCGCTCCGCGTGGTCGGGGTTGCGCACGAGGGCGCTGACGTTGTGGCCTTTTGCCACGAGTTTCGGAACGGAGTGGCGCGAGACGTTGCCGCCCGCGCCGAGAACGAGAACATGCCGTGTTTTCATAACACCAACCGTAGCGCGAAATGCGCGTCTATACTTTGCGCATGCACGCAATTATTACTACCACCGGCAAGGACCGCCCCGGCGTTATCGCCGCAGTCTCCGCGGAGGCGGCAACACAGGGCCTCAACATCGTGGACGTCTCCCAAACCATCATGGACGACTTCTTCACCATGATCATGCGCGTCGAGCTCCCCGAGGGCGACGTGGACATGAGCGCCCTGCAGGAGGCGTTCGACTCCGCCGGTGAACCGCTCGGCATGGTCATCCGCATCCAGTCCGAGGCCCTGTTCAACGCGATCAACGACATTTAAGGGGCGCCACGTGAGTTTCGAGTTTTCAAAAGCGCGCTTCCTCGACGTCATCCGGATGATCGAGGACTACCGCCTAGACATCCGCACTGTGACGATGGGCATCTCCCTTATCGGCTGCACCCGCCCGACGACGGAGGCGACCGCGCAGGCCGTCTACGACCGGGTGATGGAACGGGCCCGTGATCTGGTGCCGGTGTGCGAAGGCATCGAGCGGGAACTCGGCATCCCGATCGTGAACAAGCGCATCTCCGTCTCCCCCATCGCGCTGGTAGCGGCGGGCGCCGAGGGCAACCCTGTCGATATCGCCCACGCCCTCGACCGCGCGGCCAGCGAGCTCGGTGTCAACTTCGTCGGCGGCTACTCCGCCCTGGTGGAAAAGGGCGGCACGACCGCGGACAAGCGGCTGATCTACTCGATCCCGGAGGCGCTGGCCGAGACCAACAACGTGTGCAGCTCCGTCAACGTGGCGTCCTCCCGCGCCGGCATCAACATGAACGCCGTGGCGAAGATGGGCGAGATTGTCAAGGAGGCTGCGGAAGCGACGGCGGACCGCTCCTCCATCGCCTGCGCCAAACTCGTCGTGTTCGCCAACGCTGTGGGCGACAACCCGTTCATGGCGGGTGCGTTCCACGGCATTGAGGAGCCGGACACCGTCATCTCCGTAGGTGTGTCGGGCCCTGGCGTAGTGGACAACGCGATCGCACCCCTCAAGGGCGCCACGCTAAACGAGATCGCAGAAGAGATTAAAAAGGCCGCGTTCAAGATCACCCGTGCGGGTCAGCTCGTGGGCACGATGGCCGCCGAGCGCCTCGGCGTCCCGTTCGGCATTGTGGACTTGTCGCTGGCACCGACGGCGGAGATGGGTGATTCGGTCGCACACGTGCTTGAGCGCATGGGCCTAGATCAGGTGGGCACGCACGGCACTACCGCGGCGTTAGCACTGCTCAACGATGCAGTGAAGAAGGGCGGCATGATGGCCTGCTCCCGTGTCGGCGGCCTGTCCGGCTCCTTCATCCCCGTCTCCGAGGACAAGGGCATGATCGACGCGGTGCACTCCGGCGCCATCTCCATGGACAAGCTTGAGGCGATGACCTCGATCTGCTCGGTCGGCTTCGACATGATCGCCATCCCGGGCGACACGTCTGCGGAGCTCATCGCGGGCATGATTGCCGACGAGGCCGCGATCGGCGTGATGAACCACAAGACCACCGCCTCGCGCTTGATCCCGGTGCCCGGGACCAAGCCGGGCGACGAGGTGAATTTCGGCGGCCTGCTCGGTTATGCCCCGGTCATCTCGGTCAATACCGTGGGCAACGACGAGTTCATCCACCGCGGCGGGTTCATCCCGGCGCCGGTGCACGGGTTCAGAAACTAGCGCTTCTTCCCAACAACGAAGTAGGCGACCCAGCCCAGCGTGTTTACGGCGCCGATCACCGGGGTCCACAGCCACTTCGGGCCCCGGACGCGCTTGGAGTTAGTGCGCGCTAGGTCGCGAAGCGCGAAGGCTTTGCCCGCGGTGTCGATGGTGGCCAACACGCCGGCGATGGTTTTCTGGTCGGAGGATAGACCGTTCCACGCATCGCGGATGGTGTCGATGATCTCTTTGTTTCTTGCCATGCCGATGATCTTAGCGGTCCATTAGGTGTCATCAGCTAACGCTACGCCCGCTCAACCGGATCGTAGATAAGGTGCGAGCGAGCGTCGGACCCTCCGATCACAGACATTGTTCCGTCGGTTTCTAGGATCACAGCCTCGACAGCGTCCAACCCGGCGGAGCCACTCTTGCGCACCGCTTGCAAAACCTCACGCTCAGTCACGCGCTCGCGCGCCATGGTCTTCCGGTTAAAAGAGCCCCCAGAGTACAACAGTGCCGGCTCCGATTTAATTAAGCGTTCGAACCGGTCAGACTTGAATGCAAGCTTGGAGATGAGGTACTGCCCACCCAGCAAAACGATAATCGCCGTCACTGATTGGGCGAGCTTGACATCTTTGCTGGTCAGTGTGGAGGCGAAAACAGACCCGAGAGCAACGGTAATGACGAAGTCGAAGATGTTGAATTTGGACAGCGAACGCTTACCGGAGATCTGCAGCATCACAATGAGCGCCACGTAAATGAGAATCCCTTTACCGGCTGTACTAAGAACGGTGGTCCAGTCGTTGTAGAAAATATCGCGCACCGTACCGAGTCTATGGGAAGGAGCTACTATGCCAACTCGACGATCTCCATGTACTCGTCGCTCCACATGTCCTCGTCGCCCTCCGGCATGATGATGACCCGTTCTGGCTCAAGCGCGCGCACCGCGCCCGGGTCGTGGGTGACCAGGACCACCGCGCCCGTGTAGGTCTTCAGCGCGTCGAGGACCTGCTCGCGGGACTGGGGGTCGAGGTTGTTGGTGGGCTCGTCGAGAAGCAGCACGTTCGCCCGCGAAGACACGAGGGTCGCCAGCGCCAGGCGGGTCTTCTCACCGCCGGAGAGGGTGCCGGCGGGCTGCTCCAGCTTGTCGCCCGAGAACATGAACGCACCGAGCAGGCCACGCAGGTCCTGCTGGCCCGCGTCGGGGCAGGCTTCGATGGTGTTCTCCCAGACGCTCTTGTCACCGTCGATGGTGTCGTGCTCCTGGGCGAAGTAGCCGATCTTCAGCCCGTGGCCCGAGACCACACCACCCTCGCCGTCGGTGCGCTCCACGCCGGCGAGCAGCTTCAGCAGAGTGGTCTTGCCTGCGCCGTTGGTGCCAAGCACTACAACGCGGGAGCCCTTGTCCACGGCAAGGTCAACGCCCGCGAAGACTTCGAGCGAGCCATACATCTTGGTCAGCCCCTTGCCAAACAACGGCGTCTTACCGCACGGCGCCGGCTCCGGGAAGGAGATGGAGGCGACCTTGTCGGCCACGCGCACCTCGTCGAGCTCGCCCATCATGCGCTCGGCGCGCGCCAGCATCTGCTTCGCGGCCGCCGCCTTCGTGGCCTTCGCGCCGAGCTTTGCGGCCTGCTTCTGCAGCGCCGAGGCCTTCTTCTCTGCGTTGGCGCGCTCGCGGCGGCGCCGAGCTTCATCGAGGGCGCGGGCGTCCTTGTACTTAGAAAAGCGCATGTTGTACACGTCGGCCTCGGCGCGCACCGCATCGAGGAACCAGACTTTGTTGCACACGGCGTCGAGCAGCTCCACGTCGTGGGAGATCATGATCAGCCCGCCCTCGTGCTTGGACAGGAAGCCCCGCAGCCACGAGATGGAGTCGGCGTCGAGGTGGTTGGTGGGCTCGTCGAGGAGCAGGGTGGTCTGGGACTTTCCCGAGCCCTGGCGCGAGGCGAAGAGGATCTGCGCGAGCTCCACGCGGCGGCGCTGGCCGCCCGACAGGGTTTTGAGCTGCTGGTCCAGGATCCGCTCCGGCAAGCCCAGGTTGTCGCAGATCTGAGCCGCCTCCGAGTTAGCCTCGTAGCCGCCGAGCGCCTGGTAGCGCTCCTCGAGCCGCGAGAACTTCGCAATCGCCTTGTCGCGTTCTGCGCCGTCGGTTTCCTCCATGAGCTTCTGCTGCTTCGCCATCGAACGCTGGATCTGATCCAGTCCGCGGGCCGAGAGCACACGGTCGCGGGCGGTTTGCTCGATGTCCCCCTCTTTCGAGTCCTGCGGCAGATAACCGATCTCGCCAGAGCGGGTCACCGAGCCGCCATACGGTTCGGTCTCCCCCGCCAGGATGCGCATCGTCGTCGTCTTACCGGCGCCGTTGCGACCGACTAGCCCGATGCGGTCGCCGGGCTGGACGCGAAGGTGTTGACCGGGGGCGTCGAGAAGCGTGCGCGCTCCTACGCGGACCTCGAGATCATTGGTGACAATCACGGGGAAACTGTATCAATCACCCCCAAATCGTCACCTACTTCTTCCGCACTGAGTGTACGATCCAAAGAATTGCTACAAACGGCAGCGCAATCAGGCTAGCTGTACCGAGCATGATCAGAACTTCAGCGAGTCCAAGGTTCACAACACACCTCCTGCAGAACGAAGAATTCCCCCACAGGTTAGCAACCTGTGGGGGTGCGTCAAGGGGTTTTCTAGACCGCGAACCCAAGGGCACGAAGCTGCTCGCGGCCCTCTTCGGTGATGAACTGCGGGCCCCACGGCGGCATCCAGACCCAGTTGATCTCCAGGGCATCCACCGCGGTGTTGGGCACCACAGCCTGAACTGCCTGATCCTCAATCACATCCGTGAGCGGGCACGCCGGCGAAGTCAGCGTCATGTTGACCACGGCAGTTTTGGCCCCGTCGCGGTCCTCCATCCACACGTCGTAGACCAGCCCAAGATCGACGACGTTGATGCCCAGCTCAGGGTCGATCACGTCGTGGAGGTACTCCTCCACCTCACCGATGAGCTTGAGCTGCTCCTCGGTCTGCTGCGGGCGCTCCGCCTGCTTATCCGGTTCAGTCATGGGTTACTCCTCTTCTCCCGGGGCGTCCGATTCTGACAAGGCGTCCGATGTCGCCGCCTGGAACGCCTTCCAACCCATCAGCGCGCACTTCACGCGCGCCGGGAACTTCGCCACACCGGCGAACGCCACGCCGTCGCCAATCTTCGATGCATCTCCCTCAACCGTGCCACGGGAGGTGACCATCTCCTCGAACGCGCCGAGCTTCTCCATCGCTTCAGCCACCGGCAGCCCGATGACCTCCTCCGCCATCACAGAGGTCGAGGCCTGCGAGATGGAGCAGCCCTCGGCGTCGTAGGAGACGTCTTCAACCGTCGAGCCGTCCTCGGACAGGTGCACCCGCAACGTCAGCTCATCGCCGCACGAGGGGTTGACGTGGTGCACCTCCGCCTCGTACGGCTCGCGCAACCCCGCATACTGGGGGTTCTTGTAGTGGTCCAGGATGACTTCCTGGTACATGGATTCGAGGTTCATCCCGCGAAAAACTCCTTCGCCTTCGATATCGACGCCACCAAGGTATCAACCTCTTCCAGCGTGTTGTACAGGTAGAAGCTCGCCCTCGACGTGGACTGCAAGTCCAAGCCCCGGTGCGCTGGCCACGCGCAGTGGTGGCCCGTACGGATGGCAACGCCCTCGGAGTCGAGGACCTGGCCCAGATCGTGCGGGTGCACGCCCTCGACCGTGAAGGCGATCGCGCCGCCACGGTTGTCGGCGGTTAAAGGTCCGGCGATCCGGAGGCCGTCGATACGCTGCATCTGCTCCAAGGCGTACGCGGTGAGCTCGCGCTCGTGCGCCTGGATGTCCTCCATGCCGACCTCGGTGAGGAAGCGCACTGCCTCCCCGAGTCCGACCACCTGCGAGGTCATCTGGGTACCTGCCTCGAAGCGCTGCGGCGCGGCCGCAAAGGTCGTGCCTTCCATGCGCACCACCTCGATCATGGAGCCGCCGGTGAGGAACGGCGGCAGTTTGTTGAGGTGCTTCGAGTACACCGCGCCGACGCCCGTTGGCCCGCACATCTTATGGCCGGAAAACGCTGCGAAATCCACATCAAGCGCGTGGAAGTCCACCGGCATGTGCGGCACCGACTGGCAGGCGTCAAGCACCGTGAGCGCGCCGACGGCCTTGGCGCGGCGCACCATTTCGGCCACATCCGCGTGTGCGCCGGTGACGTTGGACTGGTGGGTAAAAGCCACCACCTTGACGGTGTCGCCGAGCTCGAGCGAGTCGAGGTCGATGCGCCCGTCCGGGGTCATCTTGTACCAATTCAACGTCGCACCGGTGCGACGTGCCAGTTCCTGCCACGGCACGAGGTTGGCGTGGTGCTCGAGCTCCGTGATCACGATCGTGTCGCCCTCGCCCACCGCAAACGAACCGGCGCGCTCGTCGCCCAGCACGTACGCGACTAGGTTCAGCGCCTCGGTGGCGTTTTTGGTGAACGCGATCTCGTCGTTGTCGGCACCCACGAACGCGGCGATCGCCTCGCGGGCGGACTCGTAGGCATCCGTGGCTTCCTCCGCGAGCTCGTAGGAGCCGCGATGCACGGGAGCGTTGCACCCGAGCACGAAGTCGCGCTCGGCGTCCCACACCCGCTGCGGGCGCTGCGAGGTCGCCCCCGAGTCCAGATACACCAGCGGCTTGCCGCCGCGCACGGTGCGCGACAGGATCGGGAATTCCTTGCGGATCGCTGTTACGTCGAGCGCCATCAGATGAACTTCTCGTAGCCCTCGGCCTCGAGCTGGTCGGCGAGGGACGCATCGCCGGTCTGCACGATCTTGCCGTCTGCGAAGACGTGGATGAACTCGGGCTTGACGTAGTTCAGGATGCGCTTGTAGTGCGTGATCATCAACACGCCGCCGCCAGTCTCGTCCTGGTAGCGGTTGATGCCTTCGGAGACGATGCGCAGCGCGTCAACGTCGAGGCCGGAGTCAGTCTCGTCCATGACTGCAAACTTCGGCTTCATCAGGGAAAGCTGCATGACCTCGTGGCGCTTCTTCTCGCCGCCGGAAAAGCCCTCGTTGACGGACCGCTCGGAGAAGGAGGCGTCCATCTGCAGCGCCTCGCGGGCGGCGTTGAGCTCACCGACCCACTCGCGCAGCTTCGGGGCCTCACCGCGCACCGCGGTGACCGCGGAGCGCATGAAGTTGGACGAGGACACGCCCGGGACCTCCACGGGGTACTGCATGGCCAGGAAAAGGCCGGCGCGGGCGCGCTCGTCGATCTCCATGTCGAGGATGTTCTCGCCGTCGAGAAGCACCTCACCCTCGGTCACCTCGTACTTCGGGTGGCCGGCGAGCGTGTAGGCGAGGGTCGACTTGCCGGAGCCGTTCGGGCCCATGATGGCGTGGGTCTCGCCGCCCTTGATGGTGAGGTTGACGCCCTTGAGGATCGGCTTGGCTTCCTGCCCCTCTTCGGTGGGGAGGACGTTGGCGTGCAAGTTCTTAATTTCCAGGGTGGACATGTATTGCTCCTTTTAGTTTTCGTTGCGCTCGAGCTCGCCGGCGACGCGGGCGATGAGCTCGTCGCGGACCGACTCGACTGGAATCTGGTTGAGGACCTCGTTGAAGAAGCCGCGAATGATCAGGCGGGTGGCGTCCTCCTCGCGGATGCCGCGGGAGCGCAGGTAAAACAGCTGGTCGTCGTCGAAGCGGCCGACGGTTGCAGCGTGGCCCGCGCCGGCGATCTCTCCGGTCTCGATCTCCAGGTTCGGAATAGCGTCGGCGCGCGCGCCGTCGGTGAGCACCAGGTTGCGGTTGGTCTCGTAGGTGTCGGTGCCCTTGGCGTCCGAGCGGATGAGCACGTCGCCGACCCAGCAGGTGCGCGCCTCGGGCAGCGTGGAGGCCTTCTCGCCCTGCAGCGCGCCCTTGTACAGCACGTTGGAGCGGCAGTTTGGCACCGCGTGGTCCACCAGCAGGCGGTTTTCAATGTATTGGCCTGCGTCGGCGAAGTACACGCCGGTCAGCTCGGCGTCGCCGCCGGGCGCTTCGAAGGCGAGGCGCGGGGTGATGCGCACGACCTCGCCGCCGAAGGTGGCCACGTGGTGGCGCAGGGTTGCATCGCGCTTGACGACGATCGACTGTTGGCCGACGTGCACAGCGTCGAGCTCCCAATCAGCATCCACCACCGCGTCGACGCGGGAGCCTTCACCGACGACCCAGTTGACGTTGTCGGCGTGCGTGCCGGAACCGGCGTAGCGCACCACAACCGTGGCCGAGGAGTTCGCGCCGGTCTCCACCACGACGGTGCCGAAGGTAGTCACGTCCGTGCCCGCGCCCGTGACGGTCACGGTGATCGGCTCAGCCAGCTCGGCGTTGGCCGGCACCGAGATCAGGGTGGCGTTGTCGGAGGAGGTCCACGCCTGAGCGGCGATGCGGTCGACCGGGGCGCCGGCGGCGGTCACGCGGTCGTCGTCAAGCGGAACCTGCTCAACGTTGACCTCGGACGGGCCCTCAACCGCAATCTGCGCGGGTGCCTGCGGGGCAAACTGGCCGTTGTGCAGGCCACGCAGTCGGCGCAGGGAGATGAAGCGCCACACCTCGTCGCGGCCTCCCGGAACTTCAAAGTCCTCCACGTTGAAGGAGGAAAACAGGTCGCCCTTGTTGTTGTGCGTCGTGGCGTTGCGCACCACGTTTGCAACGGTTTGCTGGTCGGACATTTAGCCCACCGATCCTTCCATTTGCAGCTCGATGAGGCGGTTCAGCTCGAGGGCGTACTCCATGGGCAGCTCCTTGGCGATCGGCTCGACGAAGCCGCGCACAATCATCGCCATGGCGTCCTCCTCCGCGATGCCGCGGGACATGAGGTAGAACAGCTGGTCCTCAGAGACCTTGGACACTTTCGCCTCGTGGCCGAGGGTGACACGGTCGTTACGGATGTCGTTGTACGGGTAGGTGTCCGAGCGCGAGATGTCGTCTACCAGCAGCGCGTCGCACTCCACGTTGGACACCGAGTTGTGGGCGTTGGCGTTGACCTGCACCAGGCCGCGGTACGCGGCGCGGCCGCCGCCGCGGGCCACAGATTTGGACACAATGGACGAGGAAGTGTGCGGCGCCATGTGCGTCATCTTCGCGCCGGTGTCCTGGAACTGGCCCTCGCCGGCGAACGCCACGGACAGCACCTCGCCGCGCGCGTGCGGGCCGGTCATCCACACGGCCGGGTACTTCATGGTCACCTTGGAGCCGATGTTGCCGTCGACCCACTCCATGGTCGCGCCCTCTTCCGCCTTCGCACGCTTGGTGACCAGGTTGTAGACGTTGTTCGACCAGTTCTGGATGGTGGTGTAGCGGCAGCGGCCGCCCTTCTTCACGATGATCTCCACCACGGCGGAGTGCAGCGAGTCCGACTTGTAAATCGGCGCGGTGCAGCCCTCGACGTAGTGAACGTACGCGTCCTCGTCGACGATGATGAGGGTCCGCTCGAACTGGCCCATGTTCTCCGTGTTAATGCGGAAGTACGCCTGCAGCGGGATGTCCACGTGGACCCCCGGCGGAACGTAGATAAAGGAGCCGCCGGACCACACGGAGGTGTTTAGGGCCGAGAACTTGTTATCGCCGGCCGGGATGACGGAACCGAAGTACTCCTTGAACAGGTCTTCGTGCTCGCGCAGGGCGGTGTCGGTGTCAACGAAGATGACGCCCTTTTCCTCCAGGTCCTCGCGGATCTGGTGGTAGACCACCTCGGACTCGTACTGGGCGGCCACACCGGCCACGAGGCGCTGTTTCTCGGCTTCGGGAATGCCCAGCTTGTCGTAGGTGTTTTTGATGTCCTCCGGCAGGTCGTCCCAGCTGGCGGCCTGCTGCTCGGTGGAGCGGACGTAGTACTTGATGTTGTCGAAGTCGATGTCGGACAAATCCGCGCCCCAGGTGGGCATCGGCTTCTTGTCGAAGATCTCCAGGGCCTTCAGGCGCTGGTTGAGCATCCATTCCGGCTCGCCCTTCTTTGCGGAGATGTCGCGGACGACCTCCTCGTTAAGGCCGCGGCGCGCTGAGGCGCCGGCGACGTCGGAATCGTGCCAACCGTAGTTGTAGGCACCGATCGACTCGATAATTTCGTCGTCGTTCATCGGCTTCTCAAGGCCTGGTGTGGGCTTCACTTCAGTCATTGTCAGCCGCTCCTTTCGTTGCTGTTCCCGCCGCGGGCGTGGAACTCCGCCGCGCAGCCAGGGGGATGTTTGTCGTGCAGATTCCGTGGCCGTCCGAGATGAGGGCGAGTGGCTGCACATGCGTATCGACGATCCGCGCCACCGCCTCCCGTTCTGCCTCGCAGAACTCAGGGTGAGCTGCGGCGACGGCGGACACCGGGCAGTGGTGCTGGCAGATTTGGATGCCTGCGTCGGTGCGGTGCACGCTCGGCGCGTAGCCGTGCTCCTCGAGGGCAGCGGCGACGCGACGGGCGGTTTCCTCCGCATCGTCTGCCGGCTCCACGCCGCCGAGGATCTTTTCCACGCGGGCCCGGGCGAACTCGCGAACCGCGTCTTCGCCCCCCATCTTCTGGATCAGCTCCACGGCGTCGAGCGCGAGACCGTCGTAGTGGGAACCGAAACGCTCGCGTCCGGCAGCGGTGAGTTGAAAGTGCTTCGCTGGCCGGCCGCGCCCTTGCTCCTCGCCCGTGACGGCGCGGGCGGCGCATGGTTCCGCCAGTCCCTCCTCGACGAGCTTGTCCACATGCCGGCGCACGCCAGCCGCTGAAAGATCGAGCTCGTCCGCTATGTCGCTGGCCGCTACCGGGCCCCGCTTGAGCAGGACCGACATCACCTGCGAACGCGTGTCACGGCCAGCGCGGGACGCGCCCGCAAAAGCGGATGTGTGGGATTCCACGGTGGCACCACCTTTCGCTCGATGTGGTCTTGGTCGCTGCCTTTTCACAACACTAGTGTGTTCTAAATATTCCTGCCGCAGTGGGTCCGGCACCCGTGTCCCACAATCGCATCGGGATGGGCCTTAAACTGGTTGGCCGTGACCATGCCTAACCGGCCGCACCGCGGCAGCAACGAGCCGCGAACCCGCGTCGCACGCCGCGCGAACGTCGCCAGCGAGCTGCCCAGGATGGGACGACCAGGGTCGCGCTCGACCCTGCTGCACGATCCAGCTAGCGCCGCGGCACCGGCCGCCCCGTCGAGCGTTGCGGTTCGCACCCGCGAACGCGGCCGCTTCACGGTGCTTCGCTGGCTCGGCGCGGTAGGCGCCTGCCTCATTGGTTTCGCTGGTATCGGTGGCGGAGCAGTGCCTGTGGTCGAAAACCCATGGTTGGATTTCCCCTTCGGTGCCGCCATGGGCCGCATGATGCTCGCCTCCAACGCCTTAGTTCTTGTGGGCGTGGGTGTCTTGGTGGCGGCCTGGCTGGCCATGGCCCCGTTTGTCGGGGCCTCACCTGGCGCCGCACGCGGCGCACGGGTGACCAACCCGGAACTGATGCGAACGTTCATTGCCTGGGTGCTCCCCCTCATCGCCACGGCTCCACTGTTTACGCAAGATATCTATTCGTACCTGGCCAACGGCACCATTGTCCGCCAAGGCCTCGACCCGTACGCGTCGGGTCCTGTGGAGATCCTGGGAGTCGAGCACCACCTTGCCCGCTCGGTGCCGTTTATCTGGGCGCACTCCCCCAGCCCCTACGGGCCTGTGGCGCTCGGAACGGCAGCGGCCATCTCCGCTCTGACGGGTGACTCGATCTTCTGGGGTGTGATCGCCCACCGAGTTGTGTCGGTTGCCGGAATCCTTGCGGCGGCGTGGGGCGTGCTCGCGCTGGCGAAGCGGTGCGGGGTGGCGGGCCCTGCGGCCTTGTGGCTCGGAATCCTCAACCCCTTGACAGTGCTGCACATGGTCGGCGGCATCCACAACGAGGCGATCATGATGGGGCTGCTTCTGGTGGGACTTGAGATGGGCTTGCGCGGCATCGACCGGCTCGAGGCAGAGCAGCCGTCAGGCTGGGGGCTTTTCGCCGCGTCCTCCGCGGTGATCAGCTGCGCAGGCATGGTCAAAGTGATCGGGTTTTTGGCCCTCGGGTTCACCGGCATGGCTCTCGCCCGCCACCTGCGCTTCCGCCGCCCCGCGGCGGCGAGCGGCCTCCGGGCCATTCTCACCGCGGCCGTACTCCAATCCGCGGTGTTGGCGGCCACGGCCCTCGCCATCTCTCTCGCATCGGGTATCGGGCTTGGGTGGGTCACGGGCCAGGGTGGTGCCGCACAGATCCGAAGCTGGCTGTCCCTTACTACGGACATCGGAGTCGCTGGCGGGTTTTTGGGCATGCAATTGGGGCTCGGCGACCACACCGACGCCATGTTGAGCGTTACCCGGTGGGTTGGCCTCGCAGTAGCGGCCGCCTTTGCGGCCCGCATGCTCTGGGCCACGTACCGCGGCACAATCCATCCGGTCGGAGGGCTGGGGGTGTCTACTATCGTCTTGGTTATCCTCTTCCCCGTCGTTCACCCCTGGTATCCGCTTTGGGCAGTCCTGCCGCTGGCTGCCTGGGCGAACAGGTTCGCGTTCCGCGCGTCCGTCGCAGGATATTCCGCGCTGGTGAGCATTCTCGTCCTGCCCCGCGGCCTACGTCTCCAAGCTGCAGCAGTGGCCACGATCTACGGCACCGCAATCACCGGGTTTGCGTTACTCACCTGTGTTGGAGTTGTCGCGCTGCGGGCGGCGGCTCGGCGGAGGTCTACACTCATCTCTCATGAGTGATCACGCGCTGGTCGTCGACAACGTAGTCAAGCGTTTCGGCGAGAAAAAGGCGGTTGACGGGCTCACCTTCTCAGCACGACGCGGCCAGCTGCTCGCGCTGCTTGGCCCCAACGGCGCCGGTAAAACCACCACTATTGAGATGTGCGAGGGCTTCACTTCGCCCACGTCGGGTTCGATCCGAGTCCTCGGAATCGACCCCGTCGCACACCCGCAGAAGGTCCGCGACCGCATCGGAATCATGCTGCAGGGAGGCGGCGCTTACGCCAGCGTGTCTGTGCAGGAAATGCTGCGCTTGGCGGCCGGCTACAACGCCCACCCGCACGACCCACAGTGGCTCATGGAATTGCTCGGGCTACAAGGTGTCGCCAACACCAGCTACCGCAGGCTCTCCGGCGGCCAGCAACAGCGCCTGTCGCTCGCGCTCGCTATGATCGGCAGGCCCGAGTTGATCTTCTTGGACGAGCCGACAGCGGGCCTGGACGCTCAATCGCGTATCGCGGTGTGGGACGTCATTTCGGCTATGAAGCGAGACGGCGTGACTGTCCTGCTCACCACCCACCTGATGGATGAAGCGGAGGCCCTCGCCGACGATGTGGTGATCATCGACCACGGCAGGGTGGTCGCCCAGGGGTCCCCCGCCGAGCTCACCAGCCACGAAGAATTCCCGGTGTTGTCGGTGCAGACCGCGGAGGCGCTGGATATCCGCCCGCTTAACGACGAGCTAGCGCCCGCCAACCTCAGCGTTGAAGAGGTCCGGCCTCGGGATTACCGGATCAAGGGGACCGGCTCGCCGGATGTCGTGGAGACGCTGGCTCGCGAGGCCGCGAGGCAACAGGTGCTCATCCGCGAGCTGAGCGTGTCCCACCGAAACCTCGAGGACGTGTTTTTGGAACTGACCGGAAGGGAGCTGAGAAGCTGATGGAGACCGCCAAGCTCACACCAGGGGTGTTCGCCCCGGCACCGCAGCGGGCATCGTTTGCGTCGATGGTGGCAGCCCAAGGCAGGATCGAGGCGAAGTTGATGCTGCGCCACGGCGAACAGCTCTTGGTCAACGTGATCATCCCGGCCGCGATCTTGCTCGCAGCGCACTTTGCCCCAATCCTGGGTGACAACACGAACTTCGACGTCCTCGTGCCCATGGTGTTCGCCGTCGCCGCCACCGGCGCGGGCTTTACCGGCCAGGCGATCGCCGTGGCTTTCGACCGGCGTTACGGCGCTTTGAAACGTACCGGCGCCTCGGGAGTGCCGGCATGGACAATTATCGCCGGCAAGATTCTGGGGGTCCTCGCCACCGTACTGGTGCAGATCGTGGTGTTGGGCGCTATCGCCTTCGCCCTAGGGTGGCGCGTCTCCGTCGCCGGTGCACTGTTCGGTTTGGTCACCCTGCTGTTCGGGGTGGCGACGTTCACCGCAATGGGTTTGCTCATGGGCGGCACCCTGAGCTCGGAGATGGTGCTCGCGCTGGCGAATCTGATTTGGTTGGTGCTCATGGGCATCCTCGGTTGGGTGGGATACGCCGGCGACATTGCTCATGCTGGTTGGTGGAACGCAGTGCCGACGGTGGCGCTCGCCGGCGCGCTGGTGCACGCCTTGGAGCTGTCTGTGAACTGGCTTGCCTGGGCCGCACTCGCCGCGTGGGGGGTGGCCGCGATGACCGCGGCCGTGCGCCTGTTCCGCTTTGACGGCTAGGCGCGTTACACTCAGCCCGATCAACATCGTCCGAAAGTTGGAGAAACCGTGACCGCAACCACAGCTGAGACCCGCTCACAGTCCTGGAGGGAGGCGTGGCGTGACCCGTCTCTGAAACTGCAGCGCACCCTCGCACTGGTGCTGTTGCTGTGCCAGGGCGGTATTACCGTCACCGGCTCGTTGGTGCGCGTGACCGGCTCAGGCCTCGGCTGCGACACATGGCCGCTCTGCCACGAGGGCTCGCTCGTGCCGGTTGCGGGAGCCGCGCCGTGGATTCACCAGGCCATCGAGTTCGGCAACCGCCTTCTCGCCTTCGTGGTCGCCGCGGCCGCCGCGCTCGTGCTCTTTGCCGTGGTCCGCGCCGGGCGCCGCAAGGACATCAAGACGCTGGCCTGGATCTCCCTGATCGGTGTGGTCGTGCAGGCCGTCATCGGCGGCATCTCCGTGCGGCTGGACCTGCGCTGGTGGTCCGTGGCGGTGCACTTCCTGCCGTCGATGGTGCTCGTGTTCGTCGCCGCGATGCTTTACATGCGCATCGCCGAGCCCGACAACGAAGCCCCCACCCGCCGCTACCCCAGTTCCGCGCAGACGTGGACGCTGATCGCCGCCGCGGCGCTGTGCATCGTGCTCGTCACCGGCACTATGGTCACCGGCTCCGGCCCGCACTCCGGCGACGCGGTCGCTGGCATGGAAGGACGTTTGGAGCTAGACACTCGGGTGCTCGCGTACGTGCACGCGGCGTGCATGTACGTCTACCTCATCGCCACCATCATCACCACGGTTCTGCTGCGCAACTCCGGCGCCCCCGAGGATGCGAAACGCACCTCCTACGTGCTCATCGCCCTTATTTTGGTGCAGTGGGCTATCGGCGTGATTCAGTTCCGTATGGGCGTTCCGCGCTGGACAATCCCGGCCCACATCGCGATGTCGTCGACTGTAGTTGCGTTCAGCGCGTTTCTTTTCGCGCACGGGAAGCGCAGGTTGCCTACGCTCGTGTGACATGAAAGCAATCGTTGTCACATCCCACGGTGGCCCGGAAGTCCTCGAGTACAAGGACGTCGAGCCGCCAACGCCATCTGAAGGGCAGCTGCTTGTCGACGTCAGCTACGCCGGCATCAAC
The DNA here is from genome assembly GCF_013601005.1 of Corynebacterium wankanglinii. Lineage (NCBI taxonomy): Bacteria > Bacillati > Actinomycetota > Actinomycetes > Mycobacteriales > Corynebacteriaceae > Corynebacterium > Corynebacterium wankanglinii. Next base: position 114,740 of record NZ_JABFED010000002.1, read on the forward strand.
TACATCGACACCTACTTCCGCTCCGGCACCTACCCCTCAGATCCCCCGTACATCCCGGGCACCGAGGGGTGCGGCCGCGTGGTGAGCGATCCACTGGGCGAGATCGCGCCCGGCACCCTGGTGGCCTGGCACGAAGCGCCCGGTTCCTACGCTGAACAGGTCGCGGTGGACCGCAACCGCCTCGTCGCAGTACCGGAGGGTGTGGCACCCGAGGTGGCGGCCTCCATGTTGCTTCAGGGCATGACCTCGCACTACTTGCTCCACGGTGTGCGCGAGACGCAACCCGGCGACACGATGGTAGTCACCGCCGGCGCCGGCGGCGTGGGGCTCATTCTCACCCAGATGGCCGCCGCCGAGGAGGCGACCGTGTACTCGGTGGTCTCTACCGACGAAAAGGAACAGCTCGCTTACGAGGCGGGCGCGACAAAGGTGTTCCGCTACGGCGACGACCTCGCCGACCGGATCAAGGAGGCCAACGGCGGCGGCGTGGACGTGGTCTACGACGGTGTGGGCCAAGACACCTTCGAGATGTGCCTGAACGTCACCCGCCCCCGTGGCCTGGTGTGCTCGTTCGGCTCCGCCTCGGGCGATGTCGAGCCGTTCAAGATCCAAGAACTCAACGCCCACGGGGCGCTCTTCCTCACCCGACCTTCCCTGAAGCATTACGTCGCCACCGACGACGAGTTCCTCATGCGCGCCCAGGCCGTTGCACGCGCCGTGGAGGACGGCACGGTGAAGATCCGCGTGCACCCGCCCTACGAGTTGAAAAACGCCCGCCAGGCCCACGAGGACCTGCAGGCGCGCAGGACAACCGGCTCGGTGGTGCTGAAGGTTTAAAACAGCATCTCGCCTATGGTTTGCCACCCCAGCACCGCGTCGAAGGAGAGACCGAGAAACAGTGCCGCCAGGTAGTTGTTTGAGAGGATGAACAGCTTCAACGGTTTGACGTTCTCCCCGCGGGCGATTCCCTGGTGCAGCTTGGTCGCCATGACCAAAAACGCTGCGCCAGACAGTACCGCAACCACCAGGTAGATCCAGGAGGCCGCGGGCACGAGCAACAGCGACACTACGACGGTGAGCCAGGAGTAGATCACGATCTGCCGGCTGGTTTCTTCCGCCGATGCGACTACCGGCAGCATCGGCACGTTGGCACGCGCGTAGTCATCCTTGTATTTCATGGCCAGAGCCCAGGTATGCGGCGGGGTCCAGAAGAAGATGATCATGAACATCACCACGGCCTGCCACCAGTTGTCGGCGGAGCCGTCGGTGACGTTGTCACGGATCACGGCCCAGCCGACCAGCACCGGCATGCAGCCGGCTGCCCCGCCCCAGATCACGTTTTGCCAGGTGCGGCGCTTCAGCCACTTTGTGTAGATGAAGATGTAGAAGAAGTTGGTCAGCAAGATGAACAACGCGGCAAGCCACGAATTGCACAGCACGCCTAGCCACAGCACCGACAGCACGAGCATGACCCAGGCAAACACCGCCGCCTTCTGTTTGGTCACGGTGTGGCGGACCAGCGGCCGCGCTCGGGTGCGCCCCATCTTCTGGTCGATGTCGTAGTCAGCGACCATGTTGAACGTGTTCGCCGCCGCGGCGCCCATCCAGCCGCCGAGCAGCGTGCCCAGCACGAGCCAGAGGTGCACCTCGCCGCGGTGAGCCTGCAACATAGCGGGTATCGCGGCCACCAAGAGAAGTTCAATGACCCTCGGCTTCGTCAATGCGAAATACGCCTTGATGGTCTCCAACAACTCTCTCCTTTTATGTGCGGCCATATGCGCGGGCAATCATACCTTCGGACGATGGTAGCGCCTTCTACCACGCGGGAACGAATCGAGTCAGGGCGATCTCCCGGAGGCGTCGATAAGCGATATGCTTTTGTGCGACCTTAAAGAAAGCGAGGACGACATGACGCTGCCCCCCGAACTGCAGGCTATGACCGTGCGCAACTACCCCGAGGATTGGACCGACACCGACACCCGCGCTGTGGATACCGCCCGGGTACTCGCGGCCGATGCGGTGGAGCACTGCGGCTCCGGCCACCCCGGCACCGCCATGAGCCTGGCGCCCCTGGCTTACACCCTGTTCCAGCGCGTGATGGACGTGGACCCGGCCGATAAGGACTGGGTGGGCCGCGACCGCTTCGTCCTGTCCAACGGACACTCCTCGCTCACGCAGTACGTGCAGCTCTACCTCGGCGGCTTCGGGCTTGAACTGCAGGACTTGAAGGACCTGCGCACCTGGGGCTCGAAGACCCCGGGCCACCCGGAGTACAACCACACCGACCACATTGAGATCACCACCGGTCCGCTCGGCCAGGGCCTCGCCTCGGCGGTGGGCATGGCGATGGCGGCTCGCCGGGAGCGCGGCCTGTTCGACCCCGATGCCCCCGCCGGCGAGTCCCCCTTCGACCACTACATCTACGTCGTCGCCGGAGACGGCTGCTTGCAGGAGGGCGTGACCTCCGAGGCGTCGTCGCTTGCTGGGACCCAGCAGCTGGGCAACCTCATTCTGTTCTGGGACGACAACCGCATCTCCATCGAGGACGACACCCAGATCGCGTTCACCGAGGATGTGCTCAAGCGTTACGACGCCTACGGGTGGCAGACCCTCACCGTGGAATCCGGCGAAGATGTCGCCGCCATTGAGGCAGCAGTGGCCGAGGCGAAGGCCGAGACCGCAAAGCCGACGATCATCCGCGTCAAGACCGTCATCGGCTACCCGGCACCGAACCTCATGAACACCGGCGCGGTCCACGGCGCGGCGCTGGGCGCAGACGAGGTGGCCGCGGTCAAGGAGGGGCTTGGCTTCGACCCCGCCGTTATGTTCCCCGAGGAAGACGAGGTCATCGCCCACACCCGCTCCCTGCGCGAGCGCGCTGCCGCCAAGCGCGCGGCGTGGGACGAGAAGTTCGACGCGTGGGCGGCCGCGAACCCCGAGCGCAAGGCGCTGTTGGACCGATTGACGGCCCGCGAGCTGCCGGCCGACTGGAAGAAGGACTTCCCTACCTGGGAGCCCGACACGAAGGGCCTGGCTACCCGCAAGGCCTCCGAGGCGGCGATCCAGGCCGCAGCGGCTGCGCTGCCGGAGCTGTGGGGCGGCTCCGCCGACCTCGCCGGCTCCAACAACACCCTGATCAAGGGCGAGAAGTCTTTCGGCCCGCAGGCCATTTCCACCGAGATGTTCTCCGCGGACCCGTACGGGCGCAACCTCCACTTCGGCATCCGCGAGCACGCCATGGGCGCAGTGATGAACGGCATAGCCCTGCACGGCGGCACCCGCGTCTACGGTGGCACCTTCCTCATCTTCTCCGAGTACCTCTACCCCGCCATCCGCGTCGCGGCCCTGTCCGGCATCGACGGCTACTACGTGTTCACCCACGACTCCATCGGCCTCGGCGAGGACGGCCCCACCCACCAGCCGGTGGAAACCCTGGCCGCACTGCGCGCCATCCCGGATGTCGCCGTGATCCGCCCGGCTGACGCGAACGAGACCTCCGCAGCCTGGATCGCCGCACTCGAGGCGAAGGAACAGCCGAAGGCCCTGGCGCTGTCGCGGCAGAACCTGCCGGTGCTCGAGGGCACCAAGGAGAAGGCGTTGGGCGGCGTGGCGCGCGGAGCCTACGTTCTCGTCGAGGAATCCGCAAACACCCCGGACGTGATCCTCATGGCCTCCGGCTCGGAGGTGCAGTACGCCGTCGAAGCCGCCAAGTTGCTCGAGGCGGACGGCACCGCCACCCGTGTGGTGTCCGTGCCGTCCATGGACTGGTTCATGGAACAGGACGACGCCTACATCGACTCCGTGCTGCCGCGCGACGTCAAGGCCCGCGTCTCCGTGGAGGCCGCGGCCTCGATGCCTTGGTTCCGCTTCCTCGGTGAGTACGGCCGCGCTGTGTCCCTGGAGCACTTCGGCGCCTCCGCCCCGGGCGCGGAACTGTTCGAGCGCTTCGGCTTCACCACCGAAAACGTTGTGCGCACCGCGCGCGAGACCCTGGAATGCGTTCGGGAACAGCGCAGCGTGGCAACGAGCGTGCGCGTAGGCGATACTGAGGCCGAACCGACCCGCGGAGACGGGCGCTAAACCACTCGCCCAACACGGCGAATTCAGGAAAGGCAGAGACTGCATGACTGCAATCGACGACCTCTACCAGGTAGGCACATCCACCTGGCTCGACGACCTGTCCCGCGAGCGCATCGCGACCGGCAACCTCGACGAGGTGAAGCAGGCGAAGTCCATTGTGGGCGTAACTACCAACCCCGCCATCTTCGCAGCGGCGATGGGTTCCGGCGCCCACTACGACGAGCAACTTGCAGAGCTGAAGCAGGCAGGCACCACCGCCGACGCCGCCGTATATGCGATGAGCGTCAAGGACGTCCAAGATGCGTGCGACCTTTTCCGCGACGTCTACGAGGCCACCGGCGGCAAGGATGGGCGGGTGTCCATCGAGGTCGACCCGCGCTACGCGGCCGACGAGGCCAAGACCATTGCGCAGGCCCGCGAGCTGTGGCAGCTGGTGGACCGCGAAAACTTGATGATCAAGATTCCGGCGACGGACGAGTCCCTTCCCGCTGTCACCGCAGCGCTCGCCGAGGGCATTTCCGTCAACGTCACCCTGATCTTCTCTGTGGAGCGCTACAGGCAGGTCATCGGCGCGTACAAAGAGGGCATCCGGCAGGCCGCCGCCAACGGACGCGATGTGAGCACGATCCACTCCGTGGCGTCCTTCTTCGTCTCCCGCATGGACACCGAGGTGGACAAGCGGCTCGAAACCATCGGCACGGACGAGGCACTCGCTCTGCGCGGCAAAGCGGGCATCGCGAACGCGCGGTTGGCGTACGCGCTGTTTGCGTCGGAATTCGGCGAAGCTGCCGTCGACAAGCTTCCGGCAGACGCGAACGCGCAGCGCCCCCTGTGGGCGTCGACGGGCGTGAAGAACCCCGCGTACCCGGAGACGATGTACGTCACCGAGCTCGCCGGCCCCAACACCGTCAACACCATGCCAGAGAAGACCCTGGACGCGGTGCTTCGCGACGGCGGCGTGCACGGCGACACCCTCACCGGTACCGAGGCCGTATCACGCGAGGTGTTTGCATCGCTGCGGGAAGTGGGCATCGACCTCGATGACGTAGTTGCTGCACTAGAACGCGAGGGCGTGGAGAAATTCGTGGACGCGTGGCAAGAGTTGCTCGATTCCATGACTGCTAAGCTCGCCTGACGTGACTGAACCGCACCCGCAGTGGTCGAATCCCCTGCGCTCCCCCGCAGACAAGCGCCTCCCCCAGATCGCCGGGCCTTCGGGCATGGTGATTTTCGGGGTAACCGGCGACCTTGCACGGAAAAAGCTGCTCCCCGCCATCTACGACCTCGCCAACCGAGGATTGCTGCCAGGCGGGTTCACGCTTATCGGCTACGGTCGGCGCGAGTGGAGCAAAGCGGATTTTGAACAGTACGTCCGCGATGCCGTCCTCAGTGGCGCGCGCACCGAGTTCCACGACAACGTCTGGCGCCGCCTCGCCGAAGGCTTGGAGTTCGTCCAAGGAAACTTCGACGATGACGCGGCGTTCGACAACTTAGCCGCCGCGTGCAACCGCAGCGACGAGCACCGCGGCACGGCCGGCAACTGGGCCTACTATCTTTCTGTGCCGCCGGAGTTCTTCTCCGAGGTGGTTCACCAACTTGACCGCTCCGGCATGGCGCAGGCGGGCGAAGGCCAGTGGCGACGCGTGATCATCGAGAAGCCGTTTGGCCACGACCTTGTATCCGCCAAAGAGCTCAACGACGTTGTCGGTGCGGTCTTTGACGAGCGCTCCGTGTTCCGCATCGACCACTACCTGGGCAAAGAAACTGTGCAGAACATCCTCGCGCTGCGCTTTTCCAACCAGATGTTCGAGCCGGTGTGGAACTCCCACTACATCGACCATGTGCAGATCACGATGGCGGAGGACATCGGGCTCGGCGGTCGCGCGAGTTACTACGACGGCATCGGCGCCGCCCGCGACGTGATTCAAAACCACCTGATCCAGTTGCTCGCGCTAGTGGCCATGGAGGAGCCGACCTCCTTCTCGCCTGCCCAGCTGCGGGCCGAAAAGCTCAAGGTGTTGCGCGCCACCTCCGCAGTTGGCCCGTTTGGTAAGACCACCGCACGTGGGCAGTACACCGCCGGCTGGCAAGGGTCGAAGCAGGTAGTGGGCCTTCGCGAAGAGGAAGGTTTTGACCCGGATTCGACCACTGAAACGTTCGCCGCCTGCACCCTGCAGATCGAATCCCGCCGTTGGGCTGGCGTACCGTTTTACCTGCGCACCGGTAAACGGCTGGGCAGGCGCGTCACCGAAATCGCGCTCGTGTTCAAGCGCCCGCCGTACCAGCCGTTCTCGAAGGGCCAAACGGACCTGTTGACGAACAACGCCGTGGTCATCCGCGTCCAACCCGACGAGGGCGTGCTTATGCGCTTCGGTTCCAAGGTGCCCGGGCCGGGCATGGAGCTGCGCGACGTCAACATGGATTTTTCCTACTCCGAAGCATTCACCGAACAATCCCCGGAAGCCTACGAGCGCCTCATCCTTGATGCACTGTTGGACGAATCGAGCCTCTTTCCCACGAACTCCGAGGTCGAGCGCAGCTGGGAAATCTTGGACCCGGTGCTCGATTACTGGGCCGAGCAGGGCCGGCCCGATGACTACGCCGCCGGCACCTGGGGCCCAGCATCCGCAGAGCGCATGCTGGCCAAGGACGGCCGCGCGTGGCGCCGCCCGTAAGGAGGACCGCACAGCATGATCATTGAACTTCCCGACACTTCGACGAAGGCCATCGCCGCGGAACTGGCGGCCGCGAGGGAGAGCCACTCGCTCACCACCGGCCGTGTGCTCACCCTCCTCGTCGCTATCGACGATTCCGGGGCGGACACCATCGACGACACCCTCGCAACCCTGCGCGACGCCTCCTTCGAGCACCCGGCTCGAGTCCTCGTGCTCATATCGGGCGCCCCGGAGGCGGCAACCCGACTTGACGCGCAAGTGCTGGTGGCCACCGACGCGGGCGCTTCGGAGGTCGTGGTGATGCGCCTGTACGGGGAGCTGACAAGCCACCTCGGGGCTGTGGTAACGCCGCTGCTTCTGCCTGACACCCCGGTTGTGGCGTGCTGGCCGCAAAAAGCTCCGGGACACCCCGCCGGCACCCAGCTGGGCCGGATCGCGCAACGCCGGATAACAAACCTCCGTCGAGGCGGCAGCGGAATGACCTTGGAAGATCTCACGGCTGGCTACGAGCACGGCGATTCGGACATGATGTGGTCGCGCATCACCCCGTGGCGCGGCATCGTCGCCTCCGCGCTCGACCGGCATCCCGGCAAGCGTGTCGAGAGCGCCGAGATCGCGGGTGCAGCCGGGGACCCAAGCGTGGATCTCGCTGCTGGCTGGCTCGCGTCGAGCCTTGGCGTACAGGTGACCCGCTGCTCCGCCCACGTTACCGGGGACTTCCCCATCGCCCGCCTCGTGCTGCACTGCGAAGACGGCGATGTCGTCGTCGCGGTTCAGGACAGCCACACCGTGCGTATCTCGGTCCCTGGCCACGCCGACTCTCTCGTCGCCATGGTCGAGCGTTCCGACGCGGAGAGCCTCGCCGAGGACTTGCGCCACCTCGGCCCCGACGCCACCTACGAGCGCGCCCTGCGCGGACTATCAGGAGTAGACGTTGAGCTATAGGAATCTTGCAGAGCTTCTCGACGATGCCACCTCACGGTTCGTCTCCGTATTATCCGAAATCCACGCCGAGGGGCGCACCGCCAGGGTGGTGCTCACCGGCGGCACCGCCGGCATCGCGCTGTTGGAGCGGCTCGCTGCGGCACCCCTGGACTGGACCCGGATCGAGGTGTTCTTCGGCGACGAGCGCAACGTGCCGGTGGATCACCCAGACTCCAACGAGGGCCAGGCTCGAGCGGTCCTGCTATCCAAGGTGCCGATTCCCGAGGACAACATCCACGGCTACGGCCTCAACGGGGGCCCCATGGACGCCGCGGTGGAGCGCTACCGCCAGCTGGTGGCAGACGGCGGCTTCGACATCCATCTCCTCGGCATGGGCGGCGAGGGCCACATCAACTCCCTGTTCCCCCACACCGCCGCCGTGCGTGAGCGCGAAGAGATGGTGGTTGCCGTGACGGACTCCCCGAAGCCACCCGCCCAGCGCGCCACCCTCACCCTGCCGGCTGTGCAGTCCGCGGACCGGGTGTGGTTGCTCGTATCCGGCGCTGAGAAGGCTGAGGCCGCCAGCCACGCCTCCGACGGGGTCGCAGCAGCGGAGGACTGGCCCGTCGCTGGTGCAGTTGGGCAAAAAGAAACGATCCTGTTCGTCACGGAGGACGCAGCAGGACCGTTCTAAGCGGGTGCGGTAGCTTAGACCGCGTAGGTTTGGATCAAGTTCAGGCCCACGATGCACAGGATCCAAATCAGGGCCATCAGCACGGTGATGCGGTCGAGGTTCTTCTCCACCGTTGTCGAACCGGACAGGTTGGCCTGGACGCCGCCGCCGAAGAGGCTGGACAGGCCACCGCCCTTGCCCTTGTGGAGCAGGACGAACACGGTCATCAGGATCGCGGAGATCACCAACACGATCTCGAGGGCTAAAGCCATGCGTGCGACACCTTTCAAAATGGGCAATGGTGCAAACTTCAAAGAAGCTTACACCATTGCAAGATTGATCTGTTGCAGCGCCGGGCTACCTCACCGAGTTCGCAGCCGCCGCGGCGAGTTTGGCAAAGTCCTGGCCGTCGAGTGATGCCCCGCCGACCAGACCACCGTCCACGTCGGGCTGGCCGATAATCTCAGCGACGGTGTCGGCCTTGACTGAGCCGCCGTAAAGGATGCGGATCTGGTCGGCCACGGCGGCGTCGCTAAGCTCCCGCACCAGCTCGCGAATCCCGTGGCAGACCTCCTGCGCATCCTCGGCCGAGGCGACCTTGCCGGTGCCGATCGCCCACACCGGCTCATAGGCGATGACGGCCTTGGACAAGTCCACTCCAGCGAGGGACTCACGCGCCTGCTCGACGACGTAGGAGACGTGCTTTCCAGCCTCGCGCACTTCGAGCGGCTCGCCCACACAGACGATTGGGGTGATGCCGTGTGCGATGGCCTTCGCTGCCTTTGCCGCAACCTGCTCGTTGGTCTCGCCGTGGTACTCGCGGCGCTCCGAGTGGCCCACCACCACCCAGGAACAGCCAAGTTTTTCCAGCATCGCGGCCGAGATGTCGCCGGTGTATGCCCCGTTGTCGTGCTCGGAGACGTCTTGGGCGCCGTAGGTGATCTTGAGCTTGTCGCCTTCCACCAGCGTCTGGATGGAGCGCAGGTCCGTGAACGGGACCGTCAGCGCGATGTCCACGTACTCGTAGCCGTCCCTCGGAAACGCGAAGGCGAGTTTCTGGGCACTCTGGATAGCCTCGAGGTGATCGTGGTTCATCTTCCAGTTGCCCGCAATCAGTGGCGTGCGTGCCATATCGTGCAAACCTCCTAGTTCAGAACGGAAACGCCGGGCAGTTCCTTGCCCTCGATGAGTTCGAGGGAGGCGCCGCCGCCGGTGGAGATGTGGGAGAAGCCGTTCTCGTCGAGGCCCAGCGTGCGTACCGACGCCGCGGAGTCCCCGCCGCCGACCACAGTGAATGAACCGTTGTCCTTGGTTGCCGCGATCATGGCCTCGGCAACGGCCTTCGTGCCGTCAGCAAAGTTCGGGAATTCGAATACGCCCATCGGTCCGTTCCAGAACACGGTCTTGGAGTCTTCGATGGCCTCGGCATAGTTCTTCGCCGTTTCCGGGCCGATGTCCAGACCCATCCAGCCCTCCGGAATTTCGTCCAGGCCGACGATCTTCTTCTCGGTGTCCTTGTCAAACTCAGCACCGGCGGCAACGTCGACGGGCAGCAGCAGCTTGTCGCCGAAGCGCTCGATGAGCTCCTTGCAGGTGTCCACCATGTCCTCCTGCAACAGCGACTTCTGCACGTTGTGTCCCTGCGCCGCGATGAAGGTGTAGCACATGCCGCCACCAATGATGATCTTGTCGGCCTTCTCCGCAAGCGCCTCAATCACACCGAGTTTGTCGGAGACCTTGGAGCCGCCAAGCACGACCACGTATGGGGCCTCCGGGTTGTTCTTCACCGCGGACAAGGTCTCCACCTCCTTGTCCACGAGATAGCCGGCGTAGGCCGGGAGCTTCTTCGCCACGTCGTAGACGGAGGCCTGCGCGCGGTGCACCACGCCGAAACCGTCCGAGACGAACGCGCCGTTATCTGCGGCCAGCGCGGCCAGCTCCTCAGCGAACGCCGCGCGCTCCGCCTCGTCCTTCGAGGTCTCGCGCGCGTCGAAGCGGACGTTTTCGAGCAGGAGAATCTCCCCCTCGGTCAGGCCGTTGGCGCGCTCGTGAGCGTCCTCGCCGGAGACGTCGCCCGCCAGGGGCACGAACTGTCCCAGGCGCTCGGACAGGGCCTCAGCCACGGGCGCCAGGGAGTACTTCGGGTTCACCTCACCCTTCGGGCGGCCCAGGTGTGCCATCACGACGACCTTCGCGCCGCCTTCCAGCAGGGCTTTGAGCGTGGGCAGGGAGGCGTCGATACGCCCCGCGTCCGTAATGTTGCCGTTCTCGTCCAGGGGGACGTTGAAGTCAGAGCGCACCAACACGTGGCGGCCGTCCACGCCTTCGTCGAGAAGCTGCTGCAAGTTCTTGGTCATAGGGTTCTCCTTCGCGTTGTAAACATCCACGATCGTACGAAAAACGGGCCCGCCGCGGAGGAAACGCCGCGGGCCCGCAGACTTTGCGTTAGAGCTTGTCCGCCACGAACTTGGTCAGGCGGATGTACTGGGCGGTGTAGGACCACTCGTTGTCGTACCAGGAGATGATCTTCACCATGTTGCCGTCGATCACGCGGGTCATGCCCGCATCGAAGATGGCTCCGTGGGGGTTGCCGATGATGTCGGAGGAGACGATCGGGTCCTCGGTGTACTGCAGCGCCTGGCCGAACTCCGCGTCCTGCGCGGCGTTCTTCACAGCCTCGTTGACGTCCTCGATGGTTGCTTCCTTGGCCAGGGTGACGGTGAGGTCTGTAGCCGAGCCGGTGATGGTGGGCACACGCATCGCAAAGCCGTCGAGCTTGCCTTCGAGGTTCGGCAGCACCAGGGCCACAGCCTTCGCCGCGCCCGTCGTGGTGGGCACGATGTTCTGCGCGGCGGCACGTGCGCGGCGAAGGTCCTTGTGCGGTGCGTCCTGGAGGCGCTGATCGCCGGTGTAGGCGTGAATAGTGGTCATCAGACCACGCTCAATACCGAATGCCTCGTCCAGCACCTTCGCAACAGGAGCCAGCGAGTTGGTAGTGCAGGAAGCCGCGGAAATGACGTTCTCGCCGCCGGTGTAGTCGTTGTGGTTGACACCCCACACGTAGGTGCCGTCCACCTCCTTGCCGGGGGCGGAGATGATGACCTTCTTCGCGCCTGCGTCGAGGTGCGCCTTTGCGTCCGGGCCCTTGCGGAACACGCCGGTGCATTCAAGCACGATGTCCACGTCAACGTCACCCCATGCGAGGTTCGCCGGGTCCTTCTCCTCGGACACCGCGATGCGGCGGCCGTCGACGGTGATCGACTCGTCGTCGTACTGGATGTCGTGGTCGAACTGGCCGTACGCAGTGTCGTACTTCATCAGGTGTGCGAGCGTTTCGTTATCGGTGAGGTCGTTGATCTTCACAACCTCAAGCTCGCCCTTGTACTCGTCCTCGATGATGCGGAATGCTGCGCGGCCGATGCGGCCGAAACCGTTGATACCAATGCGGGTTGTCACAGTAAAACTCCTCGTCGTCGTGCGTATGTTGTTCCACGTACGAGTGTACTGAGCTTAACCGAGACGCGCAGGAGCATACGCTTGACGACGCCAAAGGTGCCGCCCCGCACCGGCTACGCCGTGGGCGAACCGTGGGTGTCTTCCACCCCAAGCTCTGCGGCGCGTTTGTCAGCGAGGGAAAGCAGCCGGCGGATCCGGCCGGCAACCGCGTCCTTGGTCATCTGGGGGTCTGCCAATCGGCCCAGCTCCTCCAGGGAGGCGTGGCGGTGCTCGACGCGCAGAAAGCCAGCCTCTGCGAGGTGCTCCGGGACATCGTCGCCCAAAATCTCCATCGCCCGCTCCACGCGGGCCGCCGCGGCGGCGGCCGCTTGGGCCGAGCGGCGCGTATTCGCGTCGTCGAACGTGGCAAGGCGACTGTTCGACTTCGCCTTTACCGCGCGGCTTTCGCGCTTGGTGTCCCACTCGATACGTGTGGCGGGAGCACCGATGCGGCTGAGCAAAATCCCGATGGCTTCGCCGTCACGCAGCATTACCCGCTCAACCCCGCGGGTCTCCCGTGTCTTCGCCGTCAACCCCATCCGGCGCGCCAGCCCAACCAGCGCCAACGCCGCTTCCTGCCCAGGGCACGCCACCTCGAGGGTGGCAGTGCGGCCCGGTTCGGTCAGGCGGCCGCGCGCGAGGAAGGCTCCGCGCCAAGCCGCCTCCACTCCCGCCATCGGCCCAGAAATGACCTGCCTCGGCATGCCGACCACCGGGTGACCAGACGCTGTGACCAGTTTGAGCCGGCGAATGACGTCGGCTGCGCCCTCATCCACCCGCACCTCGTACCGCGAATCACGGCTGCCGGAAGACGGCGAAAGGAGCTCCACGGAAGCGTCCACCGCGCACAGGTCCGTCAGCGTCCCGGCGAGACGGCGGGCAACGGCCTCCTCCTCAAACTCAGCAACGATGGCCACGCCGCGCTCGGTGGCGTGCAGCTCCCCGCCGAACCGGATCAGCGCCGCCGCCTCCGCAGCGCGGACGTCGAGCCCGCCGCCGGTCGTGCGCAAAAGCTCGTCTTTGACCTTCGCTGTTAGCGCCACCGGCGCCTCCCCTCGTCTCTCGTGCAGCTGTAGAACGCCCAGCAGTCTATCGTGCCGGGCGCAGCGCCTGGAGGGCAGCTGCCAGTTGCTGAGGGTCGTGCCGGTTCAAGGCCGTTCCGTCTTCACCCACTTCCCGCAGCGGGGCGAAGACCACCTGGGCGTTCAAACGCGCCGCGGCACGGGCGATGTTGTCGCGCTCACCGGCAGATGTGGCTGTGTGTTCATCGGCCAGGAAGTAGTCCACCTTCAGCTGCGGCGCGTGCTGGGAGAAGACGTGGATGTGGCGCTCGGTGGTGAACCCGTGGGTCTCCCCCGCCTCCGGGGAAAGGTTCAAAATCACCACAACCCTCGCGTCGGTGTCGTTCAGCGCTTGGGCGATTTCCGGGACCAAGATGTGCGGGATCACAGACGAGAACCAGGATCCGGGGCCGATGGTGACCACGTCGGCGTCGAGGATCGCTCGCACAGCCGCCTCGCTCGCCGCGGGCTGCGCGGGGGTCAAGCGCACCCGCCGCACCGCGCCGGGTGTGGTGGCAACTGCCACCTGGCCGCGGACTGAGCGCAGCACCCGCGGGTCGTCATCCAGCCCGGCGACGTCCGCCTCAATGTCCAGGGGCTGCGGGCATACCGGAATCACCCGTCCGGCGGAACCGGTCCACGCCGCCACCTGGTCCAAGGCCGCTTGGGTATCTCCGAGCCGCTCGGCGAGCCCGGTGATAAGCAGATTTCCCAGCGCGTGGCCCGCCATAGCGCCGTGGCCGCCGAAGCGGTGTTGCAGTGTGTCGCGCCACATGCTCCCACCATCGCCCTCCGACGTCAGCGCGGCCAGCGCCATGCGCAGGTCACCCGGCGGCACGATCTCCATCTCGCGGCGGAGACGGCCGGACGATCCCCCGTCGTCTGCGACGGTGACAACGGCGTTGATGGGAGACGCCCCTGCTACCCGTGCGGCGGTGAGCGTCTGGTACAGGCCGTGACCTCCCCCAAGGCACGTGTAGGACGTATGGCTCAATGGACCCTTCTTTCTCTGACCTACGTATTGGGGTTAGTGGCGCTCAAGGTCGCGGTGGATGACGTTCACGTCCACCTGCCCCTGCTGGCGCAGACGTTTACCAATGGCCTCCGCCACTGCCACCGAACGGTGGTGACCTCCTGTGCAGCCCACGCCGACGGTGATGAAATCCTTCCCTTCGTGGCGGTACCCGCCCAACGTGCTCGAAAGCAGATCCACGAAGCTATCCACGTACTGCTTCGCACCCTCCTGGTTGAGCACGTAATCGGCCACCGCCTTGTCCACCCCACGGAACTCGCGCAGCTCCTCAACCCAGTACGGGTTGGGCAAAAAGCGGACATCGAGAACGATGTCGGCATCGCGCGGGGAGCCGTGCTTGAACCCGAAGGACTCGATGGTGACGTGCTGCCTGCCCACCGGCAACTCGCCAACGGACGCCTCCACCGCGCGCCGCAGATCGTGGACCGACAAGTTGGACGTGTCGATGATCACGTCGGAAGACGCCCGCAGATCTTCCAGCGCCTGCCGCTCGTGCTCGATACCGGATTGCAGCGTTCCCCCGCCCTGCAGCGGGTGGGTTCGGCGCACGGAGTCGAAACGGCGGATGAGCACATCGTCTCGCGCTTCCAAAAAGAGCACGAACGGCTGGTGCCCGCGCTCGCGGATGGCGGAGATCGTCTCCAGCAGCGAACCCTTGAACCGCGACGCTCGGACGTCGGTGACGACGGCCAGGCGATCCACCGGCGAATCGTCGGCGGCGGCGAGGTCAACCAAATCCAGAATGAGCTGCGGGGGCAGATTCTGGGAGACAAAGAACCCTTTGTCCTCGAACACCTTCGCCGCCGTGGACAAACCGCCCCCGGACAGCCCGGTAATGATGACCGGGCGCATCGGCGACGTCGAATCTTCCTGGGGCAAAGGGTGGGCGGAGGATGTCGTGGGCATGCAGTTCATCCTAGACAAGGTGGAGGCGAAGCGCCGTCGATTAGCGCGGTGCTACTGCTGGTGCAGATGGGTGTAGATGGTCTCCGCGAGCTTCGGACCCACACCCTTGACCTGCTGGATCTCCTCCACCGACGCCTCTTTGATCTTTTTCACGGAACCGAAATGCTTCACCAGATCGGTGCGTCGGGCGGGGCCGAGCCCCGGGACTGCGTCGAGGGCCGAGGCGCGCATGCGCTTGGAGCGCTGCTGACGGTGGTAAGTGATAGCGAACCGGTGGGCTTCATCTCGCACCTGCTGCAGGAGGTACATGCCTTCGGAATTGCGGGGCAGGATCACCGGCTCGTCGTCGTCGGGCACCCAAACCTCCTCCAAGCGCTTTGCCAAACCGATGAGCTGAACGTCGACGATGCCGAGTTCGTCGAAGATTTCTTGGGCGGCGTTTACCTGCGGTTTGCCACCGTCGACGATGAACAGCTGCGGCGGGTACGCGAAGCGCTTCGCGCCCGTTGATTCGTCCGCCTCGTCGTCGAAGGTTTGTTCTTCCTCCACCTCGTCCGGGTTGGCCAGTTTGTCCTCGTTGTAGCGCTTGAAGCGGCGGCGCGTCACCTCCGCGATGGAGCCGACGTCGTTGGAGTGGCCGTCGCCGGCAGCTTCCTTGATGCGGTAGCGGCGGTAGTCGTTCTTCTTCGGCAGACCGTCCTCGAACACCACCAAAGACGCCACGACGTCCGTTCCCTGTATATGGGAAATGTCGGTGCACTCTATGCGTAGCGGGGCCTCATCCATGCCGAGGGCTTCCTGGATGTCTTGCAGCGCCTGGGACCGGGCGGTGAGGTCGCCGACGCGTTTGAGCTTGTGCTGGTGCAGCGCCTCTGCGGCGTTTTTGTGCACCGTTTCCATCAATGCCCGCTTATCGCCGCGCTGCGGCACGCGGATGTCGACGGGGCCTCCTCGCAGCTCCGCGAGTAGTTCGCTGACCTCTGTCAGCTCTTCAGGCAGCGTCTCCACGAGGATCTCCCGCGGCACCGGCAACGGCGGCTTCGCCTGCGCGCGGGACTCTTGGTCCACACCGCGGCGGCGAACTTTCTGCTCTTCAATCCTGCGGTCTTCTTCCTGCTCTAGGCGCACCCGTTCCACCGCATCCGAGTAGTACTGCACGAGGAAGTTCTGCATCAGCGTCGGCAGGGTCGGGTCCGCTTGGCCCTCCTCCAACCGCTCGGAAGCCCCAGGCTCGTCGCCAGTTTTTTCCACCACCCAGCCACGCTGGGCGCGGATGCGGCCGTCCCGGACGTTGAAAATCTGCACCGCCGCCTCGAGCTCGTCGGTGTCGAACGCGATGACGTCGGCGTCGGTGTCCTGGCCGAGCACCACGGTTTGGCGCTCCATGACCTTCTTCACAGCCCCAAGGTCGTCGCGCAGCCTCGCCGCCTTCTCGAACTCGAGGTTTTCTGAGGCTTCCTGCATCTGCTCGGTGATGCCCCGAACCAGCTGGTCGGTGCGACCGGACATGAAACCGAGGAAGCCCTGGACAATCTCGTCGTACTCCGCCTCATCCACGCGCCCGACGCACGGCGCCGCACATTTGTCGATGTACCCCAGCAGGCACGGCCGCCCCAGAGACTCGTGGCGGTTGAACACGCCGTTTGAGCAAGTACGGATGGGAAACACCCGCGTGAGCAGATCGAGCGTTTCGCGCACCGCCCACGCGTGCGAGTACGGGCCGAAGTAGCGCACGCCCTTGCGTTTCGGGCCGCGGTAAAAGAACGCGCGCGGGTACCGCTCCCGCACGCTGACAGCAAGCATCGGGTACGTCTTGTCGTCGCGGTACATGACGTTGAACCATGGGTCGAACCGCTTGATCCACGTGTACTCCAGCTGCAGCGCTTCCACTTCGGAGGCCACCACGGTCCACTCCACCGACGCGCCGGTATACACCATCTGGCGCGTCCGCGGGTGCAGGGTGCTGGGTGGCTGGAAGTAGTTGTTCAGGCGCGCTCGAAGATTTTTGGCCTTGCCCACGTAAATGACGCGGCCGTCCCGGTCACGGAATTTATACACGCCCGGATCAGTCGGGATGGTGCCCGGTGAGGGGCGGTAGCTTTGGGGGTCCGCCAATGTTTAATCCTGCGGCATGTATTTGGCTTCGAGTGCGCGGAACTCCTCGACGGAGCGGAGGGCGCGCTCCTTGTCACCGGATTGAATGGCCCAAAGCGGCACGTATTCGAATTCCGGCAGTTCCAGCCGCGCCATGCGCGAACCCTTCGGAAAGCTCAACCCGTAGATTACGGCCCACGGGTAGAAGCGGGTGCCGATGATGTTGCGCACCTGCACGCCATCCTCGTTGGCGCGCACGCGTGGTCTGGTCAGCGCGATCCACGACAGCACGGAGATGACAAGCCCCACGCCCACGAACGCGAACTTGTCGAGGCCGGTGATGGCCACACCGGTGAATTCAGCGTCTACGGCCCATGCCATGAACACGTGCACCGCCATTACCACCACGATCCACGCGATGGCGACCTTGCGGAGGAACTGAGAGTCCAGCTCCAGCTCCCACGGTTTCGTGGTGGTCGTAGCGTGCGGGTCGAGCGCGTTGAGGTAGGCCACCTCGTCGCGGTCTGACAGTTCCGTGGGGTTGTGCGGTTGAGCCACTGCCACTCTCCTTACAAGCGCTCGAGCATGATTGCGTATCGACGCCAAAGGCGCCCCACGCCTACCGGGCTACCTTAACCCTTCAGGGGCAGCGCACGAACCTTTCGCAGCTCAACCGCCGTTCCGGCTGCGGCGCGCATCGCTTCAGCGCCCTTGTCTTCCTTGGCATCCTCCCCGCCGGCACGCTCGTAGGCTTGATCCTCGTCATCGACGGTGAGCACGCCGTTGCCGACCGGAGTTTGCTCGTCCAACGCCACCCGGGTCAGTCCGGCGGTCACAGAGTCGCACACGTACTGGAAGTGGGCGGTCTCGCCGCGGATCACGCAGCCGAGGGCCACCACTGCGTCGTAGCGCTTCGCGCAAGCTTGCACCACCACCGGCAGTTCGAGGGAGCCGGCCACGGCGTACTCGTCCACTTTAACTCCGAGTTCGCGGGCCTCGTCCCGCGCGCCAGCCCGCAGCAGGTCGACGACCTTGTCGTTCCAGCGGGTGTACACGACGGCGATGGTCATGCCCTCCGCGGGTATGGAATAGTCCTCGGGTGCTCCGGTTGATGCCACGTGTGCTCCTTAGCTTCCGTACCCCGGGTGCGCGGCGAGCCATTCGGCCACGCCGGGCAGATCATGCCCCATCCGGTCGCGCTTCGTGCGCAGGTACTCGATGTTGTCGTGTGTGGGAACGATTTCGATTCTACTGCGGCGCGCTACCTGTGGGCCGTAACCGTCAAGCGCGAAGGTCTTCTCCGGGTTGTTGGTGAGCAGCTCGAAAGTGGCCACGCCGAGATCGGCCAGGATGTGTCCGGCCGCCGAATACTCGCGCGCATCAGCAGGTAACCCTTGCTCCAGATTCGCGTCGACGGTGTCCAGCCCCTCGTCCTGCAGCCGGTACGCCTGCAGCTTGGCCGAAAGCCCGATCCCTCGCCCTTCGTGCCCGCGCAGGTACACCACCACTCCGTGGCCCGCCTGTTGCACCCGGCGCATCGACTCGTGCAGCTGCGGCCCGCAATCGCAGCGCTTCGAAGCGAACACGTCGCCCGTGAGGCATTCCGAATGCACGCGCACGAGCACGTCCTCAGCGCCGCGCAGCTTCTCGACGCCTCCGGCAACCAACGCCACATGCTCGACCCCGGAGATGGTGTCCCGGTACCCCACCGCGGTGAACTCTCCGTATTCGGTGGGAAGCGACGCAGTGGTGACGCGCTCGATTGTCCGCTCGTGGTGCCGGCGGTACTCGGCCAGCTGCGCGATAGAAATCATGGGCAGCTCGAATCTGTCAGCGAACCGGCGCAGCTCGTCGAAACGGGCCATGTCCGTCGGGTCGTCTTCGGAGACGATTTCACACAGCGCGCCAACCGGCGCTTTCCCGGCCAGCCGCGCGAGATCCACAGCCGCCTCCGTGTGACCGGGCCGCTCCAACACGCCGCCGGCCTTCGCGCGCAGTGGCACTACGTGGCCGGGGCGGGTGAAGGCGGTGGGGCCAGCGGAGTCGTCGGCAAGCAGCGCAATCGTGGCCGCTCGCGAGCGTGCGGAGATTCCCGTGGTGCCGTTGGCGGCGTCCACCGTCACGGCGTAGGCGGTGCCGTGCAGGTCCTGGTTGTGGACCACCATCGGCGGGAGCTCGAGCGCGGTGGCGCGTTGGTCCGACATGGACACACAGATGTAGCCGGACGTGTGGCGGACGGTGAAAGCGACCAACTCCGGGGTCGCATCTTCGGCCGCGAATATCAGGTCGCCCTCGTTCTCGCGGTCCTCGCTGTCCACCACAACCACGGGTTTGCCTGCTCGAATGGCCTCAATGGCCTCCTCGATGGTGTCCAATGTGCTGGGGGAACTCATAGCGCTCAACCCTATCCTCGCACCATCTTCTCTACGTACTTGGCCACGATGTCCACCTCAAGGTTCACCGGATCTCCCGGTGCGAGCACGCCAGCGGTGGTCTCGCGCAGTGTGGTGGGGATCAGAGAGACCTCGAAGTAGCCCTGCCCCACCGCAGATACCGTCAGCGAGGTGCCGTTTACGGCTATCGAGCCCTTTTCCACCACGTAACGCTCCAGCTGTTGCGGAAGCGTGAAGCGCAATACCTCCCAGTGCTCTGAGGGCGTGCGGGTGAGCAGCTCGGCTACCCCGTCGACGTGGCCCTGCACGATATGGCCGCCCATACGCTGGCCGGCGGCAAGCGCACGCTCCAGGTTCACCCGCGAGCCCCGCGTGTACGAGCCCAGACGGGAGCGGTCGAGCGTCTCGCGCATTACGTCGGCGGTAAACGTGCCCGCCTGGTTGTCCACCACGGTCAGGCACACCCCGTCCACGGCAATCGAGTCGCCGGGGGCGGCGTCTTCGGTCACCTTCGGTGCGCGCACGGCGATCCGGACGGCGTCGTCGAGCTGGACGAGCTGCTCCACCTCACCGATTTCCTCAACGAGACCCGTAAACATCTTTCTCCATTTCCAAAAACACGTCGTTGCCCACCGGCCGCACGCACGTCGTGCGGAAGCGCCGGGCGTGAGCGATGGTGTCCGCAATGGACCGGTTCAGTACCCCGCGGCCATCTCCGAGTAACGCTGGGGCAATATAGGCCTGCACGGCATCCACCGCGTCGAGCTCGAGGAAACTCGCAGCAAGAGCAGGCCCGCCTTCGACGAGGACGTCACGCCCGCCGGTCTCCCACAAGGCTTGCAGCGCCTCTTCGGGCGTTGCGTACTGCTCGAAACCCAGGCGCGTCAGGTTACCTTCCGGCACGTTGCGTGTCCCCACCACCACGCGTCGCGGCTGCACCGGGCGCGTCGAACCGTCCGGGTAGCGCGCGGTCAGCGACGGGTTGTCCGCAATCGCGGTGCCTGTGCCGACGATGATTGCGTCGCGGGTGGCGCGGTCTTGGTGGACCAGCTCGCGGGCCTTCTCGCCGGTGATCCACTTGCTCGAACCGTCCACCGCGGCCGTAAAACCGTCCAGCGTGGAGGCGAACTTCAGCGTCACGCTCGGGCGGTTATTGCGCACGGACCGCAGCCACGGTTGCAGCGCCGCCACCCGCTCAGGTTGGAACACCACCTCAACGCCGCGGTCGCGCAAGTGCTCCGCCCCACCAGCAGCGGGCTCGAAGGGATCAGCGGTGAGATAGACCACCCGCGCTACCCCAGCTTGCGTCAATGCGTGGGAACACGGGCCGGTGCGGCCGGTGTGGTTGCACGGCTCCAAGGTCACTACGGCGGTAGCGCCCCGCGCGCGGTCCCCGGCCTCGCGCAGGGCGTTGACCTCGGCGTGCGGTCCACCGGCGGGTGAAGTGGCGCCTGTGGCGATGAGCTCACCGGAGGCGTCGACAAGCGCGCAGCCCACAGGGGGATTGGGGGATGTGGTGCCGCGCACGACGTTGCCTGCCTGGATCGCTGCCTCCGTCGCACCGACCAGATCGCGCGCTGTCACGCCTGCTTCGCCTCGCTAGCGAGTTGACGCAGGCGCTCCACCGCCTCGGCCGGGTTGTCGGAGCCGAATACCGCAGAGCCCGCGACGAACGCGTCCACCCCGGCCTCTGCCGCCTGCGCGATGGTGGCGTTGGCGATGCCGCCGTCGATGCCGATGACGGTGGACAGGCCGGCCTCGGCGATGCGGTCGCGCAGCACCATGACTTTGCTCAGCACCTCCGGCATGAACTTTTGGCCGCCGAAGCCGGGCTCAACGCTCATCACCATGACTTGGTCGAAGTGCTCCAGGTCGTCCAGGTACGGCTCGATCGGGGTTCCGGGCTTCATGGCAAATCCCGATTGGACACCGAGCTCGCGGCACTGCTTCGCCGCTGCGACGTGGTCGTCGGTCGCCTCGACGTGAAAGACCAACCTGTCGCCGCCCGCGCGCACATAGGTCTCGAACCAGCGCTCCGGCTCCTCGATCATCAAATGCATGTCCAGGAACTGCTCGGTGACTCCGTCGACTGCTTTGGTGACGTCGGGGCCGAAGGAGAGGTTGGGCACGAAGTGCCCGTCCATGATGTCCACGTGAATCAGGTCCGCGTTCGGCACCTTGCTCACGTCGTCGCCGAGCGCGGCGTAGTTTGCAGCCAGGATTGATGGGGCGATCTGAATCATGGGTCCTACCCTAGCGTTTCGGTTTTTCGCAGCACCGCGAAAAACATCGCGTCGGTGCCGTGGCGGTGCGGCCACATCTGCACGCTCGGGCCGTGGCCGACATCTGCCATCCCCGCGGCCCACTGTCGGGCGTCGAGCTCCTCTACGCCGCCTTTGGCCAGCTGCTTCTCCACGATCTGCCGCGTCTCCCTCACGTCCGGCGAACACGTCGAATACACGACAACGCCGCCCGGTTTTGTCAGTGCGACCGCGGAAGCGAGAAGCTCCTCCTGGAGCACGGTCAACTCCGCGATGTCGTCTTCGGACTTGGTCCAACGCGCCTCAGGGCGGCGGCGCAGGGCGCCTAGCCCGGAGCAGGGCGCATCCACCAGCACACGGTCGTACCCGGGCTCAAGGCCCGGGTTGCGCCCGTCGGCGGTGTGGACGGTCACCGGAAGGCCCCGTACGGTTTTGGCGATGAGCTCCGCTCGGTGCGGGCTCACTTCGACGGCGTCGACGCGCGCGCCGTCGATGGCCGCGATCGCCCCGATGAGCGCGGCCTTGCCGCCTGGACCCGCACAAAGGTCAAGCCAGCGGCCTTGATCCTGCGCCACGGGAACTTCGGTGACGGCGCGGGCGATGATCTGGGAGCCCTCATCCTGCACCGCCGCAAGCCCGTCGCGCACCGGCGCAAGCTGGCCAGGGTCGCCCTCCGGCAGATACACCGCGTAGGGCGAGAACGCGCCCTGCTCGCCGCCGGTGGACAACGCGAGCTCCTCTGCGGAAATCTCCCCGGGGCGCGCCACCAAATGCACCACAGGACGAGCGGAATCCGCCTCGAGGGCGGCTTCGAGCTCGTCACGCCGTTCACCGAGGGCCTCGGCGAAGGAGCGCGCGATCCACTCTGGGTGCGCGTGCGTAAACGCGAGCGCCCCCAGCTCACTGGACGGTGCGAGCCTGCGCAGCCACTCCTTAGCCGGTGTGCGGCCGATGGAGCGCAGCACGCCGTTGGCAAAGCCCTTCGCCTTGTCTTGGCCGGCGGCCTCAACCAGGCGAACCGAGGTATCCACCGCAGCGTGGTCGCCGACTCGGGTGTACAGCAGTTGGTAAGTGCCCAGGCGAAGCGCGGCGAGAACCTCCGGCGCGATGCGTTCGACCTCGCGCGAGGAATTTTCCGCGATCACCGCGTCAAGCACGCCGAGGGCGCGCAAGGAGCCGTACGTCAACTCAGTGGCGAACGCCGCATCACGGCCGCTGATGTTTCGGTCCCGCAGGATACCGGGCAGGGTGAGGTTGGCAAACGCGCCGTCTCGAGCGACGCGCAGCACGACCTCGAAGGCGGCCTCGCGCGCCGGGTCACCAATGCCCGCAGGGCGCCCCTTGACGGTGTAGCGCGTCCGGCCGCCGGAATGCTTGGCGGTCTCCTTGCGGGCCTGCTTCCGCACGGGCTTGTCGTCCCGGCGGCCTGCCGAACGCGACCTGAACCCTCCGCTCACTCGAACACCACTCCTTCTTTCGCTTCGGCGGCGAGGCCACGTGCCCAGTCCGCCGCATTCATCTTTTTCTTGCCCGGTGGCTGGATCATGCCTAGCCGAGCGTCGCCGTCGGCTGTGCCCACCAGCACCTCGTTCTTTCCAAATTGCACCGAACCCGGGGCGAGCGATCCACCGCCCGTCGGGACGACGGGCCCGAGTTTGAAGCGTTCCTCTCCCCGCATGGTCCACGCGCCCGGCGCCGGGGTGTGGGCGCGGATGGTGCGGTCGATGACCGCGCCCGGCTGGGTCCAATCCACCCGTGCATCAGACGGGTGGATCTTGTGGGCGTAAGTGCCCTCCTCCGGCTGCGGCGTCGGCGTGGCGGTGCCGGCTGCCAGCGCGTCCATGGTCTCCACCAGGAGGTCCGCTCCCGAATACGCCAACCGTTCTAACAGTTCACCGCTAGTTTCCGTCTGCCCAATTTCGGTTTCGAGGGTTGCCAACACATCCCCGGTGTCCAGGCCCTCGTTGATGCGGAAGGTCGTTGCACCAGTGATGGCGTCGCCGTTGGCGATCGCAGCTTGCACCGGCGCGGCGCCGCGCCACTGCGGCAACAAGGAGAAGTGGAGGTTTACCCACCCGTGGCGCGGGATGTCCAGCATGTCGGCCGGAATGAGGTTGCCGTAGGCCACCACGGGAATCGCGTCTGGCGCCAGCGAAACAAGCTGGTCCCGGATGGCGGCATCACGCGTGAGACTTTCGGGCGTGAGCACCTCGATGCCGTGCTCGAGCGCGAGCGCTTTGACCGGCGAGGGATGCAACGTGCGGCCCCGGCCCCTGCGCGCGTCCGGGCGGGTGAGCACCGCAACCACCTCGTGGTCCGACGCGATGAGCCTGTCAAGCGCCGCGGCGGCGGGTTCGGGTGTGCCGGCAAAAACGAGTCGCATGTACCTACTCCTTAATTCCAGTCGGCGGCGCGGATCGCCGCCATCGCTTCCTTGCGCTGCTCCGGTTGCATCCTGCGCATGAACATCACGCCATCCAGGTGGTCCGCTTCATGCTGGATGCAGCGGGCCAAAAGCCCCGTTGCCCGCAGCGTAAGCGGGCGGCCGAAGCAGTCCTGCCCCCGGGCGACTACCGAGTTGTGGCGGGTGACCTCCCCACGCACGCCCGGCACGGACAAGCACCCCTCAACGCCGGTCTGCTGCGCCTCGCCCAGCGGATGCCACACAGGGTTGACAATGTGCCCCCGCATCCCCTGGCAGTCGAACACAAAGATGCGGCGCGTCAGTCCGATCTGGTTGGCGGCCAACCCCACACCGCCGGCGTGGTCCATGGTTTCCAGCATGTCTGCCACAAGCCGTTTGAGAGCGGCGTCGAAGACCGTGACCTTGTCGGCGGCGGAGTTGAGCACTGGGTCGCCGAACAGGCGGATATCGCGGATAGCCATGGGGTGCAAGTGTAGTGGCTCTCCTCTCACCACCTGCTGGTTAGCCGATGTCCACCGGGTTGACCTGGATTCTCAGCGGTAAATCCTGTTTCGACGTCGTCCACGCCACCGCCCCCGCACGCAACGCCTTGCCCAGCGCAGTACGACCTGCTAGTGGAGTGCGCACCAGGATCCGCTGCGCGGGACCGAGTTTTTCCCGGTCCCACTCCCCCGGCAGCCGCACCCCCGGAGGCAAGTCCACCGGCCCCAGCAACTCGGCATGCTCCGGCAGGTCTGTACGCGCGAAGAAATCATCCAGGCCGTCCCGCGGGGCATCCACCACCGCCACATGCACCGCCGGCGGGAAACGGGCCTCGCGGCGCAGCGAC
Source organism: Corynebacterium wankanglinii (assembly GCF_013601005.1). Taxonomy (NCBI): domain Bacteria; kingdom Bacillati; phylum Actinomycetota; class Actinomycetes; order Mycobacteriales; family Corynebacteriaceae; genus Corynebacterium; species Corynebacterium wankanglinii. Next base: position 139,589 of record NZ_JABFED010000002.1, read on the forward strand.
AGCTCTTGGGCGGCAAATCCTGGAGCGTCCCAACGAATCAGGTGCTGCACGACGGGCAACGACGGCTCTGCCACCACCACGACTTCCCCGCCCGAGCCGTGTGGCTGCACGAGCGCGGCCGCGCCCATCCACTTGCCGAAGGTGTCCTCCACCGCGCGCAGATCTGGCCGCTGCATCAGCGCCCAGGCGTCTAGCAGCACTGCCGCGCCGTAGCCGCCGTCCACCCGCGGTTCGGCGCCGGGCGTGGCCACGACAAGCGCCGGACCCGACGGTACTACCGACCGAACGTTATCCCCTCCGGAGGTAATCACCTTGTATTTGGCAAACGCGCGCCCTAGCTCCTCGGCGGTGCGTTCGGTGCCCAGCACCACCGCGCGCAGTTTGCGCGAGCCGCATATTGGGCACACGTGCGCCGGGTCCATTCGTCCGCACCACCGGCACGTCGGCGCGGCTGCCTCACCACCAGCAGGCAGGCCCAGCGGGCCGTTGCACCACCGGCAACGAGCGGGTGCGCGGCACTGCCCGCAGGCCAGCGACTGTATGTAGCCGGTGCGCGGCACCTGGAAAAGCACCGGTGTGCCTCGCTCGAGCGCCTTCGCCGCAGCCTGAAATGCCGCGGACGGCATACGCGCCTGTTTCGCACGCGGGTCTCGCTCCATCTCGAAATCGCTGTCGCCGGCGGCGTGGATATATGGGGAGCGGGTACGAAGTGTCTGCCGTGGCGCCACGAGCTCGTGCATCCACCCCGACTCCACCAGCAGCTGTGCCTCCGCCGTGCGGGCGTAACCGCCGACGACGAGCGAACACCCCTCGAGCGCTGAACGCGTGGTCAACACCTCCCGCGCATGAACATAGGGTGCGCGGGGATCCACCAGATTGTCGTCGCCGTCGAACATCACTGCCGCAAACCGCAGATTCTGTACCGGCGCGAATGCGGCGGAACGGGTGCCCACCACGATCCGACCTTGGCCGTGCAGCACTGAAAGGTAGCGCGAGTATCGAGCCTGCGGCCCTTGGGAGGCGGTCAACGTGGTGATCTGCCGGGGCCCGACTACCTCGCGCAGCGCCGCCTCGCAGGCGTCGACGTCTTTCTGGTCCGGCACCACTATCAGCGCGCCGCAGCCGTCCAGCGCCACCTTGGCCGCCAGCGCCGCAAGCGCTGCGGCCCAGTTGTCGCCCGGGGCCACCTGCCACGCTGCACGGGCAATCTTGCCGCCCAGGACAGCGTCCGCGAACGACTCCCCGTGCGCGTAGGCAGTCCAGGCTGACAGGTCCGGCTCGCCGGCCTCCCCCAGCTCCTCCCACCTGGTAGCCGTGTCCGTCTCTTCCGCCTTGGCGTGCCGCGCCGGGATGGCAGCGCGGTAAATATCGGACCTGACGCCGGCGTAGCGGTCCGCCAGCGCGTCGATTAGCTCGCGCATACGCCGCGGGGCCACCACTTCCGGCGAGATGACGCGCTCGATGTAGCGCAACGAGCCCTGGTGACGCGAATCCTCGGCCCGCTCGAGCACAATTGCGTCGACCAACCGGCCGGCGAACCGCACCCGCACGCGTACTCCCGGCTGGGCAGTTTCCGCATCCTGTGGCGGCACGAGATAATCGAACGGCCTGTCCAGATGCGCCAACCCGAGCATGGGCAACACCCGCGCGACGGGGGCTTCGGCGGCAGGCGTGTCAGACATGACCCCGGATTCTAAACCACCGCTGCGACGGTGCCCGGCGGCGCAATCGGCCCAATCGCCCGCGCAACGCGCGAGTGGAGTACTAATAGCACTGAACGTAGCCTCCCTCTGCGCGCCCGAAAGAAGCCATTGCCCCATGAAACGCCTGCTTGCCGCCGTATCGTCCGCCGCGATCCTCTCCGCCGCAATGCTCGTGCCGGCACCCGCCGTTGCCGATTCCTCGCAGGTGACGCAGATAGCTCTTCTACAGGGCCCGCCTGTGATCCCCGGGCATCCCTTGAGCCCGATTCTGGACCGGGGAACGGGTTTGCCTATAGGGGGCAGCTCGGCTCTCACCGCCGGCTCCTCTCAACGCGCCGCTCTTGCTGCCGAGGAGGGGTGGCGCCGCGCCTACGAGGGCCTTCCCACCCAGGTGCAGCAGGCCGTGCCGCCGCACCTGCGTCCGCCGGAACCAGCGGCACCGGCCGAGGTCACCGTGGTGCCCGTGCAGGAACCGTCTCCCGCCCCCGAGCCCCCGCGGTGCTACAACTGTGTCGCCATCACGTACGACGACGGCCCCGTGCCGGGCACCACAGAGCGGTTGTTAGACACTCTGAAACGCAAAGGCGTGCACGCCACCTTTTTCGTAGTGGGGCAAAACGTTCACGCCCACCCGGAGATCCTGCGCCGCATCCGGGACGAGGGCCACACCATCGGCAACCACTCGTATTCCCACCCGGACCTGGCGCGCCAAGCTGATGGCACCATCGCAGCCCAGCTCGATGACACCAACGCCGCCCTCAGCCGCCACGGCGGGATCACCCCCCGCTGGGTGCGCCCGCCATACGGTTCCTACGACTCGCGCGTTGCTGCGGCCGCGGGGGCTCGCGGCATGGCACTCGCCATCTGGGATGTCGACACCGCGGACTGGCAGCACCGCAACACAGCAACCACCTGCCAGCGCGCTGTGGCGGGCGCGCGCGAGGGCTCGGTCATCCTCATGCACGACATCCACGAACCCACCGTCGCCGCCGCCGAGTGCATCATCGACGGCCTGCGGGCGAAGGGGCTCAGGCCAGTGGGCTTAGACGAAATGATCAAGCGGCCCGACACCGGTCACGTGTACAGGAGGGCGGATTAGCACCTATACTCTCGGCCGTGAGCGACGCGAAGACGAACACAGGACGCACCGGCTGGGTAAAGGCGGTTCCGTACGCCACCATCGCCGCATACGTTGTCGGGCCCTTCTTGCTGATCCCAATTGCGGGTAGCCCGTGGCACATCGTTGCCTTCATCTTCGCGGTCGCGGCTTTCGCCGGGCTTATCGACGGCTTCGCGTTCCGCCCCACCCTGTCTCTGCCCCTGCTGGCCGGAGTGGGCTTCCTCATTGCCAAAACGCTGTACTTCAACGACGGCACCTTCATCTACGCTCTCGGCGCCGTGGCCACCTGCGCGGCGGCGACGGGGGTTGTCCGGTTGGTGCGCGACAGCCCGTCGCAAAGTGACGCGGAGGCGTAGCAGATGGAAATCTGGAGCCTTGACCACCCCGAATACGGCCTGATCGAAGTGCGCATTGGGTTCGACAGCGACTTCGTAGCCGAAGACCCGAGCTGGCCCGGCGAGGAGACGACAAAGACCGGCACACTGGCCAGAGCGGACAGCTCCCTCGTGCAGCGTGCGAAGCTTCGATTTCACAACCCACCTGAGCGGATGGAGGTGCGCGTCGCCGGCGAGGTGCAGCACCGCTACAACGACGTCAACAGTGCCCGCCTACCGCTGTTCGGTGACGGCGCGAAGAACGAGCTGGAACCGCCGGTCGGCCTGGGTACCGACCGGCAGAAACCACACCTGAAACTGCAGGCGAACAGTCTCGATGAGCTCCTGAGTGTGGAATTTCGCGAAGGCGCCACCGTGGTGGAGTTCGACCCGCCCGCCGGCTCGCGGGGTGCGCGCCGGCGCGAATCCATGGAGTCCAGCGAACTCAAACGCACGTTGATTCCTATGGCGGAAGGGTTGGGCAAAGGCGGCTGGGCGCTGGCGGTGCTGGTGCTTGGCCCCCTGTTCTCGCGCCTGATTGGCTGGCTTCTTGGCTTACTTCCGGACTGGGACTTACCGGAATGGCGGCTGCCGCAGATGGATCTACCCGTACCCGAACTGCCGTCTGTGGACCTCCCCCTGCCCAACATCGACTGGCCGGACTTCAACCTCCCAGAGATACCCGAATGGATGGCGTGGCTGGCCGAGTACTCCAAAATCTGGGTGCCAGTTGTCGTAGGCATCGTCCTCGGCCTGGTCGCGCTGCGCAACCACAGGCGCTCCGAGCAGGAAAAAGCCGCCTGGCAGGACAACCAGGCGGCAACACAGGACCCGGGCGAGCTGACCGACTAGATGCCCGCTGCGGCCTTCAGGTCGTCGACCTTATCCGTGCGCTCCCACGGCACGTCGATGTCGGTGCGGCCGAAGTGGCCGTAGGCGGCAGTCTGCGCGTAGATCGGACGCTTGAGGTCCAGCTCGCGGATGATGGCCTCCGGGCGCAAGTCGAAGACCTTTTCGACGGCCTGCTGGATGCTCTCATCCGTTTGCCCCTGCCTAGCGGTGCCGAAGGTTTCCACGTACAGACCCACCGGGTTGGCGCGGCCGATCGCGTAGGCCACCTGCACCTCGACTCGCTCCGCCAGGCCCGCGGCAACGATATTCTTGGCCACCCAGCGCATGGCGTACGCGCCCGAGCGGTCCACCTTTGACGGGTCCTTGCCGGAAAACGCGCCGCCACCGTGGCGGGCCATGCCGCCGTAGGTATCGACGATGATCTTCCGGCCGGTCAAACCCGCGTCGCTCATCGGGCCGCCCTGGATGAACGACCCAGACGGGTTGATCAGAACCTTGGTGTCTTCGCGGTAGTAGCGCTTCAGGTCCGCATCTTCGAGCACCCAGTCGATCACGTGCTCGCGCAGTGCCTGCTCAAGTGCCTCACCCGTGAAATCTGGGTCGTGCTGCGTCGAAATGACGATCGTGTCGATGAACGCCGGAGTTTTTCCGTCGTAGGCGTATGTCACCTGAGTCTTGCCGTCGGGGCGCAGCCCCTCCACAACCCCCTCGTGGCGGACCTGGGACAAGCGGCGGGCCAGTCGGTGCGCCGTGGAGATCGGCAGCGGCATGAACTCAGACGTTTCGTTCGTGGCGTAGCCGAACATGAGGCCCTGGTCGCCCGCCCCCGTTTGATCTTCCTCGCCAGTGGAGGTGTTCTCGCGGACCTCCTGAGACGTCACCACCGAATCGTGGATCTCCGCTGACTGGTCCCCAATCGCGATGTTGACGCCGCAACTGCGGCCGTCAAAGCCCACTTCGGAAGAATCAAACCCGATCTCAACCAGTTTCTCGCGAACGATCTTGGCGATGTTGGAGTACGCCGTAGTGCGTACCTCGCCTGCGACGTGGACCTGGCCGGTCGTAGCCAGCGTTTCCACCGCGACCTTGGACTCGGGGTCCTGCGCGAGCATGTCGTCGAGAATCGAATCTGAGATGGCATCGCAGATCTTGTCAGGGTGGCCCTCTGTGACCGATTCGCTTGTGAACAAGCGGAAATACGTATCAGTGGACAAAGCAGTCTTTCCTTTGCGTCTGAGCGGACGAATGGTGTTTCGGCGCGACACCCGGGCTGAACAGTCTGAGACAGGCTGAAACGGAACCGGCACGTCGTAAAGTGATGCCCACGATAGACCAAGCTGTCTAAATGTGCAATGTCACTTCAAAAGGCGTTCGACGGCGTCCCAGATACGCACGGCCACTTCGTGCTTCGTGCCGTCTGGGATCTCTTCTACCCCACCGTCCGCACTGAGCAACCAACCGCGGTTGCGTGCTTGTCCGAAAACGCCTCCGCCGGCCACCGAATTAAGCATCAGCATGTCGGCGCCCTTCCGCGCCAACTTGGCGCGGCCGTTTTCCAGCTCGTGGTCGGTCTCCGCCGCGAATCCGATGATGACCGCCCGTGACGCCCCGTCTTCGCGCATCTCGACCAAGCTTTTGAGAATGTCAGGGTTCTCCGTCAATCTGAGTGTGGCGAGTGCGTCGTCGGACTTCCCCTTCTTCAGCTTGGTGTCCGATTCAGCGGCCGGGCGGAAGTCGGCCACCGCCGCAGCCATAACCACCACGTCCGCCTCCGGCGCCCGTTCCATCATCTCCCTTTGCATGTCCCGGGTCGTGCGCACCCGGACAATCTCCGCACCAGAGGGAGCCTCCAGTTCGTCCGTCGCCCCCGCGACGATTGTGACCGACGCGCCACGCTGCGCCGCCACGTCGCCCAGTGCGAATCCCTGCTTACCAGACGAGTGGTTGCCAATGAAGCGCACTGGGTCGATGCTCTCTCGTGTTCCACCTGCGCTAATTACCACGCGGGTACCGGCGAGAGTGGGCAAAAACGCCCCGGTGCGGAGCACGGTCCGGGCAAGCTCCGCGATAACCTGCGGCTCGGGCAGGCGCCCGGGGCCGGTGTCCTTGCCTGTCAGCCTGCCGTGAGCGGGTTCGAGCACCGTAATGCCGCGTTTGCGCAGCGTAGCCACGTTGGCCTGCGTGGCCGGGTTGCGCCACATTTCGGTATGCATTGCCGGGGCCAAGACAACTGGGCAGGTAGCCACCAGGATCGTCGAAGTAAGCAGGTCGTCGGCACGGCCCGCCGCCACTCGCGCGAGAAAATCGGCGGTCGCCGGCGCGACGACCACGAGGTCCGCCTCTTGCCCGAGGCGGACGTGCTGCACCTCGTCGACCCGGCTAAACACACCGGTATCAACCGGGTTGCCGCTGAGCGCCTCAAAGGTTGCGGCACCCACGAAGTTCAGCGCGTTCTCGGTGGGGATGACACGGACGTCGTCCCCCCGCTCCTTGAATTCCCGCACGAGATGGCAGGCTTTGTACGCGGCAATGCCGCCGGAGACACCGACGACCACGCGCAGCGGCTGGGACGAATTCGAGGCTTCGCTCATGGAGACCAAGCATACAAAACCGCTGCCCAGCTAGATCGCTGGGCAGCGGTGGTATTAAGGCGTGAGACGGACAGCTCACACCGCGTTATCGAAGACGCTTACTGGCCTTCCTCATGCTCGAGCAGACCCGCCTCGATCTCGCGCAGCGCGATCGACAGCGGCTTCTCCCCCGGCTCAGGGGAAACCAGCGGGCCGATGAACTCGAAAACGCCGTCCTCAGAATTCTGATAGAAACTGTTGATCTGGCGGGCACGCTTCGCGGCGAAGATGACGAGCGCGTACTTCGAAGAAACCTTCGTCAAGAGTTCATCAATGGGGGGCGCCGTAATACCCTCCGGAGTGTCGTAGACATTTTCCTGCAGCGTTTCCTCTGCAGCGGAGGCCTCTGACAGGTCCTTGGTTGTGTTGCTCACGTGTAAACCCACTCGCTATCTGTTGTTGGAAGATGTGCCTTGAAGTATCTCGGCGATGGATGCCACCGCTGTGTCCACATCGTCGTTGACCACTACAACGTCGAACTCACCCTGCGCGTCTAGCTCCTCACGGGCGGTGGTGAGCCGGCGTTCGATTACCTCGGGAGTCTCCGTGCCTCGCCCAGTGAGACGCTGCACCAAGATGTCCCATGACGGCGGAGCCAAGAACACAGTGTTCGCTTCGGGGAGCAGGCGCTTGATGTTCCGAGCGCCGGCGAGATCGACCTCCACCAGCACCGGACGACCAGCTTCGATGGCCTCCTGCACCGGCCCAGCGGGGGTGCCGGAGCGCTGCAGACCGCCGTGGATATCGGCCCACTCCAGCATCTCGCCGCGGTCGATCCGGCCCTGAAAATGTTCCGGGGTGACGAAGAAGTAGTCCTGCCCGTCAACCTCACCTGGGCGTGGTGCCCGGGTGGTCATGGAAACCGAGAAGTACAGGTCCGGCACTGCGCCGCGAAGGCGACTCACCACCGTCGATTTACCCACCGCAGACGGGCCAGCCAGCACGACCAGCCGACCGCGGGGAGCCACCTCGGACACGTTTAGTTCTCTTCGAAGCCGAAGCGCTCGAGCAGCGCGCGACGCTGGCGGTCACCGAGGCCGCGCAGACGACGAGTCTGGGCGATCTCCAGCTCCTCCATAATCTCGCGAGCCTTGACCTTGCCCACCTTCGGCATCGCCTCGAGGAGCGCGGAGACCTTGGTCTTACCGATGATCTCGTCGGTGTCAGCCTTGTCCAGAACATCCTGCAGCGTGGTCTCGCCGCGCTTCAGGGAAGCCTTCAGCTCAGCGCGCGCCTTGCGTGCCTCTGCCGCCTTCTCCAGGGCTGCCTTGCGCTGCTCATCTGTCAACTGTGGAAGTGCCACGGGTTCCTCCATGTCATAGTTACGAACATTGATCCAGTCCGACGTGTGCCGGATCCGGGGCTCACGCCACCGAATGTCATCGGTGCAATTCGCCACGTCCGGCACAGTCTAACACTGCGTTTTTCTGCAACGGCGGCGCAGAGCGCGCACCAAGGCGCATTTCTCCACGTCACCGTGCGACGGAATTAAACTACCAGGGTTTTTGCCCGGCGGTAAATGCACCCTACCCAACCACCTGTTTTCCCAGCTCAACAACCCGTTTCCGCAGCTCAGCTACGTCTGGACCGGCTGAGAGGACGGAGCGGGAAACGCTCGGGAAAACCAGGTGGCCAACGTCGCCGGCGATAGCGGCGGCATCAGACATGGTTGCCCCTTGCGCCCCCACACCCGGCATGAGCACTGGGGCGTTCAAGTCGTTGAGAGCCGGAGGTTTGGCTACGGTCGCGCCGACGACCACACCGACGTGTCCGACGCCCTCATCCCGGTTGTACGCCGCACATTCGTCCACAATTCGCTGCGAGAGCATCCGACCCTCGATTTCACCGGTCTGCAACGCCACCGCCTCAGGGTTCGAGTTCGCTGCCATCACGAACACGCCCTTGCCATGCGTCTTGGCCGCCTCGATGGCAGGGGCAAGAGATCCCACTCCTAAGTAAGGCGTGAGCGTGAGCGCGTCCGCCTCCAAAGGCGATCCCGGCTCGAGCCAAGCGGCGGCATAACCGGCCATCGTGGATCCGATGTCGCCGCGCTTTGCGTCCGCGATGACCAAGGTGCCGCTCTCGCGTAGCGACGCCAAGGTCGATTCGAGCACCGCGAACCCCGCCGAGCCGAAGCGCTCGTAGAACGCCACCTGCGGCTTCACCACGGCAACGCGGCCTGCGAACGCATCCACGCAGATATCACTGAAGGACCGAAGGCCGTCGACAGTGTCGGCAAGCCCCCACTGCCCAAGGAGCGTGGCGTGAGGGTCGATGCCCACGCAGACCCGGCCGTATTTCTGACCTGCCTCGACGAGGCGCTCGCCGAACGTCCGTGCCGCCATTACTTGGCCGCCGTCCTTTCGTGGTCGAGCTCTTGCAAGCTGGTCACAGTAATTTCCTCGCCTCGCAGTGCTTCGATGCCCTGCACAGCAGCGGTCACGCCCTGCACCGTAGTCATAATGGGGACGCCGGCTACCACTGCCGCGGCGCGGATGTCGTAGCCGTCGTGACGCGCGCCAGCGGAACCCGCCGGGGTGTTGAGCACGAGGTCGATATCGCCCTCCGCGATCCGGTGAACCACGGATGTGCCTTCCGCGCCATTGCGGACGTCCGACGCCTTGAGCACCACCTCGCACTCGATGCCGTTGCGCCGCAACATCTGTGCCGTGCCCTCGGTGGCCAACACGGTGAAGCCCATTGTGGACAGGCGCTGGATCGGGAAAATCAGTGTGCGCTTGTCGCGGTTCGCCAGGGAAACGAAGACGGTACCGTCTATCGGCAGTTCACCGAACGCCGCAGCCTCTGCCTTGGCGTAGGCCACGCCGAAGGACGGCGCAAGGCCCATGACCTCGCCGGTGGATTTCATCTCAGGCCCGAGGATGGTGTCAAGGATGGAGCCGTCTGGGCGGCGGAATCGCGTGAAAGGCAGCACTGCTTCTTTCACAGCGATGGGGTGCTCGAGGGGCAGAGAGCCCCCATCGTACTCGGAAGGAATCAGCCCCTCGGCGCGCAACTGCGCGATTGTGTCGCCCATCATGATGCGCGAGGCAGCCTTGGCAAGGTGCACGCCGGTCGCCTTGGACACGAAGGGCACCGTGCGCGACGCTCGCGGGTTCGCCTCGATGACGTAGAGGATGTCGTCCTTGAGCGCGAACTGGACGTTCATCAAGCCCTTGACGCCGATGCCGTGCGCCAATGCCTCCGCAGATCGGCGCACCTTCGCAGTGTCGTCCGGCCCCAGCGTCATCGGTGGCAGTGCACACGCCGAGTCGCCAGAGTGGATGCCCGCTTCCTCAATATGCTCCATGACGCCGCCGAGGTAAACCTCCTCGCCGTCACACAACACATCCACGTCGATTTCAATGGCGGAATCGAGGAAGCGGTCCACCAGCACCGGATGGTCGGGCGACAGCTCGGTGGCGCGCTCGATGTAGTCCCGCAGGCTTGCCTCGTCATAGACGATCTCCATGCCCCGCCCCCCGAGCACGTACGAAGGGCGGACCAAAACGGGGTAACCAATGCCGTTTGCTACCGCACGCGCCTCGTCGAAGGAAGTGGCGGTGCCGTACGCCGGTGCGGGAAGCTGAGCGGCCTCAAGCACCTTGCCAAACTCGCCGCGGTCCTCCGCTAGGTCGATGGCCTCCGGAGTGGTGCCGACGACCGGGACGCCCGCGTCGGCGAGCTTTTGCGCGAGGCCCAACGGGGTCTGGCCACCGAGTTGCACAATGACGCCGGCGACGGTACCGGTGGCAGACTCCGCGCGGTAGATCTCCATAACGTCTTCGAACGTCAGCGGCTCGAAGTACAGGCGATCGGCGGTGTCGTAGTCCGTAGACACAGTCTCCGGGTTGCAGTTGACCATCACCGTCTCGTACCCCACACGCGAGAGTTCGAGTGCTGCGTGGACACAGGAGTAGTCGAACTCGATGCCCTGGCCGATCCGGTTCGGGCCGGAGCCCAAGATGATGACCTTTTCGCGAGCGTTCTCCCCATCAAAGCCGTCGCCTCCGCCGCGCACCTCGTTTTCCGCGTGCGGGTCGAGCTCGTATGCGGAGTACAGGTAGGGTGTTTGCGCCTCGAACTCGCCAGCGCACGTATCGACGGTCTTGAACACTGGATGCACGCCGAGGGACCAGCGCAGCGTCCGCACCCCGTCCTCACCGGCAAGCTCGGGCCGCAGTGCCGCGATCTGCGCATCGGACAGGCCGTACGCTTTCGCCTCGCGGAGTAGCTCAGCGTCGAGCACAGGGGCGTCGAGAAGCTCCTGGCGGAACTCCACGAGGGCTTCGAGCTCGGCGAGGAACCAGGGGTCGATCTGGCTTGCCTCGTACACCTGCTCAATGGACGCGCCGAGGCGCAGCGCGAGCTCCACGTCGTATAGCCGCTTATCGGTTGGCGTCTTGAGATCCTCGAGTACCGCAGCGACATCGCTTGCGCGTTCGCCCGCGAAGTACTCGTCCGGCTTCGTCCAGAAGCCGTTCGGCTTGTCTTCCATCGAGCGCATAACCTTGTTCAGACCCTGAATGTAGTTGCGCCCGATACCCATGGCCTCGCCCACAGCCTTCATGGAGGTGCCGAGCGTTTCGTCGGAGCCCGGGAACTTTTCAAACGTGAAGCGCGGCATCTTCACAATGACGTAGTCCAAGGTGGGCTCGAATGCAGCCGGGGTAACACCGGTGATGTCGTTCGTGATCTCGTCGAGGGTGTAGCCGATCGCGAGCTTGGACGCAATCTTTGCAATCGGGAAGCCTGTGGCCTTCGATGCGAGGGCAGACGAACGCGACACGCGCGGGTTCATCTCGATGGTGATAATACGGCCGTCGGTGGGGTTGACAGCGAACTGGATGTTGCAGCCGCCGGTGTCCACCCCGACCTCGCGGATGATGGCGATGCCCTGGTCACGCATGGTCTGATACTCGCGGTCCGTTAGCGTCAGTGCCGGGGCCACGGTAACCGAGTCGCCGGTGTGCACACCCAGCGCGTCCACATTCTCGATGGAGGCGATGACCACCACGTTGTCATCACCGTCGCGCATGAGCTCAAGTTCGAACTCCTTCCAACCTAGGATGGACTCCTCGATGAGCACGTTCGCTTCCGGGGACGCATCGAGGCCGTCGCCCGCGATGCGCTCGAGGTCATCCATAGAAAACGCGAGGCCGGAACCAAGCCCGCCCATGGTAAATGAGGGGCGCACCACGACCGGTAGACCGAGCTCCGAAACGGTCTCCCGGACCTCATCCATGTTGAAGCAGACGCGGGAGCGGGCCGACTCGCCGCCGATCTTAGCCACGATGTCCTTGAACTTTTGACGGTCCTCGCCGCGCTCAATGGCGTCAATGTTGGCGCCGATGAGCTCTACGCCATGCTTGGCCAAAATGCCCTGGCGGTCCAGCTGGATCGCGGCGTTGAGGGCGGTCTGGCCGCCAAGGGTAGCCAGGATTGCATCCACCGGGTGGCCCTGCTCCGCTTCGCGGGCGAGGATGCGGTCAATGTATTCGGGTTGAATCGGTTCAACGTAGGTGTGGTCCGCAAACTCGGGGTCAGTCATGATCGTCGCCGGGTTGGAGTTGATCAGCGTGACCCGAAGGCCCTCTTCCTTGAGCACGCGGCACGCCTGGGTGCCGGAGTAGTCGAACTCGCAGGCCTGCCCGATCACGATTGGGCCCGAGCCGATGACCAGGACGTGGTTGATGTCTGTGCGTTTCATATCTTGCCTTCCTGGTTGCTTACTGTGCCCGGTACTGCTGCATGATGTCGGTGAACTGGTCGAACAGGGGGTTAGCGTCGTGCGGACCCGCTGCCGACTCCGGGTGGTACTGCACGGAGTAGGCCATCCCGCTCTCCAACGCCACGCCCTCGACAACGCCGTCGTTGAGGCAGGTGTGGGTGAGCACTGCGGGGCCAAACTCCGTGTCGAACGTCCCACCGGGGCCGACGCCCTCGGGCGCCTGGAGGGCGAAACCGTGGTTTTGGCTGGTGATATCGATCCTGCCGGTCACGTGATTTTTCACCGGCACGTTCACGCCGCGGTGGCCAAACTTCATCTTGTAGGTCTCTAGCCCCAGCGCGCGGCCGAGGATCTGATTGCCGAAGCAGATGCCGAACAGCGGCACGCCCGCTTCGATCACTTGGCGGGTGATGTGCACCATCTCGTCGGCGGTAGCGGGATCGCCGGGGCCGTTGGAGATGAAGATGCCGTCGGGGTTGTACTGCGAAAGCTTCTCGTATGGGGTGTTGGCGGGCACCACGATGGTCTCAATTCCGCGTGAGGCAAACTGCTCTGGCGTAGCCATCTTGATGCCCATGTCGTAGGCCACCACGGTGAAGCGCTTCTCTCCGCGCGCGGCGATGGTGTAGGGCTCGCCGGTCGTGACCTCGCCCGAGAGGTCAGCGCCCGCCATCGAGTTCGGCTCGTGGAGCTGGGCACGCAGCGTATTGACGTCTTCCAGGGCCTCCTCACCTGTGAAGATACCGGCCGCGATCGAGCCGTTGTTACGAAGATGGCGGACGAGACTACGGGTGTCTACTCCGTAGATGCCGACGATGCCCTGGGCTCTCATCTCGTCGTCGAGGCTGCGCTCCGCCCGCCAGCTTGACACGCGGCGGGACAGGTCGCGGATGACATAGCCTGCGGCCCAGATCCTGTTGTCGTGGCTTTCACTGTCATCGTCGTTCCAGCCGGTGTTGCCAATGTGCGGGGCGGTGGCCACCACGATCTGGCGGTTGTAGGACGGGTCTGTCAGCGTTTCCTGGTATCCCGTCATGGCAGTGGTGAACACGGCCTCGCCGAGCGTGCGCCCGGGCGCACCAAAGGCGAACCCGGGGTATGACGTGCCGTCCGCCAAGACCAGAACTGCTGGAATTCGGTTGTTGCTCATTGGGAATCCTTCTCCGTGTAAGTGGTCTTGCCGCGTAGCCAGGTGCCAACCACGCGGGCAGTGAATTCGATGCCTTCGTATGGGGTGTTGGACGCCTTCGACGCCATTTCCTCACCGCGTGCGGTCCAGGACGAATCCGGATCCACAAGGACCAGGTTGGCCGGCTCCCCTGCTGCGATCGGTCGGCCCTGGTCCTCGAGGCGCAGGATCTCGGCCGGGCGCTCACTCATGACCTTGGCCACGAATCGCCAGTCGGCGAGACCGGTTTCCACGAAGATGCGGTGCACAACCGCCAGCGACGTTTCCAGGCCGAGCATGCCCGGCTTGGCGTGTTCGAACTCCACGCACTTGTCTTCAGAGCCGTGCGGGGCGTGGTCGGTGGCGACCACGTCGACCGTGCCGTCAAGAAGCGCCTGCTTGAGGGCTTCAGCGTCACGCGCCTCCCGCAACGGCGGATTGACGCGGAACAGCCCGTCGTAGGTAGCGAGCTTGTCGTCCGTAAGCATGAGGTGGTGCGGGGTGACCTCTGCGGTGACCTCGATACCCTGCGACTTCGCAAAGCGCAGCAGTTCCACGGTGCCCTCAGTGGAAGCGTGGCACAGGTGGTAACGCCCGCCGTAGTCGCGGGTCATGATGGCGTCGCGCGCGACGATCGATTCCTCAGCCACGCGCGGCCAGCCCCGCAGACCCAGACGCGCGGCCTGCTCGCCCTCGTGAGCCGAGGCGCTGCCCGTGAGCCGGTGGTCCTCAGCGTGTTGGGCCAGCACAACGTCGTGCGCCTTCGCGTATTCGATGGCGCGTCGCATCAACTGCGGGTCGTTGACGCACTTGCCGTCATCGGAGAACATCCGCACGCCGCTGCGGGCCATCAACCCAATCTCGGTGAGCTGCGCGCCTTCTAACCCCTGGGTGATGGAGCCGACCGGGTACACGTCGCATTTGCCGTACTCCTGGCCCTTCGACCACACTGCCTCGGCGAGAAACGGCTGGTCGATTACAGGGTTGGTGTTCGCCATCGTGAACACCGCGGTGAACCCGCCCTTCGCCGCGGCGTCGGAGCCGGTGGCGATGGTCTCGGTGTCTTCGCGACCCGGCTCGCGCAAGTGAACGTGCATGTCCACGAGCCCGGGGAGCAAGACGTTACCCTCGCCGTCGATCACTTCATCAGCGTCCGTGAAGGGGGTGTCACTGACCTCGGCGATGGTGCCGGAGGTGACGTCGATAAGAAGGTTCAGCACGTCCTCGCCATATGGGCGGACGTTGTTGAGTGCGAGCGTGGTCACTTGGTGGCTCCTTCCTCGGCGCCTGTGCGCTCGCCGGAACCGGCGAGCAGGGTAAACAGCACGGCCATGCGGGTGTACACGCCGTTGGATACCTGGCCCAGCACCACGGCGTTGTCGCGGTCGGCCACATCGAAATTGATCTCCATGCCACGCAGCATGGGGCCCGGGTGCATGATCAAAGAGGTATCTTTCATCCGGTTCGCGCGATCTTTGCTCAAGCCGTACAAGGTGGCGTACTCGCGGTGCGACGGGAAGAACCCTCCCTGCATGCGCTCGGCCTGTACCCGCAGCATCATGCAGACATCGGCATGCTCGACCTCCGCGTCAAAGTCGTAGGACACGCGTGCCGGCCAGTGCTCCACCCCGGTAGGCAGCAGCGTCGGCGGGGCCACCAGCACGACGTCGGCGCCGAGCGTGTGTAGCAGGTCGACGTTGGAGCGGGCCACCCGCGAGTGCAGGATGTCGCCGACGATGAGCACGGTCTTGCCTGCGACGTCACCGACGTGCTGGCGCATCGTCACCGCGTCCAGGAGAGCCTGAGTGGGGTGCTGATGCTGCCCGTCACCGGCGTTGATGATGCTGGTGCCCGGCAACCACTTCGTCAGCAGCTGCGAAGCACCCGAAGCCGGGTGCCGCATGATGATCGCGTCCGCGCCGATGGACGCCAAGGTAGAGGCCGTGTCCCTTAACGATTCACCCTTCTTCACTGACGAGCTCGAGGCGGAAATGTTGATCACGTCAGCGCTCATCCACTTCCCCGCCGTCTCGAACGACGAGCGGGTGCGGGTGGAGTTCTCGTAGAACAGCGTCATTACCGTGCGCCCGCGCAAGGTGGGCAGCTTCTTAATCTCCCGACCGTCGAGCGCCTCGCGGAACCGGTCCGCCTCGTCCATCAAACCGATGATCTCCTCGCGGGATAGATCCGCGATGTCAATGAGGTGTTTCACTTACGCCTCTCTTTCCAGCACCACTCGGTCTTCGGCGTCAAGCGGCGTCAGCCAGACGGTGACGTCTTCGTCCTTCGACGTCGGGATGTTTTTGCCCACGTAGTCTGCACGGATTGGCAGCTCGCGGTGGCCGCGGTCCACCAGCACGGCGAGCTGAATCACGCTGGGGCGCCCAATGTCGCGCAGCGAATCTAACGCCGCGCGAATGGTGCGGCCGGAATACAGCACGTCATCGACGAGGATGACCACTGCTCCATCAATGTCCCCCGGAATATTCGTGGGGCGCAGTGCTCGGTGCGGCCGGTTACGAAGGTCGTCGCGATACAGGGTGACGTCGAGGCTGCCAACGGGGATGGCCACCCCGGAAAACTCCTCCACCGCCGCAGCGATACGTTGCGCCAGCGGTACTCCCCCCGACGGGATGCCCAGCAGCATCACACGCGGCCCGGCGGCATCATCCAGCGCCGTCTTCTCAATGATCTGGTGCGCGATGCGTGCAACAGTTCGGCCGACGTCTTGAGCGTTCAACAACTCAACGGCCGACCGTTCATTTCCACTCATCGAACCTCCTTCCCCGCCTCGCAGTGCGGAATTTAAAGGATGTCGAGCACGGTTCCAGTTGCGGGAGCCGTGTGTAGTCTTATGACCGCAAGTGACAATAGCACCTGCGCACCAGAACCGTGAAGGATTTCACCGATGGGCATTCACGCCGCGTACACCCTCCCCTTCCCACGCGAAGACGTGTGGCGCTGGCACACGCGCCCGGGCGCAGTAACCCGGCTGACACCCGGCTTCCTGCCAATGCGGGTTGAGCGCGAAGCGGCGTCCATACGCAACGGCACTACCGTGTTCAGCCTCCCCGCCGGACAGAGATGGGTAGCGAAGCACTTGGACGACGGCTACGTCGCGGGACACAGATTCACCGACGTGGCAGCGAACCAGCCGCTGCGTGCGGCGACACAGTGGCGGCACGAGCACCGATTCGAGGACGCAGGTGAGACCACACTGCTTATCGACGACGTTTCCGCCACCATCCCCGAAGCCATCCTCCAACCGGCGTGGGCATACCGGCAGCGCCAGCTGCTCGAGGACCTGAGCTTCATCTCCTCCCTGCCCGCGGTCGAACCGAAAACCGTAGCAATGACCGGTTCGAGCGGGCTGGTGGGCACCCACCTGCGCGCCCAACTCACCACGGCGGGACACACCGTCGTCCCCCTCGTGCGTGGTGAAGCCGGCCCCGGTGAGCGCCACTGGGACATGGACGATCCTGCCCCGGATCTACTCAACGGCGTGGACGGGGTCATTCACCTCGCAGGTGAAAGCATCATGGGGCGCTTCACCGAGGAAAAGAAACGAAAGATCCGCGATTCCCGTGTGGAACCCACCAGGAAGCTCGCCCGTCTTGCTGCGGAGTCCGGGGTTGAGGTCTTCGTCGGCGCATCCGCAGTCGGGTACTACGGCACCAATGCGGGCAGCTTCCCGCACACTGAGGATGACCGCCCCGGTGAAGGTTTTCTTGCGGAAGTCTGCGACGCCTGGGAGGACGCAGCGAACGCGCAGGGCATCCGCACCGTAAACATCCGCACGGGCCTTGCCCTCTCCGGGGCCGGCGGACTGTTGCCCGTGCTCAAAGCCAGCGTGAATGCGGGGCTCACGGCGCAGTTCGGCTCCGGCGAGTTCTGGATGAGCTGGGTTGCGCTCGACGACCTGACCGATCTGTACACCCGGGCGCTACTGGACGAGACAGTTTCCGGGCCGGTGAACGCCACCGCGCCGGAACCCGTCACCAACGCCGAGATGTCGGCCGCACTCGCCGAACTGTTGCACCGCCCCAATGTGCTGGCGATTCCCACGTTCGGACCGAAGCTTCTCCTTGGCAGCGAAGGGGCGCACGAGTTGGCACTGGCGGATCAGCGGGCTGTACCCGCCGCGGCGGCGGCACGTGGCTGGGCATTCCGCTACCCCACAGTCGACGCGGCGCTGCGCCACGAGCTGGGCAAGGAGCAGCTGCTAGTCTCGCAGGCGTGACTACAGACCAAAACGAAGAGCCCGTCCAGCCGAGCGAGCACCCCGAACGCAATGTACCTGAGCAGGTCACCCCTGTGGCCGTCGCCGCGATTTTCGAAGAGGAAAAGCTCGAGTACAGAATCGAAGAACAGGCGGTTCGATCCGGCTTCGTCAACGCCGCGATCGTGGTCGCCATCGACGGCGACCACCTCGTATTTGAAGCGCTCTGGCGCGGCGAGTTCCCGCGCGAACTCGCGCCGAAGGTGCTCTACGCGTGCAATGAGCACAACCAGACGCACTTCGCGCCGACGCTGCGGTTCTTCGAGCGCGGCGATGACCAACTCGCCGTGAGCGCGATCCGCACGTTGCGCATCGCCGAAGGCGCATCTTTCAACCAGCTCGGAGCGTTCATCGCCAGCTCCATCGACGCCACCCTGCAGGCGTTCGACTTCTTGGCAGCCACATTCCCCACCGTCGTCACTTGGGAGGAACCGCAGCAATGAGCAACGCAACGCTTGTGACCATCGACCGTGTGATCGAGGCTATGTCCGGCCACGGGATCGAGGTGTCCGACGACCCATCCGGCCGCGCCGGCCACGCCAACGTCGACGGGTACAACCTCCTATTCGTGCTTCTGGATTCGGTTCTTATTGTGCGAGCCGACGCGGTCACCGACACCCCCGCGGACACGCCGGATGCGACGTTGTACCTTGCCGCTAACCAGGTCAATAGCTCGTACCTGGACGCCCGCGCCTTGGTGGTGAACCGCACCGAAAATATCGTCGTCCGCACCGAGGCCGAAATTCAGGTCGGCGCGGGTCTGTCGGAGGAACAGCTGTCCCACGCGCTCAAAGCCGGGGTCGATGGGGTGTTGGAAACCCAGGACGCTATGCGAGCGCTCGTCAGCGAGATCCAGCGCCAGGCCGAGGCCGCCGGCGTCTCCCCTGAGCAGGAGCCCAGCGCAGACCGTTAAGAGTTGGCCAGGCGCTCCAGCTCGACCTCAGCGTCGAAGTCGGCGGCCGGCCACCCGAGGTCGAGGGACTCCAGCGCGTCGTACAGCAAGGCCTTCACAACCGTGCGGCAGTAGGTCTTGTTGTCAGAGGGCACGCAATACCACGGCGCCACCTCAGTGGATGTCCGCGTCATGGCGATCTGGTACGCCGCCATGAACTGGCTCCACAATTTGCGGTCGTCGATGTCGGACGGGTTGTACTTCCAGTGCTTGTCCGGACGCTCGATCCTCTTCTTCAGGTTCTCCGCCTGGAAATCTCGGGAGATGTGCGGCATGACTTTGATGATCTTGGTGCCGTTTGCCGCCAGCTCGTTCTCGAAATCAACTATCGCACCGTACCGGCGCTCGATCTCCTCCGGCGGCGCCATCTGCTTCACACGCTGCACCAGCACATCTTCGTAGTGGGACCGGTCGAACACCGCGATCTGACCGGGCTTTGGCAGGTGCGGCGTGAAGCGCCACAAGAAGTCGTGCGCGGCCTCCTCCTCGGTCGGGCGCGCGAAGGCCTGCAGGTGCACCCCCTGCAGGTCCATTGTCGCGCCGATAACGTGACGGACAATGCCACCCTTGCCAGCCGTGTCCATACCCTGCAGCACCAGCAGAACAGAGCCCGCGTCGTCATTACCCGCGCGGCCGTTGGCGAACAGCTTCTCCTGCAGCTCCTCGAGGTCCTCGTCGTAGTCGTGGAACGCATCATCCACGTCCGATACGCCCGGGGTTGCTGCCGGATCCACATCCGCGATCTGAAAATCGGGCCCTACCTTGAGCTGCTTCGCTTCCTCAACGGTGAGTTTCGCCATGGTTCTTCCTTTCGTTGGTGTTCCGCCTAAAAGTCGAGCGAAGGAGGTCGAGTACGCGCCCATTACGCCGCATACTCGACCTCCTTCGCTCGACTTTCTACCGTGTCCTAGCCGGTCCTAGCCGGTCCCAGCCGGTCCTAGCCGCGAGATTCGTCCGCTGCTGGCTCTCCGGCCTCCAAGTCCTCGGTGGACTCAGCGATCTCGCGCGCTGTATCGGAACCCAAATCTTCAGCCTCGCTGGGCACGCTGGCGTCCTGCTCAGGTGCGTCAAACACGCCGACTGTGTCTGCGTCCTCATCCACGGCGTAGGCGTCCTCCGCTTCCTCGCCCGCAAACGGGGCGTTCGACGCCGCGTGTTGGGCGACGCCGTCGAGCACAACGTTGATGTACGGCGCGGCGTCAACACCCGAGTACTCAGCCGCCATCTCCACGCCCTCAGCAATAGAGACAGGGGCGTCCACCTCATCATTGAAGAGGATCTCCCACGCGGCCACCCGTAGGATCTGCCGGTCTACCGCTGGCAGTCGGAATAGCTCCCAGTCCTCGGAGAGGTGGCGCTCAATGGCGTCGTCCAAGTCATCGAGCTTCTCCGCGGCCCCGGCGACGATTGTTCGGGTGTAGTCCGCCACGGGGGCGACGGCGTTGGCCGGGTCCAGGGATAGTTGCGCCCGGTCTTCCACGATGGCGACTGGATCGACGTCCCTGGTCTCAGCCTCGAAGAGGATGTCTACTGCTCGGCGGCGAGCACGATAGCGTGCGCCGTGTCGCTTGTAATCGGGCATTAGTTGTTCACGCGGGAGAGGTACTCGCCGGTGCGGGTGTCTACCTTGACCACGTTTCCGGTCTCCAGGAACAGCGGGACCTGGATCTCCGCGCCAGTCTCCAGCGTTGCCGGCTTGGTGCCGCCAGTGGAGCGGTCACCCTGCAGACCCGGCTCGGTGTGCTCGATCTTCAGGTCGACGGAGATGGGCAGCTCCGCGAACAGCGCCTCGCCATCGTGGAAAGAGACCTGCACACGCATGTTCTCCAGCAGGAAACGTGCGGAGTCACCGAACTTGTCTGCCGGCAGTTCGTACTGCTCGAAGGTCTTGTCGTCCATGACAACGTAGTTAGTGCCGTCGTTGTAGAGGTACGTCATATCGCGGCGGTCCACCGTCGCGGTCTCCACCTTCACACCAGCGTTAAAGGTCTTATCCACGGTCTTGCCGGAGACGACATCCTTCAGCTTCGTGCGCACAAAGGCCGGACCCTTACCGGGCTTGACGTGCTGGAACTCAATGATCTGCTGCAGCTTGCCTTCGTTCTTCAGCACCAGGCCGTTCTTGAAATCGGCGGTAGTTGCCATGTGAGTACCTTCCTCCTGGGAGTATCGGGGCGTGTGCAAACACAACAATGTTACAGCACCGTCAAATCCTTGGGGTACTCCGTGATCACCTCCGGTGCTGCCGCGGTGATGATGAGCGTGTCCTCGATACGCACGCCAGCCTTGCCTGGGATGTAGATCCCGGGCTCGATGGTCAGGGTCATCCCCTCTGCCAGCACACCCGTGCCGGTTCGCGCCGCGCTCGGCGCTTCGTGCACATCGAGTCCTACGCCATGGCCCGTGGAGTGGACAAAGTACTCACCGTAGTCAGCCTCGGCGATCACATCGCGGCAGGCCTTATCCACGTGCGCAAGCTCCGCGCCAGGAACCGCGGCCTTCACGCCTGCGAGTTGGGCTGCGAGAACCACCTCGTAGATCTCGCGTTCGAGTGCACCGATCTCGCCAATGGCAAACGTGCGGGTCATATCGGAGTTGAAACCGAGCCGGTGCATACCAAAGTCGATGGTGACCAAGTCCCCTTCCGCGATAGTGCGGTCGCCGGCGCCATGGTGCGGCTTCGCCGAATTTGGCCCGGATGCGACGATGGTGTCGAAGCTGACGCGCTCGGCCCCCAAAACGCGCATGCGGTACTCCAAGTCCGCGGCCACTTCACGCTCGGTGCGGCCGGCTCGCAGCTCCTCTGCGCTCAACAGCTCGTCTAACGCCTGCACCGTTAACTTGGCTGCCTCACGCAGCCGCGTCAGTTCAACCTCGTCCTTGACCAACCGGATGTCCTCTAACACCCCGCTCACCGGCACCAAGGTCACCCCGTCTGGGCAGGCTTCACGCAATTTGTCCAGCTGGGCAACAGAGACGTAGTCCGCTTCGAAGCCCACGCGGTGGCCGTCAGCTGCCTTAGAAAGCATGGCCACCCCCACGTTGCGCTCGATAACCGCCTTGATGTCGGGCACCTCTTCGGCGATCTGCGTGGTGTAGCGCCCATCCGTGGCGATCGCGGCCGTGCGGTCCTTGGACACCAGCATCGCGCCGTTCGAGCCGGAGAAGCCAGACAGGTAGCGCACATGGGTGAGGTGGGTGACCAGCATGTCGTCGATACGCCGCTCAGCGAGCATCGTGGAAAGTTTGCGCCGGCGGTTTTCAAAGCGGGTGTCTGCCAGTGCCATCATTGCCTCCTTGCGTAGTGGTCGAGTGCGAGCCGGTAGCCGTCCACCCCCAACCCGGCGATCACGCCGACTGCGATAGGGGAAAGGTACGAGTGCGCGCGGAATGGCTCGCGCGCATGCACGTTGGAAATGTGCACCTCGATGAACCCGTGGTGGTCATCCAGTTCTACCAGCGCGTCGCGCAACGCAACGGAGGTGTGCGTAAAACCACCGGGGTTGATGATGACGGCCCACGCGTTGTCGGCGGCTTCATGGACCCAATCGATCAGCTCACCTTCGTGATTGGACTGGCGGCATTCCACCTCGAGGCCGACGTGCGCGCCGTACTCGAGCAGTCGCTTTTCGACGTCCGCAAGCGTCACCGCACCGTAGATTTCCGGCTGCCGCTTCCCCAATCTGTTCAGATTCGGGCCATTGAGGACCAAAACTTTCATCGCTACTCCGAAATCGCTTCGTAGGCGGCCCGCATCTCGTCCACCGTCGCGTCTTCGAGGCGGGTGCAGGACCCTACGCCGTCGAGCACGACGAACCGAATGCGCCCGTCGCGGTTCTTCTTATCCAGCAGCATGGCGTCGTAGAGCTCGTCGAAAGCTCCGGCCTCGTAGCGCGTGGGCAGACCGGCACCGGTGAGGATCTCCTCGTGGAGGGCGACCACCTGCTCGTCGATAAGCCCTCGGCGCTGAGCAAGGTGAGCGACGAACATCATTCCAACCGCAACGGCGTTGCCGTGGCGCCAGGTGTAGTTCTCCCGCCTCTCGATTGCATGGCCAAGCGTGTGCCCGTAGTTCAAGATCTCGCGCAGGCCGGACTCTTTCAGGTCTTGCCCCACGACGTTTGCTTTCACCGCCACCGACCGCTCGACAAGCTCAGGCCAGTGGTTTTGGGCGCCGTCTTGGTACAGCTCCAAAATGCGCGGGTCGGCAATAAAACCAGTTTTGATGAGCTCGGCCGAACCGGACACCACCTCCGCCTGCGGCAGCGTGTCGATGCGGCCGAGGTCGATGAAAACACTGTCTGGCTCGTGGAATGCGCCGACGAGATTTTTGCCGCAGGACGTGTTGATGCCGGTCTTGCCGCCGACGGCCGCATCCACCATGGCCAAAAGTGTGGTGGGCACCTGGATCACCTTGATGCCGCGCATCCAGGTGGCGGCGGCGAAACCGGCGAGGTCGGTCACCGCGCCGCCCCCGAGCCCCACCACGACGTCTTGCCGGGAAAACCCATGCTCGCCCAAGGTATCCCAGAGGCTAGAAAGGACGGCTAGGTCTTTGCCGGCTTCTGCGTCAGGAACGCAGACGGCAACAGGCTGGACACCCGCAGCTTCAATTCGCTCTGCGAGCCCCTCAGCTACGTGCTGCAGGGGTGACTGGTGCACGATTAGCGCACGCCTGGCCCCGATTTGGGCGACGCGCTGCGCGACGTCCGCGAGATTGTTGTGTGCGATGTGGATGGAGTACGGGCTCGCCCCGGTTACCTCGACAACAGCCATGTGACTAGCCCTTCAGCTCTAATCCGCCTCGATAAACCCGAGGATCTCTGCGACCACACGTTGCGGGGGCCGCTCGTCCGTTCGCACGCGGAACGTCGCCACCTCGCGGTAGTACGGTTCTCGTTCGGCAGCGAGATCCCTGTAGCGCTGCTCGCGGTCTTCGCCCTCAAGGACCGGGCGGGAGTTATCTTCTGCTGTGCGGCGGATCCCCTCTTCGGGGCTCACATCAATCCACACCACGGTGTGGCGCTGCAACAGTGTGCGCACCTTTTCAGTCACAACTGCGCCTCCACCGAGGCTCACTACTCCCCCTGTCGCCAGCGCGCGAGCGACGTAGCCGACTTCGAGCCGGCGGAAAGCGTCCTCTCCCAGCTCGGAGTACACTTCGCCGCACGCCTTTGCCTCGCCCTGCTCAATGAGCACGTCAGAATCGACGATGGGCAGATTGAGAGCGCTCGCAATGCGACGCCCAATCGTGGATTTGCCGGAACCCGGCAACCCCACCAACACCACGCGGGGTGCGGAGTTGACCATCGCCGGCGCCGCCTGCACCAGCTCAGTCGCACTCGGCGCATCATTCTCATCGAATGGGGTCGGATGCTCATCCCCTTGTGCGTCCCCTCGTGCGCGAGGGGCATCCGGTCCCAGATCATCCACCAGGTCGTTCACGATGCCTGCTGGGGAACCCTCAGGCTGGGTGGTCATTATTGTTCCTCCTCTCGCCCGAATGCGAGCCGTTCGACGGTGTACGCGCGGTAGGCATCGACATTGCGACGGACTTCCTCAACGGTGTCGCCGCCGAACTTCTCCGAAACAGCCTGCGCCAACACCAAAGCCACCATCGCTTCGGCCACCACGCCGCCCGCAGGGACCGCGCACACGTCCGACCGTTGGTGGATGCCTGTGGCAGCTTCACCGGTGGCCATGTCCACCGTCTTCAGTGCGCGAGGCACCGTGGAGATGGGCTTCATGGCGGCTCGCACCCGCAGCTGCTCTCCGTTTGTCATGCCGCCTTCCAGCCCACCGGCGCGGTTCGTGGAACGCTCGATCCCGTCTGCTCCCAGCACCATCTCGTCGTGAGCCTGGGACCCGCGACGGCGTGCTTCGTCGAACCCGTCTCCAACCTCCACGCCCTTCACCGACTGAATGCTCATGAGCGCGCTTGCAAGGCGGGCATCGAGGCGCCGTTCCCCCGACACGTGCGAGCCCAAGCCTATCGGCAGGCTGTCGACGATGACCTCCACGATGCCACCGAGGGTGTCGCCGTCTTTCTTCGCCGCTTCAATGCAGGCGATCATGTCTGCTTCCGCCTCTTTACCGTACGCGCGGACCGGGGATGCGTCGATAGCCTCAATGTCCGCAAAGCTCGGACGAGGCCCAGCGTAGGGGGCAGATTCGCCGATGGAGATCACGTGCGAGAACACTTCGACGCCGAGCGTCTCGCGCAAGAAGCTCCGCGCAACGGTAGCGGCTGCAACTCGCGCAGCAGTCTCGCGTGCCGACGATCGTTCCAACACCGGGCGGGCGGAATCGAACCCATACTTGATCATCCCGGCGAAATCGGCGTGCCCTGGGCGGGGACGGGTCAACGACGCCCCCCGGCCGGAGGACATGGCTTTCGCAACTTCCTGGTCATCCAAGTCGACTGGCTCAGCGGACATGATGGTCGTCCATTTCGGCCATTCGGTATTGCCGATCTCGATGGCAATCGGACTGCCGATGGATTTCCCGTGCACAACACCGGTGAGGAGGGTCAGCTCGTCCGCCTCGAACTTCATAC
This sequence comes from Corynebacterium wankanglinii, assembly GCF_013601005.1. Classification (NCBI taxonomy): domain Bacteria; kingdom Bacillati; phylum Actinomycetota; class Actinomycetes; order Mycobacteriales; family Corynebacteriaceae; genus Corynebacterium; species Corynebacterium wankanglinii. Next base: position 164,954 of record NZ_JABFED010000002.1, read on the forward strand.
GTGCGCCGCGACCATAGCCGAGTCGGCGACGTGCTAACTGGTGCGCGAGCTCTTCCTTGCGCACCGGGAGACCTGCCGGGGCGTTCTCAACCATCGCGATGAGGGCCTGGCCGTGCGATTCACCGGCCGTTGTCCAACGAAGCATGGCGTTATTCTTACACAAGCCCCATCCACATCAGTGCTCAAACCCCGGAATAGATACACAACGGCAGGGTCACCGTCCACGCGGCGCAGATCATCGACGGCCCGTGTGGCACCGTCCGTTCGCCTGTCAGCCTAGAGAGCACCACAGTATTTAGCCCGGCGAGCCCGAGTGCACCGATCACGCCGAGCGGGCCAGCCACGGACGCGCAAACAACGCCGAGTGAGACCGCGAGCTTGACATCTCCCCCGCCAATCCCATTGCCCGCCAGCAGGTAGAACGCCGGCCACGCTAGCCCCCAGCCCAGCTCCGGCCACCAGCCACACGCCGCCAGCGCTACGGCTGCCGGCGGCAAGGTCAGTGGATCCGGCAGCCGGCGGACGCGAACATCATTTGCGCTCAGCACGAAAGACCACGCCCCGAATCCGGCTATCAGCAGCAGCCTGGAAAATCCCCCGATCCCCATGCGGCCGAGGCTAGCGGGATTGCTCCCAATGGCGCAACAGTGCGTGGCGCATAGCGTCGCGGGGCGCTTCGATCCCCGTGAACTGCTCGAACTGGGCATACGACTGCCCCGCCAGCATAGAGAGGCCGCCGACCACCGGGTAGCCGTTTGATGCAGCACAGGTAGCGAGGGGGGTAGGCCAGGGACTGTAGATCACGTCGAAGACTGGGGCGTGGCCTAGATACGCCGCCTGCCCCTGGAGTGCATCTGCAGGAACGGTGGACACCACAACATCCGCCTGCATGGTCGTTTCTTGCAGATCAGTGTCGAACGAGCGGAATGCAACGTCGATACCTTCTGTAAGCTCGTCGAATTCAGCAGAGCGATCGGATCGATTGATCACTGTGAGCCGCTCGCAACCTGCTTCCCGCAACGCCCACACCACCGCTCGCGCGGTGCCACCTGCGCCGACAAGCACAGCATTCCGCACTGGCGTGGATCCCAGAAGCTCACGGAGCGCGACCAGCGCACCCTCGCAATCAGTGTTGTCGGCCCGCCAGCCGCCGTCGATTCGCGTCAGCGTGTTCGCCGAACCGATTTGCCGGGCGCGGCCCGTTACCTCGTCCGCGAAATCGAGAGCGGCGAACTTGCACGGCATAGTGACGGAGAAGCCGCGAAACGACGGGTCCGCTCCCCCAACCACGCTGGGAAGCTCCTCAACCTCGCAGCGGATGCGTGTGTACTCCCACCCTTCCAGGCCAGTTGCAACGTACCCGGCGTTATGGAGCACCGGGGACAGTGAGTGCTCAATTGGTGAGCCGAGGACAGCCGCGCGGTTGAATACACCCATAGTTATCGCTGGGAGTCCAAAACACCGGAGTCAACAGCACGCTGGGTGTCGTCGAGGTGCTGTTCAAACGTGTCGTTGAAGATGGTGGTGCCATCCTTGTCCACCGTGACAAAGAACAGCCAGTTGCCCTCCGCAGGGTTTTCCATCGCCTCGATCGCCTCAATGGACGGGGAGGCGATCGGCGTCTGGGGCAAACCGTCCATCGCGTAGGTGTTCCACGGCGTCACCCGGGCGCGGTCCTCGTCGGTAGTGGCCACCTCCACAGTCGGCAGTCCGTAGTTCACCGTGGAGTCGAATTCCAGGCGCATCGGCTCCTTCAGGCGGTTGAGGATTACCCGGGCCACCTTGTCGAACTCGCCGGCAGGAGCCTCACGCTCCACCAGGGAGGCGGCAGTGAGCAGCTCGTACGGTGTGAGCCCCACGTTCTTGGCGCGGCCGACAATGTCCGTCGAATCGTATTGCTTCGTCGACCGGGTGATCAGATCCGTGAGGATGTCCTCGGCGCCCGCGTGCGGGTCAATGATGTATTCGCCGGGGGCGATCAGACCCTCCAAACGTTTTGCGTCACCCGCGCGGCCCGCCACCGTCTCGCGCGCCCACTCCGGAACACCCAACGCCACCGGGTCCGCGTTCGCCGCTACCTTGTTGAGGTCTTCCAATTTCACGCAGTCAGCGGCGGGCTTGTCACCGCAGGCGGCCTGCTGGATCATCGATAAAATGCCCAAGCGGGTCTGACCGCCAAGAATGTTGATGTCCATTAGGGTGGCCCCGCCATAGACCTGCAGCGGGGTGACACGCTGCTGCGGATCCAGTAGGGCATCTACCGCGGAGGCAGCGCTCATTTCCCCCTGCAGGCGATAAAATCCCGGCTGAATGTTGTCCGCGTTCGGGTTGTTCGCAGCAGCCGTCAAAAACGCGTTCCCCGAGGCGACGATGCCACGGTCCTCCAGTTCCGGGGCAAGAGCCGACAGGTTTGACCCTTCTTTGATCTGGACAACCTGTTCCTCACCGTTTCCAGCCCCGTCGAAGTCGGACTCGGAACCACCGCGGGCAATGGCGATCCAAGCGATGAGGCCGATAATCAGCAGGAGCGACGCGACCAGCACCGCGGTGTTTCGAGTGCGCCGCATGGCGGCTTGGCGTGGGGACACGGTTAATTCTCCTTGAGGTAGTTCTTGCGGCCGTCCAGCCAGCTTTGCAAAATCTCCACCGCAGCGGCCTGATCGATCACGGCGCGTGCGTCCTTCTCCCGCACACCTGAGGCGCGCAGGGCGTGGGTGGCAGCAACCGTTGTCAGCCGCTCGTCCGCCATCTTTACCGGCACATCGCTGCGCCGCTTGATGCGGAAGGCGATCTCCTTGGCATGCTTAACGCTCTTGGAACCGTCGCCGTTCAGGTTCGACGGTAGCCCGACAACGACTTCCACTGCCTCGTACTCGTCGATGAGCTCGAGGAGGCGCTCGATGTCTTCGCCATCGCGGTCTTTGAACCCGGTGACTCGGCGCACTGTCTCAACCGGTGTAGCCAACGTTGCGTCTTTATCGGATGCCGCCACACCGATGCGAACTGTGCCGACATCGATACCGAGACGGCGGCCCAAACCCGGGTCGTTGAGACCCGGGGTGTCTGGCTGCACTTTCATCCGTGCTCCTTTTCCGCCTTCGGTGTGTGACGCGTCTTGCGACTGACTTGGCTGGCCTTGGTTAAACCTAACTGTTTGCTGTAAGGCCAGCCGGTCGGCCCCTCGGCGTGTCACACAATCCGGGTGGACTTACCCTGCGAGCGTTTCCCGCACGGCCCGCAACGCGTCGTCGATGCCAGCGGCGTTGGCACCCGTGCCCTGTGCCAGATCCGGCTTACCGCCGCCCTTGCCGTCGATGTACTGCCCCACCAGCTTGACCAGGTCGCCGGCCTTCACGCCGGACTGCACTGCCTGCGGCGTGGCTGCGGCGGCGAGCGAGACCTTGCCGTCGACGTTGGACAGCAGCACGATCACGGCGTCCTCCGCCTGCAGCTTGCCGCGCAGGTCGTTGGCGATGGTGCGCAGGTCGCCGGTGGTGATGCCCTCGGGCAGCAGCTTTGCGACGACGCGATGCGCGCCCACCGTCTCCGCCTCATTCGCCAACCCTGCGGTAGACGCCAGGAGCTGCTGGCGGTGCAGGTTCTCAATCTCCTTTTCCGCAGCGCGCAGACGCTCGGTGAGCTGTGCGATACGGTCCGGCAGTTCGTCCGTCGGCGCCTTGAGCTCCGCGGCCAAGCCGGACGCGAGGGCGGCTTCCTTGGACAGGAACTTGAAGGAGTCCATGCCGGAGTACGCCTCGATGCGGCGTGCGCCGGAGCCCACAGAGGATTCGCCGAGTACCGCGACGGGGCCGATCTGGGACGCGTGCTCGACGTGGGTGCCGCCGCACAGCTCGATGGAGAACGGCCCGCCGATTTCCACGACGCGCACCAGGTCGCCGTAGTTCTCGCCGAACAGCGCCATCGCTCCCATCGCCTTCGCCTTGTCCAGCGAGGTCTCGATGGTGTTAACCTCGAGGTCCGCATCTACGGCCTGGTTGGTGATCGTGGCGATCTCCTGCAGCTGTGCGTCCGTGAGCTGGTCGGTGTAGTTGAAGTCGAAGCGCAGGTAGCCCGGCTTGTTCAGGGAACCGGCCTGGACTGCGGTCGGACCGAGCACTTGGCGGATGGCGGCGTGGATCAAGTGCGTCGCCGAGTGCGCCTGACGCGCGCCGTGGCGCCACGCGCCGTCGACCTCTGCGGTGACGGTGGAGCCCAGATCCAGCCCGCCGTTTTGAACCGTCGCCTTGTGCAGCCACAGCTTCTTGCCTACGCGCTGCACGTCGTTGACGTTGAGGATGGTGTCCCCCATGACCAGGCGGCCGCGGTCGGCCATCTGGCCGCCGGACTCCGCGTACATCGGGGTGACGTCCAAAATGACCTCCACCTCGTCGCCCTGGGAGACCTCGCCGACCTTCTCGCCGTCGCGCACCAGGCCGATGACGGTGCCGTCGTGGACAAGCTGGTCGTAGCCCACAAACTCGGTCGGGTTGGCGTCCACCCACTCGCGGTAGAGCGACTCGTCGACGTTGCGGTGCTTCTTGGCCTTGTTGTCGGCCTTGGCGCGCTCACGCTGCTCCTGCATGGCGGCGTTGAACGCGTCCATGTCCACGTCCAGGCCGGCCTCGCGGGCCATCTCCACGGTCAGGTCGATCGGAAAACCATAGGTGTCGTGCAGCTCGAAGGCCTGCGCACCCGGCAGGACCTTGGCGCCGGACGCGGACACGGCCGACGCGGCCTCGTCGAAACGCGTGGTGCCGGCCTCGAGCGTCTTGGAAAACGCCTTCTCCTCTGCGACGGCAACGCGCAGGATGCGCTCGCGGTTGTCGGCGATCTCCGGGAAAGACGGTGTCATCGTGTCCATGATGGTGTTCATGAACGTCTCCATCACCGGCCCGCTCGCCCCCAGCAGACGGGCGGAGCGGATGATTCGGCGGAGCAGGCGGCGCAGGATGTAGCCACGGCCCTCGTTGGACGGGGTGACGCCGTCGAGGATGATCATCATGCCGGTGCGCGCGTGGTCCGCGATGACGCGGAAGCGCACGTCGTTATCCTTGTTGCCGGCGTCGTACTTGGAACCGGTCAGCTCCACCGCGGCGTCGATGACAGGCCGCAGCAAGTCGGTCTCGTACACGTTGTCCACGCCCTGTAGTAGACACGCCACGCGCTCGATACCCATGCCGGTGTCGATGTTTTTCTGGGGCAGCTCGCCGACGATCTCAAAGTTGCCCTTCTTGTCGCCCTCGCCGCGGACGGATTCCATGAACACGAGGTTCCAGATCTCCATGTAGCGGTTGTCGTCAGCGATCGGCCCGCCGTCTTTGCCATAGTCCGGACCGCGGTCGTAGTAAATCTCCGAGCATGGCCCGCAGGGGCCGGGGATGCCCATGGACCAGAAGTTGTCTTCCATGCCCATGCGCTGGATACGCTCTTCCGGTACACCGATCTTGTCGCTCCAGATGGAGGCGGCCTCGTCGTCGTCCAGGTAGACCGTCACCCACAGCCGTTCCGGGTCCAAGCCCAAACCGCCGTTTTCGACGGAGCCGGTGAGCAGCTGCCACGCGTGCGTGATTGCGCCTTCCTTGAAGTACTGGCCGAAAGAAAAGTTGCCAGCCATCTGGAAGAAGGTGTTGTGGCGGGTGGTAATGCCCACCTCCTCGATGTCGAGGGTGCGCACGCATTTCTGAATCGAGGTGGCGGTGCCGTTGGCGAAATCCGGCGTCTGGTCGCCCAGAAAGTACGGCTTGAACGGCACCATGCCGGCGTTGACGAACAGCAGCGTCGGGTCGTCCAAAATCAGCGAGGCGCTCGGCACCGGGGTGTGGCCAGCCTCGACGAAGTGGTTGGTGAACCGCTCACGGATCTCATGGGTCTGCACGCTTCGGTGTCCTTTCAGCAGCGCCGGTTTTTGTCCGGGCTTACTCTACCCCGCGCCCCGACAGCTACCGGTTTCACCGCCCACGGACAAGCCCGCGAAGACGCCCGATGAAGTCCTTGATGCGACGCTCCGCCCCGTGATCGGTGGGTTCGTAGTACACCGCGTCTTCCAAACCGTCGGGCATGTACTGCTGCTTGACGACGCCCTTCGGGTCATCATGCGGATAGACATAGCCCACCGCGTTGCCCATGGCCTTCGCGCCCTCGTAATGCCCGTCACGCAAGTGCGCAGGCACTGGTGGCGCGTGGCCCGCCCGCACGTCGGCGAGCGCCGCGTCGATGCTCGTAATCACCGACGGCGACTTCGGCGCGGTGGCCAGGTGAATTGTGGCCTGAGCGAGCGCCAGGCGGCCTTCCGGCATACCGATGAACTGCACTGCGTTCGCTGCCGCAGTCGCGGTCTGCAGCGCCGTAGGGTCCGCCATCCCGATGTCCTCGGAAGCATGGACGACCAGGCGTCTCGCGATAAACCGCGGATCTTCCCCCGCCTCAATCATCCGGGCCAAGTAGTGCAGCGCCGCATCCACGTCGGAGCCGCGAATGGACTTGATAAACGCGCTGACGATGTCGTAGTGCTGGTCACCATCGCGGTCGTAGCGCACCACAGCACGGTTGACGTTTTCCTTCACCGTCTCGACAGTGATGGTCTCCCCCGGCTGCACCGCCTCCGCCGCAGCTTCCAGGTAGGTCAGCGCACGGCGGGCATCGCCGCCTGCAAGGAGGACGAGCTGGTCACGCGCGGCGTCGTCAAGCTCAAATGCGCCGTTGAATCCGCGCTCGTCGGCCATCGCGCGGTCGAGAACTTCGCGCAAGTCCGCTTCGTCGAGGGATTCCAATTTGAGCAGCAACGAGCGGGACAACAGCGGCGCAACCACGCTGAAACTTGGGTTCTCAGTGGTCGCCGCCACGAGGAGAACGGTGCGGTTTTCAACCGCGGCGAGTAGAGCGTCTTGTTGGGTTTTGGAAAAGCGGTGCACCTCGTCGATAAACAGAACCGTCTTCTCCCCGCGGATGAGGTCACGGCGGGCCTCATCGATGACGGCCCGGACCTCCTTCACACCCGAGGAGAGCGCCGAAAGTGCGACGAAGTTTTGGCCCATCGCAGAGGCAATGAGCGAAGCGATAGTGGTTTTGCCCGTTCCGGGCGGGCCGTAAAGGATCACCGACGCCGCACCAGAACCGTCGATCAGACGTCGCAGCGGCTTTCCCTCGCTGAGCAAGTGCCGCTGCCCCGCGACCTCTTCCAGGCTACGGGGCCGCATGCGGGCCGCGAGGGGCGCGCTCGCGCCAGCCTCGAAGAAACTTGAGCCTCGGTTGCCGGAATCAGCCGCCCGCTGGCGGTCGCCCTCGGTGTCGAAGAGCCCTTCTTGCTGCATAAGGCCTACTTACCGCAATCGCTCGACGAGCGTGCGTGCGAACTCACTAATCGTGCGGTACGCCGGGTCTGAGCCGGTACCAGCGAAAGCGGCCAATGACTCGAATGTCTCCCGGAGGTCTCGGCGCACCAGCGACTCATCGGCGCTGAAGGGTCCTTGCGAGTGGGGGCGCAGCACGTCCCCAAGGCTTTCAGCGTCTGTTTCCGCGATCTCTTGCCCAAGTGACGAGGCTTCGATGCCCGCGGCCTCAACATCGGTCCGCAATTTGGGGTCGTTTGCCAGCAACTCAGCGGGGGTCGACGGGTCAAGCAGCGCGACACTGCTCATCGCCCAACCGATCAAACCTGCCGTGATCCTCGCCTGCAGGGTGTCCGGGTGCTGCACACCCGGCCAGATGCCCCGAACCTCGCTGACCCACGCGTCAACGAACGCCTCGGTGGCCTCCGCATTGAAGGGCTGTGCGGCGAGAAACACTGGGAAGCGTGCCACAACAAACGCGACGTCGAACGTGACATCCCTGTAGCCCGCCCACTCGTAGTCCAGAAAGTGGAACCTGTTGTCGGTCTGGACGATATTGTCCGGGGTGAGGTCAAACGGGGTGAAGGCGCGCATGCCACCGCGCAACAGCCGGCTTTGTACGTTCCCCGCGGCAACGCGCACTTCCGACGGGATGGCGACGCCGGAGCGTTCAAGCACCCCCACACCAACCCGGATGCGGTGCGATAGCAGCCGGTCGCGGAGCCGCTGCACGTTCGCCGCATTGGGGCGAGAACGCGTCATCCGTTGCAACAGGACGTTGAATGCGTCTTCTTCGTCGGCGGTTCCCGCATGCATCTTGCCAAGTGCCCGACCCAGTTTGCGCAGCAGGTCGACGTGGGTCTCTGCGTCAGCGTCCTGCAGCTCATCAGCGAGGGTGCGGCCATCACCCAAATCCGAAATGATGAGGATTCGTTTTGCTGTGTCATAGCCCAGCAACACCGGCCCCGGGCGAGATTCGGCGCTCAGTGAGGTTGTGAACTGATACGCCACAACCTCGCGCAAAAACGCCGCATCTGCTAGTTCGTCGCCTACTGCCGGAGAGTGTTTGACCACAACGGACCGGTGCTGGAAGAAGGGGTTGGAGACCACCTTCGCACGAAGGACGTCGGCCAAGCCGGAGCCGTCGAGCCGCTCGACGTCGACAAGCTCCTGCTCCCCGCCGTACCGCTTCGTCAGAATGTCGGCGGCAGCGCGGATGATCTCCTCCGTCTCGCCCATCGGTGGCCTACTTTTCGGCGCCCGCAGCCTCGTCCGTATCGCCCCGTGCCTCGGTGTCTTTCTTCGGCTTGAAGTCCACACCGGTCTCCTTGCGCTGCTCCGCAGGGATCGGCGCAGGTGCGTCCGTGAGCGGATCTACGCCGCCGCCCGACTTCGGGAAAGCGATGACGTCCCGAATGGATTCAAACCCACCGAGCAGCGAGACGATGCGGTCCCACCCGAAGGCGATGCCGCCGTGCGGCGGGGCACCGAACTGGAATGCGTCCAGCAGGAAGCCGAATTTCTCGTCGGCCTCCTCGTCGGTGATACCCATGACCTCGAATACGCGCTTCTGCACGTCCCGCTCGTGGATACGGATGGAGCCACCACCGATCTCGTTACCGTTGCACACGATGTCGTAGGCGTATGCGAGCGCCTCCCCTGGGTGTTGCTCGAAGTTGCCCAGGAACTCCGGCTTGGGCGAGGTGAAGGCGTGGTGCACAGCAGTCCACTTCGAGTGGCCCAGCGCCACGTCGCCGGACGCCGTGGCGTCTGCTGCGGGCTCGAACAGCGGCGCATCAACAACCCAGGTGAAGGCCCAGTCTCCGTCCTGGATCAGGTCCAGCTTGCGGGCGATCTCGCCTCGGGCGGCACCCAGCAACGCACGGGACGCCTTGGTCTCGCCCGCAGCGAAGAAGATGCAGTCGCCCGGCTTCGCCCCAACATGCTCAGCAATGCCGGCTTTTTCTTCGTCCGTGATGTTCTTCGCCACCGGTCCGGTGAGTTCACCGTCCTCCTGGACGAGAATGTAGGCGAGACCTTTCGCACCGCGTTGCTTCGCCCACTCCTGCCATGCGTCAAGCTGGCGGCGCGGTTGAGAGGCACCACCCTCCATCACTACAGCACCGACATACTCGGCCTTGAACACGCGGAACGTGGTGTCTTTGAAAAATTCGGTGCATTCCACCAGCGGAATGTCGAAGCGGAGATCCGGCTTGTCAGAGCCGTACTTCTCCATTGCTTCCTTGTAGGTCATCCGCGGAATCGGCGTTTGAATGTCGTAGCCGATGAGCTTCCAGAGCTCCACCAGGATTTCTTCGGCGAGCTCGATGATGTCGTCCTGGTCGACGAAGCTGGCCTCGACGTCGAGCTGCGTGAACTCCGGCTGGCGGTCTGCGCGGAAGTCCTCGTCGCGGTAGCAGCGTGCGAGCTGGTAGTAGCGCTCCATACCAGCCACCATGAGCAGCTGTTTGAACAGCTGGGGAGACTGTGGCAGGGCGTACCAGGAGCCGGGCTTGAGGCGCGCCGGCACCAAGAAGTCGCGCGCACCCTCGGGAGTGGAGCGCGTCAGCGTCGGGGTTTCAATCTCCGTGAAGTCGTGGCTGTCCAGCACGCGGCGGGCTGCCTGGTTTGCCTTCGCACGCAGGCGTATCGCCTGTGCCTGGCGCTCGCGGCGCAAATCGAGGTAGCGGTAACGCAGGCGCGCTTCCTCGCCCACCTCGTTGGAAGAAGCATCCTCGATCTGGAACGGCAACGCCGCCGCCTTGTTCAAAACGGTCAGGTCGGTGACGTTGACCTCGATTTCGCCGGAAGCCAAGTTGGGGTTCGCGGAACCTTCTGGCCTCGGCTCGACGGTGCCCGTCACCTGGATGACGTACTCGCTGCGCAGATCGTGGGCGGCCTCCGCAACCTCAGATTCGCGAAACACCACCTGGGCCAAGCCGGAGCGATCACGCAGGTCGATGAAGATCACGCCGCCGTGGTCGCGGCGTCGTGCGACCCAGCCGGTGAGGGTTACTGTCTGACCGTCGAGTTCTTTATTCAAATTCCCCGCAAGGTGAGTGCGCAGCACGAATTCCACGTCCTTCCACGTGATGGCGAAACTAACCTGGCAGAGTTTACCCGTCGGCCCGACACAACGCCCCTGCCCCCTCGCCGAGCTGCCAAATTCCAGGCCAGATCCCACACTTGCGCCGGTTATTTGGCAGAATTCTGCCCATGACTTTTAGAGGCGACTACGCACAAGGCCAAGGCGGCAATGTCAGCACCAGCTCCGGGGCCGGCCGCGGTGGCGGTGGCGGTGGCATGGGATCCGGTGCGATGATGCTGTTACCGCTGCTCCTTCGGGGCGGCGGTGGCGGAACCATCATCCTGGTTCTGCTGGCGCTGCTGTACTTCAGCGGCGCGTTCAACGGCATCCTCGGCGGCGGCGACAACGCTTCGCAGCAGCAGTCGCAGGGCGAATACACCTTGGAGCACTGCCAGGAACCCGGCTCATCCAACAAGTACGACGACTGCCGCGCAGCAGCCACCTGGGGCTCGCTGAACTCCACCTGGGCTGAAGTGCTGCCCGCCCAGGCAGACACCCAGTTCACCGAACCGGCGATGACCATCTTCAAAAACGGCGTGAACTCGGGTTGCGGCTACGCCAGCGCGGACACTGGCCCGTTCTACTGCCCACGGGACACCACCGCGTACTTGGACGTCAGCTTCTTCAACGATTTGGGCAAGCTCGGTGGTTCCGACGGTCCGCTCGCACAGGAGTACGCCACGGCACACGAGTACGGCCACCACATCCAGAATTTGGAAGGCACCCTCGGGTTGAGCGACTACAAGAATCCGGGCCAAGATTCCGCGGCTGTCGCCCTCGAGCTGCAGGCAGACTGTTACGCGGGTATTTGGGCCCACCACGCCTCCCAGGGTGAGAACGCGGCGCTGGATCCGATTTCGGATGAGCAGCTGCACCAGGCGCTACAGACCGCGCAATCGATCGGCGACGACAACATCCAGCGCCGTTCCGGCGGCGAGGTGGATCCGGATGCCTGGACCCATGGTTCGTCTGAGCAGCGCATGCAAGCGTTCAAGTCCGGATACGAGTCCGGGCAAATGTCGGCCTGCGACACCCTCAACCGCGGAGTGTACAAGGGGTAAATCCCACCTGGTTGCCCCGCTACCTCCACGGCACGGCGCTACAGTGACCGGCATGAGCAATGCCGAGACCAACCGCGCCGTGCCGTTTCTTGCCGCCTTTAACGCCATAGAGAAATTCCTCAGGGATCAGCTCGACGCGAAGAAGTCGGATTCTTTTACCTGGATGACTCGGTTGGCGGCGAAGCGGGGCATTCTCACGTCGGACCAGTCCGACACCCTGCGGGAGTTCGCGGACTTGAGAAACGCCATCAGCCACGGCGAGTACGAGGATCTCCGCCCAATTGCAGAGCCGCTGCCGGAGACGGTGGCCCAGATCGAGCGCTTGCGTGACGAGTTGCTCGCCCCAACACTCGCGCTCGAGGTCATAGAACACCAGCGGGTGATCTCCTTCTCCCCCAGCAGCGACATCCATGAGCCGCTAGCAATGATCGCCGCCAAAGGCATCACGCAGTTTCCCGTTTACGACGACGGTAAGTGCGTAGGTTTGCTCACCACAAACGCTATTGCGAGATGGGTCGCCGCCGAGCTGCGAGACGACGACACTATCGCAACTGCCACGATCGCCGACGTGCTCGCGCACAGCGGCAAGCTCGATCAGCCAATCTTTTTGCACCGCACCGTAACCGCTGCGGCTGCTGTGGAAGCGTTGAGCACCCCTTTGCCCACCGGCGCAGTGCCCCGTCTGGCCATCATCACGGAGCACGGAAAGCCCACGCAGCGGCCCATTTCTGTACTCGCGGCCACCGATATTCCGACGCTTGCGCAAGCAATGTAAGCACCAGCTTTTCGACGCGCTTCGCTTCCCCACACGTCCGGTAATATGCCCGGCATGTCAGCTAATTTCGTCAGCGTTGTCGACCTGTTCAGCATCGGCATTGGCCCTTCATCGTCCCATACAGTAGGGCCGATGCGGGCGGCAATGGCCTTCACCGACAAACTCGATGCTTACCCAGCTAAGGTCCAGGTTGAACTGCGCGGCTCCCTAGCGGCCACCGGCATCGGACACGGCACTGACCGCGCCGCCTTGCTCGGCTTGGTGGGCTACACCCCCACCACTACCTCCGCGGATATCGAGCCGAAGCCCGGAGTGCCTATCCCCGCCAGCGGTATCGTTTCCGGGCCTGGCGGCACGGTTGAATACGAGCTCAAGTTCGATCCAGCCCCAGTGGCCGAGCACCCCAACTGCCTCATCTTCGATGCCTGGGATGCGGAGGGGAACGTGCTGGCCGAACGCGAGGACTACTACTCCGTCGGCGGCGGATTCATCCTGGATCGCTGGGAAATGGAGGAACACCGCCGGGAGTCCGGCGTAGCCTCTGCACGCGAGATCCGGTTCGTCCCCTACCCGTTCGACAACGCGGCCGACCTGATGCAGCGCTGCGAGGAGACGGGTATGACTATCGCCGAGATCATGCGCGCCAACGAGGAATCCATCCACGGGCGCGAGATGCTCGACGCGCACCTGGATGCGGTGTGGGACGTCATGCAAGAGTGCGTCGCCCACGGCATGAAAACGGAAGGCATCTTGCCGGGCGGGTTGCGTGTGAAGCGTCGCGCCAATCGCCTGCACCGGCTCCTCACAGCCGAATACGAAGCGTCGACCGCCCGTGGGCTTGACGCGATGGAGTGGGTCAACCTCTACGCTCTCGCGGTGAACGAGGAAAACGCCGCTCATGGCCAGGTAGTCACAGCGCCCACAAACGGGGCAGCTGGGATCATCCCATCGGTTATGCACTACTGCCGGGACTTCACAGACGACTTCACCGCAGAACGGGCTCGGGAATTTCTCCTTACCGCGGGAGCGATCGGGTCCATTATCAAGACCAACGCCTCGATCTCCGGCGCGGAGGTTGGCTGCCAGGGCGAGGTGGGCTCCGCCTCGTCGATGGCTGCCGCAGGCATGTGCGCGGTGCTCAACGGCACGCCGCAACAGGTGGAAAATGCCGCGGAGATCGCTCTCGAGCACAACCTGGGCCTGACCTGCGACCCAGTTGGGGGCTTAGTGCAGGTGCCATGCATCGAGCGCAACGCCATCGGTGGCGTGAAGGCGATCAACGCCGCGCGATTAGCCAAGCTCGGCGACGGATCCAACATCGTCACGCTGGACGACGTGGTAGAAACCATGGCGGCCACAGGCCGCGACATGATGACCCAGTACAAGGAGACCTCCATGGGAGGCCTAGCGGTCCAGCTGGGTCTGCCGGTGAACATCACCGAGTGCTAGTTCCTCCGCCCCTTTGCTGAGGGCGGCGGGCTAGCGCACCGCGTTGATCACCGCGGCGGTATTGAGCTCGACCGGCTCTTGGGTGTGCTCGACGAGGTTTTTCACCGCGATTTCGCCGGACTCCAGTTCGCGCCCACCCAGAACTAGGGCGAACTTTGCTCCGGCACGGTCCGCGCCCTTCATTGCGCCTTTCAGACCACGCTGGCCGTAGGACATGTCGGCGGAGACGCCGGCGGCGCGAAGTTCGTCGATAAGCTTGCTCATCGTCGCGCGAGCTTCGTCGCCGATAGCCACTCCGAAGACGTCCACCCGCCTGTCTAGCCCGTCGGGCTGCACGCCCTCGGCCTCGAGGGCTAGCACCGCGCGGTCCACGCCGAGGCCGTAACCGATGCCGGACAGGTCAGGGCCGCCAATCTGCGCCATGAGCCCGTCGTAGCGCCCACCGCCACCAATGCCGGACTGGGCGCCCAACCCGTCGTGCACGAATTCGAACGTGGTCTTGGTGTAGTAGTCCAGCCCGCGAACCATGCGCGGGTTGATCACGTACGGCACCCCGAAGCTTTCCAGCGCAGCGGTAACGGCGTCGAAGTGCGCGCGGCAGTCTTCGCAGAGGTGGTCGAGCATGAGCGGCGCATCCGCGGTCATCTCGCGGACTTCCTCGCGCTTGTCGTCGAGTACACGCAGCGGGTTGATCTCCGCGCGTTTGCGAGTCTCCTCGTCCAACGGCAGTTCGAAGAGGAACTGTTGCAGTTTCTCGCGGTAAGCCGGACGGCAGTCTTTGTCGCCTAGGCTGGTCAGCTCAAGACGGAAGCCGTTGAGGCCGATGGCGCGGTAGCTTCGGTCGGCGAGTGCAATGATCTCGGCATCCAACAGCGGGTCGTCCATGCCGATCGCTTCCACGCCTACCTGCTGCAGCTGACGGTAGCGTCCCGCCTGCGGGCGCTCGTAGCGGAAGAACGGCCCGTAGTAGTTCAGCTTTACCGGCAGGTACCCGCGGTCCATGTTGTGCTCGATGAACGCGCGCATGACACCGGCGGTGCCCTCCGGGCGCAGGGTCACGGAACGACCACCACGGTCCTCGAAGGTGTACATCTCCTTGCTCACCACGTCCGTGGACTCGCCCACACCGCGGGCGAAGAGCGCAGTGTCCTCGAAGACGGGAAGCTCAATGTGCTGGTATCCCGCGATGCGAGCCTGGCGGGCAAACTCGTCGCGAACGCGAATAAACGCCGCAGACTGCGGCGGCGCGTAATCCGGCACACCCTTCGGGGCGGAAAGCTTCTGAAACTGGTCGTTCTGGTTCTCGCTCACGGGTGGCAAGTCTAGTGCAGCGCGAGCGGGCCGGAGTGAGCGCCCGATTAGCGCGCGGCGCTCGCCTCGCGGAGAAACGGGTTGGTCGCCCGCTCATGCGCCACCGTGGTTGCGGGGCCGTGCCCGGGCAGCACCTGCAAACCGTCGTCGAGGTTCCACACCGGGCCGCGCAGACTCTGCTGCATCTGCGCAGGATCCGAGTCCGGCAAGTCGGTGCGGCCAATCGAACCGCGGAACAGCACGTCGCCGGAAAAGACCACGCCGTCGCTGATCAGCATGACGCAACCAGGCGAGTGGCCCGGGGCGTGCACAACCTGCAGGTCCAGGCCCGCCAACCGCAGAGTCTGCCCGTCCTGCAACGCGGTGGGGTCTGTAATGGGCTGCATGCCGGAGGCGTCGTAAAGCTCGCGTGCCTGCTCGCTGACACCGTCGCCGCGCAAGAGCATGAATGCATCCCCGGGGTGGACAAACGTTTCCACGCCGAACGCTGCGGCATCGCGAATGTGGTCGATGTGCCCGTGCGTAAGCACGACCGCCTCCACGCTAAGCCCCTCCTGCTGCGCCATTTGGCTTACTGCCTCATGCGCACCAAGCCCCGGATCGATCACGATCGCGCGTTCGCCGTTGGAAACAACGTAGCAATTCGTCTGAAACGGCCCTGCGACAAAACCGGCGATTCTCATACTGGCCACTATATCCATGCTGCTAGGCTGTCTAGCCGTTCACGGGCGGTTGCTTCTCGACGCAAAGCTCCGCCCACCCCAACGAAACGGCGAGGTGTAACCAGTGGCATCGAACGAACAGCGCGGCAAGGAAGCCCTATCCAAATTGGAGCGCGAACTCGATTCGCGCGACCGGAAAGAGAAGTCCCGCCCCTGGTCAGTGGCGGCGCTCTCCGCAGCAGTCATCGCCCTCATCGGAGGCGGCATCTATTTCGCCGCAAACAACGACAGCGGCGACGACTTGGCCGCCTCCGAGACCACCGCACAGTCCGAGGTTGCTGAAGAAGAGCAGTTTGACGCCTCCCAGTTCGAGCCGATCGCCACCACGCGCGAGAAGGCCCTGCCAGCCACCGTCAACTGTACTTACAACCAAGCGGAGGAAAAGGACGGCGAGGGCGTTGGTACCCCGCCGACTGACAGCATCTCCACAGAGGGCACCGTGACCGTCGAACTAGAGACCAACCAGGGTCCGATCGGCATGGAGCTGGACCGCGCCGCATCTCCGTGCACCGTCAACGCAATCGAGTACCTCGCCAAGGAAGGCTTCTACAACGACACGGTCTGCCACCGCCTCACCACAGGCGACGGGCTCAAGGTGCTCCAGTGCGGCGACCGCGCCGGCACCGGTGCCGGCGGCCCGGGCTTCCAGTTCGCCAACGAGCTGCCCACCGACCAAGCACTTGAGGGCATTGACTTGTCCGAGATGGGTATGCCCGAAGGCGCGACGGAAGAGGATATGAAGAACACGAAGGTGATGATGCTGCAGCAGAACAGCCAACCGCAGCGCTACGACAGAGGCACGATTGCCATGGCGAATGCCGGCGCTGACACCAACGGCTCCCAGTTCTTCCTCAACTACGGAGATTCCGTCCTGCCGCCGCTGTACACCTACTTCGGTCACATCGACGAGGAGGGCCTATCCACCCTGGACACAATCGCCGAAGCGGGCGTCGAGGGCGGGCAGCAAGATGGCGCCCCCGCAAAGGAGGTCCGAATCGAAAAGGCTGTGGTGAAGTAACATCCGGGTGTTCCCGAGCGACCTAGCCCTGGGAGATCCCACGCATTCAGCTGTACTGGGTAGCTACGTGACCGGCCACCCGTTAGCATTGCCGAAGGCAACCGCAACTCAACGAGTGAGGAAAGACCAATGAAGGTTCGTACTAGTCTCGCGGCCGTCGCAGCCGCTACCGCAGTGACGGTGTCCGGCGTGGCCGTCGCCGACGCCGCCCCCACGGTGAATGAAACGGCGGAGAGTAGGGCCAACGCGTCCGAGAAGGCCGCCACTGACAGCGGGTCTTCCTCCACCGAGGAAGGTTCCTCTATTAAGGACCTCGATCCTGACGAGCTGAAGAGCTGGATTGCCGTTGTCACCGCAATCGTGGGCATGCTTACTCAGATCTTGACCGTGGCGTCCAGATTCGCGCGCTAGTCTGCGAGCGAGACGCCCCTCTCCGCAAAACCAGCTACAGGGATCCAGCTACCGGGCAATGTTTCGCCTGGTAGCTGGCTCTCAGTAGCTGGTTTCTCATTCCGTCGATGGCCCCTCAGGGCCACAGACGCGCCTACCCGTGGTTAATCATCGCGATCGGGCCAAGCACCGAATCGATGGGGAACGCCAGTGCCAGCGGCACGATCAGGGCCAAAACGGCAGCGATCACGCCGACAATGACGGCGATCGGAGCATCAGACGACGTGGAGGCGGAACCCTTGTCCTCAGCCGGAGCACCGTCAGACGGCTTCTCAGCGGCCGCGACGGTCACCGGCAGGGACACCTTGGTGCCCGCGTCAGTGGTGATCACCAGGGTTTGATCGCCCGCAACGCCAGCCGGGATTTCCAGCTCGACGGTGGCGCGCCCCTGCTCGCCGTAGCCTTTGTCCGCGGCGGTGACAGTGTTGTCCACGTCAGCAGAAGCGGTGATCTCGCCCAGCTTGACGCTGACGCTCTTCGCCGTCGGCTCACCTGCGGAGGAATAGCTCAGCGATGTGAGCTTTACCGTGTTTTTCTGGCCGGCCTTCAGGCCTCCTTCCGGCAGCACCACGCCGACGTCCTTCTGGCCTGCGCGGACCCTCGCTGCGCCGGACTGGAGGTAGTCCACGAACGCCTGCAGGTCGTTGTAGCCAACAGTGTTGCGGTCGGTCACCTGAGTTTTGTCGATGAAACCGTCGCCCCCGTCGAAGAGGAAGGACGACGCGGCAACGCGGTAGTGTTTGTCCATCTCCAGCGGCTTACCGTCGATGGTGACGGCGGTGATCTTCTCGCCGCGCGGAGCGTCAGGGTTGTAGGTGTAGGAGACGTTGTCAGACAGGCCCATATCCAGGCGTGGACGGCCGGACTGCGCAGCCTGCTCCTCGGTCTGCCACTGGTTCTCCAGCGCCTCCTTGATCGCCGCGCCAGTCAGCGTTGCCACGTCGATGCTGTTGCCGAACGGCTGGACGCTGAAGGCCTGCTTGTAAGAGACGTCACCCTTCAGGATGTCGTCGCGGACACCGCCTGCGTTCATGACACCCAGGTCGATGTCCTCGTTGAGAAACTTCTCTAGCGCGATCAGTGCGGACTCAGCCAGCATGTTGTTGGCGGTGGACTCGGTGCCTCGGTTAGTGCCCGGCTCGGCGTTCGGGTTGGAGCCGCGTTTGAAGTCCGACGTGGCGTTAGCCACAATCTTCTGGCCCAACTCATCAGCCTGAGACTTCGCTTCCTGGACGATCTTCGCCACGTTCTCGTCCGGGGTGATGCCCAGCTTTTCCAGGTCGGTTGCGTCGAGCTGCTCCGCCGAGCGGGCAACGATCTTCTTGTCCGCCTTGTCGTAGGTGAAGGTGAGGTCCGTGACAACCTTGCCGTACTCGTACGACTGGAAGTACGGAACCGCGGCTTCGATGTTCATGTCCTTGATGTGGGAGTCACCACCGAAAGCGAAGTCGACGTACTTCGCGTCGAGCTTGTCGGCTGCCTCCTTAGCCGGGTCGTGGATGAGAGCGATGACGACGTCTGCCTCGCCGTTGTCCTTGATCTTCTTCGCTTCCTCGTTGACCTGCAGTGCGGAGTCCGCGATGTTCAGGCCCTTCACGTTTTCCGGGTTGGATTTGGAAACTGTGAGGTTGGAAGTTGTGCCGACGAGAGCGACTTTCACACCGTCCCTCTCCACGATGGTGTACGGCTTCACCTCGCGGGTGCCGTCCGACTTGAAGATGTTGGCGCCGAGCTGTTTGTCGTTTGTGCCCGGAACGATACGGGTGATCAGATCCTGGTAGCCCTTGTCGAACTCGTGGTTACCCACTGCGGTGCCGTCGGTGCCGATGGCGTTGACGAAGTCCATGGTGTACTTGTCGTCAGAGATCGCGGATACGAACGCAGAGCCGCCCTGGTTGTCACCGGAGGTGGTGACAATCGTGTTCGGGTTGTTCGAGCGGATGTAGTTGATGATGCCGGCGATGTTAGCGGCGCCCAACTCGCTGCGGCTCGCCTTAATCTCCCCCGTCTCCTTGTCACGCTGGATGTTCTCCTCCAGGCGGCCGTGGAAGTCGGTGATGTTCGCAACATCGATGGTGACCTGGTCAGCCTCGGCCGCTGCGGCGAAGGGGGCGGCGGTGAGCACGACAGTGGTCGTGGTGGTTGCGGCGATCAGGGCGCCAGCGCGACGGATATCAAACACGGGAACTCCTCGAAATTGGGGGCGGGTTTCTCTCCCTTGTAACTCCCCGGGCAGTTGCGTGCAGCACAACTCGGCACGCCCAAACGGCTCCAGCTGGGAAGATAACCTCAGGTGCACCAACATTTCACCTATTGGAAACCTACGCTGCAGCTGGTGGCAACCTTCGGCCCGTCGTTAAGCAGTGACGCGATACACGTCGAATACGCCCTCGATGTTGCGGATCTGGTTCATGATCGAACCCAGCTGTTTGATGTCGGAAACCTCGATCGTCAGGCGGATGGTGGCGATGCGGTCGTCGCCGGCCTGCGAGGACATCGCAAGGATCGGCAGCTTCGCCTCCGACAGCACACCAGTGGTTTCGGTGAGCAGCCCGTTGCGATCCAAAGCTTCGAGCTGGATGGTGGCGCGCGACGCGCTTTTCGACGACCTCTGGTTCGCCCACTCCACCTGAACCAACCGCTCCGGCTCGTCGTTGAGCTTCGTTGCGTTGGTACAGTCCGTGCGGTGAACCGAGACTCCCCCGCCGCGGGTGACGAAACCGAAGATCGCGTCGCCCGGCACGGGCTGGCAACACTTGGCCAACTTGGCCATCACGTCCGGGCTGCCCTCGACGAGGATCCCCGGACCGTCGCCGGTGGCTTGCGGCCGGACCAGGGCGGACATCGGGGTGCGGGCGGTCAGGGCATCTACGGCATCGTCGTCGCCGCCGAACATGTCCATGAGCAGGTGGGCCACGTGCTGGGAAGAGACGTTGCCCGCACCGATAGCTGTGTACAGCGCATCCACGTCCTGGTAATGCAAGCGGGTGGCTACCTGGCGCATGGACTCGTTGGTGAACAACCGGTGCATCGGTAGCCCGCCGCGCTGCACCTCGGCAGCCAGGGCATCACGGCCCGCCTCCAGCTGCTCTTCGCGGCGTTCTTTGGCGAACCATTGCCGGATCTTCGCCTTCGCGCGCGGCGAGACCACAAAGTCCTGCCAGTCCCGCGACGGGCCGGCGTTCTGATCCTTTGAGGTGAAGATCTCCACCCTGTCGCCGGACTTCAGCTCCGTTTCTAATGTGACCAGCTTGCCGTTGACCTTGGCGCCGATGCACCTGTGGCCCACCTCGGTGTGCACGGCGTAGGCGAAGTCCACCGGCGTTGAGCCAGCGGGCAGGTCCACCACGTCGCCCTTTGGGGTGAACGCGAAGATTTGCTGGCTGGTCAGGTCGTAACGCAGGGAATCTAGGAACTCGTTCGGATCCGCGGCCTCCTTCTGCCAGTCCAGGAGCTGGCGCATCCATGCCATCTGGTCCACCTCGGCCTGGTCACCCTTATGGGACCCCTTCGTTTCCTTGTAGCGCCAGTGTGCGGCCACACCGAACTCCGCGTTGTAGTGCATCTCGTGGGTGCGTACCTGCACCTCGAGTGGGCGGCCTGTAGGCGTCATCACGGTCGTGTGCAGCGACTGGTAGACGCCGAAGCGCGGGTTGGAGATGTAATCCTTGAAACGCCCCGGCATGACCGAGTACAGCGAGTGCACCACCCCGATAGCGGCGTAGCAGTCGTTGACGGTGTCCACCAGGACGCGGATGCCCACCAGGTCGAAGATCTCGTTGAAGTCGTGGCCGCGCACAGCCATCTTCTGGTAGATGGACCAGTAGTGTTTCGGCCGCCCCATCACCTCGGCCTGAATGCCGTTCGCCGAAAGCTCGCGCTGAAGGTCACCGGTAATTTCGCGCAGCGCCCGGTCTCTAGACGGCGCGTGGTCGGCCACCATGCGCACGATTTCCTCGTACTTCTTCGGCTGCAGGATGGCAAACGCTAGGTCCTCCAGCTCCCACTTCACACTGGCCATTCCAAGACGGTGCGCCAGCGGGGCAATGACGTCGAGCGTTTCCTGCGCTTTCTTCGCCTGCTTCTCGGGCGGAAGGAATCGCATGGTGCGCATATTGTGCAGGCGGTCAGCGACCTTGATCACCAGCACGCGGGGGTCTTCCGCCATAGCAACGATCATCTTGCGAATCGTCTCGGCCTCCGCGGCCGCCCCGAGAGCAACCTTGTCCAGTTTGGTCACGCCGTTGACCAGCTTCGCCACCTCTGGACCGAAATCCCGTGTGAGGTCGTCGAGGGAGTAGTCGGTGTCCTCCACCGTGTCATGAAGTAGCGCCGCGACCAAGGTCGTTGTGTCCATGCCGATTTCCGCGCAGATGGTCGCCACAGCGAGCGGGTGGGTGATGTACGGATCCCCGGACTTGCGGTAGACACCTTCGTGGAGACGCTCCGCGGTCGCATACGCGCGGTCGAGAAGCTCCGCATCTGCTTTCGGATGGAATTTGCGGTGTAGCGAAAGCAAAGGGTCGAGCACCGGGTTGGTCTTGGAGCGGCTGCTTCCTGTCAGGGAGCGCGCCAGGCGAGCAGACATGCTGCGAACAGATGGGCCCGTTCGCTTCACCGGCTTGTCGGTCATTTCGGGCCTCCGATCGCGGGATCTTTCTCAGCGTGTAAAACCGTAATCCTACGCTGCGTGGGGGTGCTCTTCGCCCAGGACCACCAGCGGAGCGTCGTGAAGCTTCTCGCGCCCGCCGAGACCTTGCACCTCCAAGACAACGACGTACCCGGCGACGATGCCGCCAGCGCGTTCAATGAGGTCGTGTGCAGCCGCGAGGGTGCCGCCGGTGGCAAGCACGTCGTCCACCAACACAATGCGTTTGCCGCTGATGTCCATCCCGTCGGCGGGAATTTCCAACGCCGCCGAGCTGTACTCGGTGGTGTACTCCTGCGTGATCACAGGCGGGGGGAGCTTCCCTTTCTTGCGGATGGCTAAAATGCCCGTGCCCAACTCGTAGGCGACCGCGGAGCCGAGCAAAAAGCCTCGTGCATCGAGCCCGCCGACAAGATCGGCGCCGAGTTTGCGGCTGGCCGTGGCCATCTCCGCGATCACGATGTTCAATGCGGCCGGATCGGCGAGAACGGGCGTGAGGTCTTCAAAAAGGACGCCGTCCTCCGGGAAATCCTGCACCTGACGGATCTTGTCCTTGAGTGCCGCGCTTGCAGTGGCGTAACGGTTGCCGTCGATAGGTGTGGGGGCCATTGGTTGATTTCTCCTGTTACTTTTCGGCCGGGGTTGTCTCTGAATTCAGCTGCCACCGGTCCATGTTCCAGCCGATGCCGGCGAGACCTGTGTACGGCACCACGTTACGCACTGCCCCGTCTACTGCGAACGTGCGGGGCTGCGCAGCGAGCGGGATTGAAGGAAGTTGCTTCCACAAGTACGCCTCCTGGGCGCGCAGCGCGCCGAGGTCTTGAGCGCGATTGTTGGCGGCGGGATACTCCCGCATCGGATCCTCCGCGTGAAGGATCACGTCCGCTGCCCCCTCGGTCCAGGACTCATTGCCCCACTCGTCATATTCCGCGCGCGGAAGGTCCGCAAGCGTCTTGCCGCCCTCTGTGACGTCGATAACGTTGATGTCCGCCGGCTCGCAGCTGCGGCGGATGGAATCGACCATCGCCGCGAACCGAGCGTCTGGGTAGGGGTACCCGATGCGGACCTCATAGCCCGACAACGCCGAGGCTGCAGCGATGTCCACATCGAGATGGGGCTCTGCAACGCTCGCAACACGTTGCGCAAGTGGGTCAGCGTGCTGCAGGACGTGTAGCGGCGATACCGGCACATCGATCCCCGCCACCTGACTGGACACCTTTGCAACGGCGCGCGGGTCCACGCACTTGGCAAGAGCCTGCCGGTTCTCCGGCACCGCCCACATTCCCACCTCCGGGAACGTCAGCACCTCAGTGAGCTCACCCACCTGCGTCTCCACCGTCATCCGATTTCCCTCGGCATCAACGTCGTGCCAGTCAGGTGACGTCTCTCGCAGATCGCCGATGCGCAACGCTTCCGCATCCGCCAACTCGCCCGAATTTGCCCCGCCGGGCCACACAACCATTTCAGCAGTCTGAGGTGCGACACCGTAGTAGTACTCGTTGGCGACTAGGGTGACCTCACCGCTATCTCCCACTCCGGCGATCTTGAAGGGGCCGAACGATACCTGCAGTTCGGGGTCAAACTGCGCGAGACTAAACCCGTGCCGCCAAACATTCGCCACAGGTGTGAGGCGCGAAACGTCGTCGGACCGAAGGTCGTCGTCAAGCTCCTCGATGCTCTTACCCAGACGCCCCGCGACCGCATGCGCGGGAAGTACAGTGCCCGCCTCAAACAGGCCCCGCCAACGAGCACCACGATCTTCCTTGAAGGTCAGCGTGAACTCCTTGGAACCCGCTGTGCACGACAGATCTTCCGTATCGTCAAACAGTGGCATCTGCGAGCCAAACAGGTCCGGATACTGCCCGGCTGTGAAGGTGAGCAAATAATCGGAACACGTCACCGGCGTGCCGTCTGAAAACACAGCGCTGTCGGAGAGCGTGTAAATCACCTTGCGTTGATCTCCCGGCAACACCTGGGTAGTAACAAGATCGGTGTTCGGAATCATCTGCCCGCTCGGACCCGGAACATACACCCCCGGGTACAAGCGGACGGACAACAGCTCCGCCAGATCCGTCGCGCCCTCAAGCGTGCCCGCGTTGGTGGTGTGCAGCCCGCTGAGCACCTGGTAACCGAACAACCTCTTAGTCTGCTCAGCGTCCCCTTCGCCCGTTTCGCACGCGGTAAGGGCGATGCAACCCACCACCGCGGCAACAGCCGCGGCGAACCTACGCCTCATGTGTCCCGCCATCTTCCGCCGCCTGCTACTGGGCGGTCGGACGCCACGTCGCGGCGGTGGACGCGCCCTCAACGCCGGTGCCGCCAGCACGACGGACGGGGGCGGCAACTTGGCGCTTCTCCGGCGCGGTCTCCGCTGATTGGCTAGGGGCAGTTGCATCAGTGCCGCGGGCGCGGTAGCGCTCTACCTCGGCGTTGTGGTCCTTGTACTTCTTCTTCCGGTTCACCAGGCTCACCAAAAGCGGCGTAGCGAGAAACAACGACGAGAAGATGCCCTCAATCACACCAATAAGCTGGATAAGTGCGAGGTCGCGCAGTGTACCCACACCGAGCATCCAGACCGCGACTACCATCAGCGCCACAATCGGCAGCGCCGAGATCACGGAGGTGGAGATGGAACGCATCACCGTCTGGTTCACCGCCAGGTTCGCCTCTTCCGCGTAGGTTGAGCGGCGCGAATCCAACACACCCGAAGTATTCTCGCGCACCTTGTCAAACACGATCACCGTGTCGTACAGCGAGAAAGTGAGGACGGTGAGCAGGCCGATGATCATCGCCGGGGTGACTTCAAGGCCGAAAAGCGCGTAGATACCCATAATCAGCACCGCATCAACGATCAAAGCGGCCATCGCGGCAGCCGCCATCTCGCGTTGCAGGCGAACTGCGACGTACACCGCAGCCGCAACAAGGAAGGCCAGCATCGCCAGGAGCATGCGGTTAGTGATGGTCGAACCCCACGATTCAGACACCGTTGAGTCGCCGATCGCGTCCGCGCTCGGCTCGCCGTTGTAATCCTTAATCTGGTACTCGTCGAAGATCGCCTGACGCGCCGCGTCGATTTGCTCCTGAGTCAGGTGCTCAGAGTTGATCTCCAGCATGCGTGAATCGCCGGAGCCCACGATTTGGGTGAGCTCGGGGGTCACCCCAGTTGCGTCTGTGAAGGTCTCCCCCACTTGCTCCGTTACGAGCTCCCCGGCCGGCATGGTCATCTTCGTGCCGCCCTCGAAGTCGATGCCCATGTTGAACCCGCGCAGCAACATTGCCAGCAGCGAGATCACCACGAGAGCGAGGGTGATGCCGTACCAGATCTTGCGCCGACCAACGAAGTCGATGGCGCCCGTGCCGTCGTAGAGAGTCTCTGCAGAGCGCTTCGCTTTCACCGGCGTCGCGCCGCTATCGCGCGTGGCGCGAGCCGATACGTCTGTCGCGGTTGCCTTTGTGCTCGACATGTTTAAATCTCCTCATTCTCTGCGGCCGCCTGGAGCTCGAGCTTGTCGACGCCATTGTGTTCCCCAATGCTCGCCTCCGCTCGACGGGCCTCAGCGGTCTTGAACGCCTTGCCCATGCCGTTCACAGACGGCTTGGACCAGAACGAATTGCGAGACGCGATGATCATCAGCGGCGCGGTGACCAAGAACGTCACGACGAGGTCGAAGACGGTAGTCAAGCCCATGGTGAAGGCGAAGCCCTTCACGTCGCCGACAGCCAGGAAGTAGATGATCACGGCCGCAATCAGGGTCACCATGTTGCCGGTGACAACGGTGTCCTTCGCGCGCTCCCAGCCGGATGCGGTAGCAGAACGGAAGGTCTTGCCCTTGCGCACCTCGTCCTTTATGCGTTCGTAGATGACGATGAAGGAGTCGGCGGTGGCGCCAATGCCGATCACCAAACCTGCAATGCCGGACAGATCCAGCGAGTAGCCGATCCAGCGCCCGAGTAGCACCAGCGTGCCGTACACGAGCGCGCCCGCGGCTACGAGCGACGCAAGGGAGATCAGACCGTAGAGGCGGTAGTACGCGAAGACGAACAGCGCCACCAGGGCAAGACCGACCAGGCCCGCGTACAGGCCGGCCTTGAGTGAGGCCTGGCCGAGTGATGGGGGCACGGACAGGGCGGTGCCACCCGGTTCACCGTTCTCTCCCGCGAACGACAGCGGCAGAGCGCCGTAACGCAGGTTGTTGGCGAGGTTTTCCGCCTCTTCCTGGGTGAAATTGCCCGTGATCGACGTGGCGGACCCAACCGGGGTCGCCCCCTGGATCACCGGGGCGGAAATGACCTGGGAGTCGAGGGTGATCGCGATCTGCTTCTGCAGCATCTCACTGGTCAGGCGCGCCCACGTCTCGGAACCGTTGGGCTGGCCGGCCTGGCTGAACGCGAAACTGATCTCCATCTGGCTCGACTGCGGGTTAAAGCCGCCGGTAATGGAGCGCGACGTGTCGATCTGCTCGCCGGTCAGGCGCGGACCGTCGGCTTCAGTAACGCCGTCGAGCAGCGGTACTTCGTCGAGAAGCAGCGCCTGGCCCGACGTGGGGTCACATGCGACCAGCGGCAACTCTGCCTTGTCGGAGCCCGCAAGTGGATCGGTAATCTGACCCATGCAACGCGCCGACATGAGCGTCAACGCCGCGAACTGCTCGGTCGGATCCGTGGATTGGCGGGTGCGACGCAGCATGTCTGTCGTCTCCTGGCGGCGCTCCGTTGCCTCCACTGGGCCGTTCGGCTCTGGAAGCGGCTGAGCGGTCACCTGGGGAACGTCTTTCGGCTCCTCCGGCTGCTCCTCCTCCTTAGGTGCGATGTCCTTGCCCTCTTGGCCCTCTTGGCCCTCTTGCGAGCCGGCCTCCGGGTTCGCAGCTTCCTTTTCCGCAGCCTGCTTACGGGCAGCGAGCTGAGTGAGGACAGTCTGCCCCTCCTGCGCGGAGAAGACGCCGTATTTCACCCACTCGTTGACCATGTCGAGGATGACGCCATCGACCTTCGTGCTATCCGCAGCCGGCGGGTCTAGCACGGGACG
Organism: Corynebacterium wankanglinii; assembly: GCF_013601005.1. Classification (NCBI taxonomy): domain Bacteria; kingdom Bacillati; phylum Actinomycetota; class Actinomycetes; order Mycobacteriales; family Corynebacteriaceae; genus Corynebacterium; species Corynebacterium wankanglinii. Next base: position 191,830 of record NZ_JABFED010000002.1, read on the forward strand.
GAAGAACAGCTGGGAGGTTTGGCCGATGTTGCGGATCTCCGTGGTGTCGTCGCCGGCGGCCTCAATCACGATGGTGTTGCCGTCCACAACGACGGACGCGCCGGACACACCCATGCCGTTGACACGATTTTCGAGGATGTTTCGTGCGTCCTGCAGCTGCTCGGAGGTTGGCTCATCCCCCTGCGGCACCAGCGTCACTCGGGTGCCGCCTTGCAGGTCGATGCCGAGCTTAGGCTCCGCGGTCTTACTACCGGTGAAAAAGACTAAGGCGTAGACACCAATGACGATGATGGCAAAGAGCGCGAGCGCACGGGCGGGCCAGCGCTTCTTGCCTTTCATCTCGCGGGACCGCCGAGTGTTGTTGGACACTGAGCTGACTCCTCTGCTTTCCGAGCTCCATTTTTCTGCTTCACCCGCGCCTCGAGCAGCGATAAATGGGCATACTCTCAAGGCGTGCCGGTGAAGACACAACGGAACATGCTACGGCATGAACCCGAAAATCCGTCAGTCCGGTCCGCCGGCCCTTTAATAAAGTGACATTTGCCCCGGGGCTTCAGGCGGCGCCTGCAGACCCAAGTGCTCCCAAGCAGCCGCGGTAGCCACACGGCCCCGCCCCGTCCGGGACATCAGACCCGCGCGAACCAGATAGGGTTCGCACACTTCCTCGATGGTCCCAGGCTCCTCGCCCACTGCGATCGCGAGTGTGCCGACACCTACCGGGCCGCCGCCGTGCCCTCTAATCAGGGAGTTGAGCACCGCCCGATCCAACCGGTCGAGACCGCGCTCATCCACGTCGAACACACTCAGCGCAGCACGAGCCGCAGCAAGGTCAACGCGCCCGTCGCCATGCACATCTGCCCAGTCGCGCACGCGCCGCAGCAGGCGGTTAGCAATGCGCGGCGTCCCCCGGGAACGGGAGGCGATTTCCACAGCAGCATCTGTGTCGATCCGCACGCCAAGGATCGAGGCAGCGCGGCTAACCACCTTCGTCAGATCAGCGACGTCGTAGAACTCCATTTGGGCGGTGAACCCAAAGCGGTCGCGCAGCGGACCCGTGAGCATCCCTGCCCGGGTTGTCGCTCCCACGAGTGTGAACGGCGGAATTTCCAGTGGGATCGACGTCGCTCCAGGTCCCTTGCCCACAATCACGTCGATCCGAAAATCCTCCATCGCCATGTAGAGCATTTCCTCAGCGGGACGAGCGATGCGGTGGATCTCGTCGATGAAGAGGACGTCTCCCTCCATCAAGTTCGACAGCATCGCCGCCAGGTCACCGGCGCGCTCGAGCGCGGGGCCGGACGTCATGCGCAGCGACGTGCCCAGCTCCTGCGCCACGATCATCGCCATGGTGGTCTTGCCCAATCCGGGCGGGCCGGAAAGCAAGATGTGGTCTGGCGTTACGCCGCGGCTGCGTGCGCCAGCGAGAACCAAATTGAGCTGCTCTCGCACCTTCGGCTGCCCGATGAATTCGTTGATTGACTTCGGGCGCAGCGAGCGTTCTATGTCGTGTTCATCCGCCTGCGCGTGGGCGTCCACTGGCGACGGCGGCTTCGCAGCGAACCCTTCCGGCAGAGCAAACTCAGTCTTTTCTACGTCCGACACGGAAGCACCACCCTACTTCTTCCCTAGCTGGCTCAGCGCACTGCGCAACAGCGCGGAGGCGGACTCGGCGGGCTCTGCTTCAACCAGTGCATCCACGACAGGCCGCGCGGAGCGTTCCTGGAAGCCAAGGCCTAGTAGCGCCTCAACAACCTGCTCAGAGACCAACGACGCACCGTTGCGAGTAGGGGCGGCCCCCGCTGCCGCAGGGGCGTCCGCCGCCGGAATGAACGCATCAACCTTGTCTTTGAGCTCGAGCACGATGCGCTCGGCCATCTTCTTACCTACACCTGGCACCGTCTGGATCGACTTCGCATCCCCGGAAGCGATGTGAGCCGATAACTCTCCGGCATCAAACACAGATAGCGCGGCGAGCGCCAGCTTGGGGCCAAGCCCGGAAACGGTTTGAAGTTTGTGGAACATCTCCCGCGCCTCCGGGTCGCCGAACCCGTAGAGGGTGACTCCGTCATCTTTAACCACCATGGTGGTCATCACGCGGCTCTGCTCTCCGCGGGTGAGTCTGCCCAGGGTAAGCGGGGTGGCAAGGAACCGGTAGCCGACACCGGCACACTCGATAACCGCGTGGTCGAGCCCGATAGAGAGCACTTCGCCGTTGAGAGAATCAATCACTGGTTCGCCGCCTTTACGGTGAGCTGGTGTGTACGTGCAATGAGTGGAGCGCGCCAGCAGTGGCACACGGCGATCGCGAGCGCGTCCGCGGCGTCAGCTGGCTTCGGCGCTTCGGACAAACCGAGGATGCGTGTGATCATGGTCGTCATCTGCTTCTTATCCGCGCGCCCATTACCGGAGACCGCCTTTTTCACCTCGGACGGGGTGTACATATGCACCGGGATGTCGCGCTCCGCGGCTGCGAGCACCATCACCCCGACTGCGTGGGCCGTGTGCATGACGGTAGAGACATTGCCCCGCTCGAAAATCCGCTCCATGGCGATGACATCCGGCTGGTAGTCATCCATCCACTCTCCTACCGCGCGAGAAATGCGGAGAAGCCGCTCAGACAATGCGGCGGTGGAAGGGGTGCGCACAACCCCGACCGCGACGGGGATAATCTGTCGTCCACGCCCCGCCTGCACCACGGAAAGTCCGCACCGGGTAAGGCCTGGGTCAATGCCCATTACACGCAATCCTTGGAGGGATCCACCCAGAGTCACCGCCTCCTCCTTCCACGCAACAACCTGTAAATGTGACACATATGTTCTACCACACGGAGCAGAACTAAAGCCCGCGCCGCGGTGGGCGGCACGGGCTTGAAGAATGGACGGGCTAGTCGTCCAGCTGTGCGGCGACCTCATCGGAGATCGTCATGTTGGTGTAGACATTCTGCACGTCATCGGAATCCTCGAGCGCATCGATCAGTCGCATCATCTTTTTCGCGCCATCGACATCCAAATCCACCTGCACATCAGCGCGGAACTCCTGGCCGGCATCCTCCACCTCGATGCCCTCGTCGGTGAGCGCCTCACGGACTGCCGACAGATCCGTCGGCTTGCAGGTGATCTCGAACTCCCCGCCGAGGTCGTTGACCTCTTCGGCGCCTGCCTCGAGCACCGCCATCAACACGTCGTCTTCGGTGAGCTCACCTTTCTGGATTGTCACCACCCCGGTTCGCTCAAACATGTAACCGACAGAGCCAGACTCGCCCAAGTTGCCGCCATTTTTGGTCATGGCCGTTCGCACCTCGGTTGCCGCGCGGTTGCGGTTGTCGGTCAGGCACTCAATGAGCACTGCCACGCCGTTGGTGCCATACCCCTCGTACATGACAGTTTCCCAGTTCGAACCGCCCGCTTCTTCGCCCGAGCCGCGCTTGCGTGCTCGCTCAATGTTGTCACCCGGGACGGAGGCTTTTTTCGCCTTGCGGATCATATCGTCCAGAGTGGGGTTGGCGGCAGGGTCACCGCCGCCGGTGCGGGCCGCAACCTCGATATCCTTGATCATCTTCGCCCACAACTTCGACCGCTTCGCGTCGTTTGCGGCCTTTTTGTGCTTCGTGGTTGCCCACTTTGAGTGGCCCGACATAACGCACCCCTTCTCCTCGGTTCACGTGTACTTGACGTATAACAGACGGCATTATACGCACTCCCCGCAGCTGGCCCTTACCGGTCGCCTAGCGCGAACTGTGGCAATGTGGCTGTTCCGCCCAGACGCAACACACGTACCGCCGGTCGAAGGCGAAGCGCCCTGGTGTCCGCAACGGCATCGTCGTAGAACCGCAACGCCAGCTCAACACGGGTGTGCGCATCCTGTAGCTGAGGTGGCCAAGGGTTCTGCCCGACCCGCTCCCGCAAAGCCTCCGTCAGCTGAGTCTCTTGCGAGAGCCTGCGCTGCAGGTCCGTTGCAGTCAGCGGGATCTGCTCCGTTTGTGCGGCCAACGCGGCAAGCTCCGGGAATAGGACCGCCACCACTGCACACCGGCGGTCCAGAGCTGCCTGCAGCGCGTCCCGCGAGCGGTCGAGACGGATGTGCAAACGGTTGAGACGTTGCGCGGTGTTGAATGCCCACGCCGCGCACAACGTCAGCGCCACTGCAAGTACCAGCAACGGTAGGTTCAACGCCACCCTTCAACCTCCACCTTTTCGTTGACTGCCACCGCCTCGTACACAGCAATCACTTGGCGGGCAACCACGTCCCAGTCGAAGTCCTGCGCGCGTCGTGCGCCGCGGGTAGCCAGCCGGTTGCGCAGGGCAACGTCGTCGATAAGCATGCGCAATTGCCGGGCCAACGCGGAGGCGTCTCCCGGCGGGAACCGGAGACCAGCGTCCTCCCCGCACACCGCGGCGAATGCGGGGATGTCGCTCGCCACGACCGCGCAGCCCGCCGCCATCGCCTCCACCAAGATGATGCCGAACGATTCACCACCCAGATTTGGAGCAACGAAGATGTCGGCGCGACCCAGAATTTCAGCCTTTTCCGTCTCAGTGACACGGCCTGTGAACTCCACGCCGTCCACTCTGCGAGGGCCACCGCCACCGACCACCGTCACCCGCGGCCGCCGCGGCAGCAACTCGACGGCTTGTAGGAGCACGTCGAGTCCCTTGCGCGGTTCATCGTGGCGCCCCAAAAACACAATTTCTACCTCTCCGTTCTCATGGTCGCTACGGGCCGCGGCGAAGCGCCTGGTGTCAACACCGTTGGGGATAACCACGGGATCCGTACCCACCTGCTCTGCCTGCCAGCGCCACGCCTGGTCGCTTACAGCGATGCCGGCGCGGATCTTCTCAAGGCTCCCTCGCAGCGCAGGCAGCGCGAGCTTGAGCGCGTAAGAAGATTCTGCGGAAGCGTGGTAGGTGGCCACGATCGGCCCCGTGGCCATGCGCGTAGCCACCATCGAGTAGCTGGGAGAGTTTGGTTCGTGGACGTGGAGGACATCGAAATTGCCCTCCTCGATAAAGTGGCGGGTGGTCCAGCGAACCTGCGGCCCGAAGGACAGTCGTGCGACGGACCCGTTGTAGCGAACCGGCACCGCTGGCCCGCCGCGGGTGACATAGTCCGGTAATTCGGTGCGGTCCGACGCTGGGCCGAGCACCTGCGAGTGATGCCCCAGTTCCCGCAGCTTTGCAGCCAGGTCAAGCACATGGGCTTGAACCCCGCCGGGCTCGTCAAACGAATACGGGCAAACCAGGCCAACGCGCACAAGCTACCTCCCGGCCGGTCGCAGGCGCCGCTCCAACGCTTTCCGGCGGCTTGGTTTGGGCATGTCGGAGGGCCACAGCGGCTGCAGCATATGCCAATCCGCCGGGTGTGCCGCAATGTTTCTCTCAAACGCGTTGGCGACACGTTGTGTGGTCTCTTCCAACGTGGTCGTTCGCACGGGCGCCGAGACGCTCATGCCCCAGCCTGGTTGACGGTGGGTGCCAGTAAACCAGGAATGTGCGACGAGAAGCGGCGCGCCGGTGTCAAGTGCCAATTTGGCCGGGCCAGCCGGAAAGGTTGTCGCTTCCCCGAAGAACGTCACCGGCACGCCGCTGCGGGTGAAATCCCGTTCACCGAGCAGGCACACTATCCCGCCCTGCTCCAGCACGTTCTTGAGCTGCTCATAGGGCGGGCGCTCACCGCCGGTCAGTGGAACCACCACAAACCCGAGGGATTCGCGGTACCGCACAAACGCTTCGAAGAGCGCCTCCGGCTTGAGGCGCTCCGCCACTGTGGCGAAGCCACCGTAATGGTTGGCCAGCCACATCCCCGCCATATCCCAGTTGCCGGTGTGCGGCAAGGTCAACACCACGCCCCTGCCCTGAGCCATCGCGGCCTCCAGGTGCTCGCGCCCCACAAGCCCGCTGGTGAGCTGAGTATCTAGCAACCGCTCGCCCGCAAGGCGCGGCAGCCTAAACGCCTCTAACCAGTACCGGGCGTATGAACGCGTCGCGTCGCGCACCAGCTCCCGGGTGACGTTGCCTGGCCCTACTACGCGGCTGAGGTTTCGGCGCAATTGGTCCATCCCGGCGCCATCATCGGAAACCAGATCGGCCGCCCACTTAGCGCCACGCGCGGACACTCGCGCGGGCAACGCGCCCACAATTTTCCACCCGGCGATGTAACCGGCGGCTGCAAGCCTCTCCCGCGCGGCGCCCATTTATGCCCCTGCCGGTGGAGCGATGCGTTGGCTCGCCTTTTCATCGTTCTTGGCCAGAAGAAGCCGCTGCACCACGGTGATGACGGACCCTACCAGCAAAATCCACAGAGAAACCACAACGGCGTGGGGCACGCCGAAGCCTTCAAGTGCAATCCCACCGAGGCCGAGTATCAACCGCTCCGGGCGCTCAATCAGCCCGCCGTCAATCTTCAGCCCCCCGGCCTCACCGCGCGCTTTGATGTAACTAATGGTCTGCGACAACACGATGACTGCCAAAGACGCCGCAACATTGATGGGCGCAGCGTCTGCCACGTAAATGAGCCAAATGGCTATCGCGCCGAACAGCGCGCCGTCGGTGAGCCTGTCACAGCTCGCGTCGAGCGTGGCCCCGAAAGCGGTGCCTCCTCCACCCAAACGGGCCATAGTGCCGTCCACCATGTCGAAAGCGGCGAAGAACAAGCTCAGCACTGCTGCCCACACGAGATGGCCCGTGGGAATGAGCACCATCGACGACAACATGGTCAACGCGGTGCCTGCCAGGGTGGTTACGTTCGGCGTCAACCCGACCTTCAGCAGTCCTCTTGCCACCGGTTCCACCACAACAGCAGCGGGCTTACGGCCGTGCACGCTAAGCATCGGGCTCTCCTTCCTCCGTCCGCTGCACTTCCCGCCAACCGTCTGCGAGAAGCGCACGTGTATCCCGCAGTAGCTGCGGGAGAACCTTCGTGCCACCGATGACCGTTATGAAATTCGAGTCCCCCGCCCAACGCGGCACCACATGCAAGTGCAGGTGATCTCCCACCGATCCGCCGGATGCCTTCCCCAAATTCAACCCAACGTTTATCGCTTCGGGCTGAGAAACGGCCTTTAGCGTTTTCACCGCATGCTTGGCAAAGGCCATCAGCTCCGTTGTCTCTTCATCGGTGAGCGCCTCCAAATCCGCCACCTTCCGGTACGGGACCACCATCACGTGGCCAGCGTTGTACGGGTACAGGTTGCACACCGCGTAGACGGTCTCACCTCGAGCGATAATCAGGCCGTCTTCGTCGCTCATGTTCGGGATCTCCAAGAAGGGATCGCCCGAGCTTCTCGACGTCCCTTCGGCCCCTCCCCCGCGCCGATGCTCCGAGCCGTCGGGCATATTAGCGATGTAGCTCGAGCGGTACGGCGCCCACAGTCGGGTGAGGCGGTCTGGATCCCCTACGCCGGTGTCGGCGTAGGCCTCACCGTTAGTTCCGGATTGCAACGGTGTCCTCGCTGGGCTGCTCGTTACGCTTGGCGGTGACCCACTCGGTGATGGTTTGTACCGCATCTTCAACCGGCACGCCGTTGATCTGGGAGCCGTCCAGGAAACGGAAGCTCACCGCGTTCGCCTCCACGTCGCGCTCGCCGGCGAGCAGCATGAACGGCACTTTGCCGGTGGTGTGCGTGCGGATCTTCTTTTGCATACGGTCGTCGGAGTGGTCGACCTCCGCGCGGATGCCCCGCTCGCGCAGCTGGGCGATCACGCCGTCGAGGTGCTCGCCGAATGCGTCGGCCACCGGGATTCCCACCACCTGGTGCGGTGCGAGCCACGCCGGGAACGCCCCGGCGTAGTGCTCGAGCAACACGCCGAAGAAGCGCTCGATGGAGCCGAAGAGGGCGCGGTGGATCATCACGGGCCGCTTCTTCTGCCCGTCGGAGGCGGTGTATGTCAGGTCGAAGCGCTCCGGCAGGTTGAAGTCAAGCTGCACGGTGGACATCTGCCAGGTGCGGCCGATGGCGTCGCGCGCTTGCACGGAGATCTTCGGGCCGTAGAATGCCGCGCCGGCCGGATCCGGCACCAGCTCGAGACCGGACTTCTTGGCCACAGATTCGAGGATGCTGGTGGAGCGCTCCCAGATCTCGTCGTCGCCGATGTACTTGTCCGGGTCCTTCGTGGAAAGCTCCAGGTAGAAGTCGTCCAAACCGTAGTCCTGCAGCAGGGAGATGATGAACTCCAGCACGCTGGTCAGTTCTTCTTCCAGCTGTTCCTCGGTGCAGTAGATGTGCGCGTCGTCCTGTGTGAAGCCGCGCGCGCGGGTCAGACCGTGGACCACGCCGGACTTTTCATAGCGGTAGACAGTGCCGAACTCGAATAGGCGTAGCGGCAGCTCGCGGTAGGAGCGACCACGCGAGTCGAAGATGAGGTTGTGCATCGGGCAGTTCATCGGCTTGGCGTAGTAGTCCACCGGCTGCTTGGTCACGTTGCCGTCGGCATCAACTTCACCGTCGAGCTTCATCGGCGGGAACATGCCGTCGGCGTACCAGTCCAGGTGGCCCGACTTTTTGAACAGGTCGCCCTTGGTCACGTGCGGGGTGTTGACGAAGGAGTAGCCGGCGGCGACGTGGCGCTCACGGGAGTGCTGCTCCATGGTCATGCGCACGATGCCGCCGTCCGGGTGGAACACGGGCAGGCCGGAGCCGACCTCGTCCGGGAAGGAGAACAGATCCAGCTCGTTGCCCAGGCGGCGGTGGTCGCGCTTTTCCGCCTCCTCGAGCATGGTCATGTACTCGTCGAGTTTCTCCTTGGACTCCCAGGCGGTGCCGTAGACGCGCTGCAGGCCGGCGTTGTTCTGGTCGCCGCGCCAGTAGGCCGCGGACGACCGCGTCAGCGCGAACGCCGGGATGTACTTCGTGGTGGGCACGTGCGGTCCCCGGCACAGGTCGTGCCACTCCACCTCACCCGTGCGCGGGTTGACGTTGTCGTAGTGCGTCAGCTCGCCAGCACCGACCTCGGTAGCCTCGTCGGAATCCGGATCGACGTTGCCTTTGTCGTTGATGAGCTCGAGCTTGTACGGCTCGTCCTTGAGGTCTTCGGCGGCCTCCTCCACGGACGCGTAGACGCCGCGGACGAATTTCTGCCCCTGTTTGATGATCTTCTTCATGCGCTTCTCCAGCGTCTTCAGATCCTCAGGGGTAAACGGCTCAGCAACGTCGAAGTCGTAGTAGAAGCCGTCGTTGATGGCCGGGCCAATGCCCAGCTTGGTGCCGGGGAACTCGGCTTGCACGGCCTGGGCGAGAACGTGCGCGCAGGAGTGGCGGATCACGGAACGGCCGAGTTCGGTGTTTGCGGGCACCGGCATGAACGTCGCGACCGTATCGGGGATGTAGGAAAGGTCTTTGAGGTTGCCCTCTTCGTCCTGGACGCACACGATTGCGTCCTCCCCCTTGTTCGGCAGGTTCAGCTCCCGCATGGCGGCACCGACGGCTGTGCCGGCGGGAACCTCGAACGGTGCGAACTCGACTGCTGCTTCGGTGGACATAGTTGTCGTGCGCTCCTTTGCGCGTCACTGGGCTGCGTCATACCTGGACGCCGCCCATCTTCCTCGTTCTCTCCCGACGGCGCTTCAGGCGCGCCGGACGCCAGGGAGTCTACCCCCGGTCCCCCGAAAGCACCGTCTCGCCCCAGAAGGTGTCGCCGCGTGCACCGCCTTGCGACGAACCTCCGGGCGCGGCCGTCCCCGGCGGTATCCAGTACACGGATGAGCCGATGTGGGTGGTCCACTCGTTGAGCCGGTCCGCCTCCATCAGCCGTTCCAATACCGGTGTGAACTGCACGTCCGGGTCTTTCTGGTACGCCAGGAAGATCAGACCCGCGTTAGACAGCTCCCCCGGCGCCGGCGGCAGCGTGTAGTTGTACGGCCTGCGCAGGAAGCGCTGCTCCGGGTGGTCCGCCGGCGGCATGGCGCGCGCCATGTGGGAGTTTTTGTCGATCACCGGTAGGCCGTACTCGTCTTTGGCATTCATGTCCGGGGCATCGAACTCGTCGCCGCCGGTCAGCGGAGCGCCGTCGTCAAGCTTGCGCCCCACCGCCACCTCGCGGGAGGCGCGGTCGAGGCGCTCCCAATCGTCCAAGTCCATCGCGATGCGGCGCACAACCAGCGACGTCGAACCGTCGGCCGCGAACACTTGCTCCCGATATTCCTCGTCGGATTTCGGGTTGACGGTGCCGTCCACCTGGCCAAACAGGTTGCGTGGAGTCTGCCCTTTCGGGATGGAGCCGTATGCATTGACGAACCCCTGCTGCAACCAGGCCGTCTTCACGTAGTCCATGCCAGCCCGCGTCATGTGTCGCAGCGCCCACGCACACATCACCGGGTCGTCGGAGCAGATCTGCAGCACCAGATCCGTCTGGCCCCACTCGTTCTGCAACTGCTCGCGCGGAACCGTGGGAATGTCGTGCAGCCACCGCGGCTTCACCCCCGGGTTGGCGATGTCGAAGATGCGCTCGCCGAACCCGCAAGTGATGGTGAGGTTCGCGGGCCACTCGACCATCTCCGGCTCAAGGCTTGACAGCGGGTTGCGTCCGGCTGTCAGCTCGCGGGCGTCCTCCGTCCACAGGCGCATTAGCCTTGCGACGCCGCGCCCGTCCACCCCGTCTTTGAGGTTAAACCCGGCGAGATTTAGCGAGGCTTGCGAGGGCGTGTCAATGCCCGCCTGGTGTTCGCCGTCGAAGGCGACGGCCGCCTCGGTGAGCGGCTCTGTGTTCGGGCCGGAATCGCTCGGCTCGTTCTCACACGCCGCGAGCAGTACGCCTGCCGACGCCACGCCGGCCGCACCCGCTGTCCCCTTCAGAAACCTCCGCCGGCTTACACCCGGCATGACGCGTCCTCCTTAGTGGCTGTGCTCGCCGTGGCTGGCGTGGTCGGCATGGTCCGCCTCGCCGTTAATTACTTGATCTGCGTGGTCGCCGTAGCTTTCGTGCCCCGGAAGCATGGTGCGCACCGCGACGTTTGGGATGGTTGCTGTTGATCCGTCCTCGAGCAGCAGTGTCACGTCCACGGTATCGCCCGCCTCGATCGCCGGCGCGTAGTCCATCACCATGAAGTGATCGCCGCCCGGCGCAAGCTCGTGCGTACCGCCCGCGGGGACATTAAAGCCGCCTTCCTTTTGGCGCATCACACCGTCGACAACCTCATGGATCTGGTTGTCCCCCTGGCCCAGCGAGGTGGTGAAGCCGACGACGGTGACATCCTCATCCGAGGTGTTGCGCAGGGTGCCGAAGATGGAAGTCATATCGCTGCCGTCGGCCGCGTCCTTCGCAGCCTTGGCGCGGACTGCGCCGTTTTCGAGCGTGACCGCATCGCTGGAAACGTGGTCCAGTCCATCCGCGGCCGGGTTGTCCGTCGCTGCTTCGTGGGTTGCGTCGTTGTACGAGGACTGCTCCTGCTCGGAGGTCTGGTTAGCGCTGCCGCTGCAGCTTGCCAGTGCTAGCGCCGCCGCAGCCAGGCCGGAAGCGAGAATCTTCTTCATTACGTGCTCCTACTTGTCTGCCGAAGGGTGGGTGCCGGGGGTGCGTCGAACCTTGACCAGCGCACCTAATCCAGCACCTGCGATGACAAGCACCCCCAACAGTGCCAACAGCACCTTTGAGCCAGTGCCCATGCCTTCATCGGCGTCAACCACCGGGTCCTTGTCCGCATCCGCAGCCGACGCAGCACTGCCACCCTCCGCGCCAGCCTGGTCGAAGCTGAACGAGGTCATGCCCTTTGTGGAGTGCCCGTCCGAGGACACAATTTGGAAGCCGACCTTGTAGTCGCCTGGTTGCGCGTTCACGTCATCCGGCAGATCAAGCGTGACGTAGCGTCCGTCGACTTCAGGCTCACCGGAGTACAACACTTCAGACTGTCCGCCCACCTCGCGCGAAATTGCAATGGTGTTGAACCCGTCCTGCACCTCCCCAGAAAACTCCAGGGTGACCGCGTCCGGGAACTCGCTAACCACACTCTTGTCTTCCGGGTTCGCCCTGATCACAGAATCGTGGGCGTAAGCCGGGGCTGCCGCGACCACCGAGGCTGCTGCTATGGCGGCAACCGCTCCCCCTCGTCGCGCTCTTGTCTGAATGAGCATGGTGCCTCCTCGCATAAAACTTTGGCGCCAGTGGGCGCTTAAAGGCTGTAGTCGTATCACTCTCGAGGTTAGTTCCCGGAGCTTCAAACACTAAGTCTTCGGCCAGAGCGAATAACTTGGCCATCCTGGAAGGCAGGGGTAATCGGAACCTCGAAAACCCCCGCACAAACAAAAACCGCCAGTTGCCTGGCGGTTTGTCTTGTGGTCCTAGCTGGGATCGAACCAGCGACCTTTCCGGTGTGAACGGAACGCTCTTCCACTGAGCCATAGGACCGAACGGACACAGAGATTACACGCACTGCCCGGAAGTACCGAATCGGCAGGTCAAGCGCGGTAACGTTGCGGACCGGAGGTGTGCCGTCGACAGCCAATCCAATGAACGCCCGAATTACAACCATAATTACAACCATGCAATTCCCTCACCACCCTTAAATTTATAGCCTGACATGGCGATTTGTACCGGGGAACAACTTGCGGATAAAGTTTGTTCTCGCATTCAACGCGGACAGCGTCGAAAGCATGCGGATGTAGCGCAGTTGGTAGCGCATCACCTTGCCAAGGTGAGGGTCGCGAGTTCGAGTCTCGTCATCCGCTCCAGTTCCCTACGGGGAGCTAGGGCGCGATTAGCTCAGCGGTAGAGCACTACCTCGACACGGTAGGGGTCACTGGTTCGATCCCAGTATCGCGCACAGAGGGTCGATTCCCTCTCCAATTACATAACAATGCGGATGTAGCGCAGTTGGTAGCGCATCACCTTGCCAAGGTGAGGGTCGCGAGTTCGAGTCTCGTCATCCGCTCCAAGTACTTCGGGGCACACCGAATACTTCGGAGGTAACTCCACGGTGGATTGGTCGAGTGGTTAGGCAACGGTCTGCAAAACCGTGTACACGGGTTCGATTCCCGTATCCACCTCCAAGCTTGAACAGCCTCGCGCGATTAGCTCAGCGGTAGAGCACTACCTCGACACGGTAGGGGTCACTGGTTCGATCCCAGTATCGCGCACAGAGGGATATCCCTCGCAAACTGAATAGCAATGCGGATGTAGCGCAGTTGGTAGCGCATCACCTTGCCAAGGTGAGGGTCGCGAGTTCGAGTCTCGTCATCCGCTCCACTCCCCGCCCCAGGTTCTCCCTGGAGCCGGGGTTACTCTTTTGCGCATGACTACTTGTGCAAGCGATTTGATCGGTCCCGTCCTCGACAGCGCAGAGTGCGAAACCCGAGCCGCGATGGTGATGACCATATTCGGCGCCTTCGGACGCAGAGGCACTTCCGCGGTGCTGGGAAACGACCTCGACTCGCAGCTCCTCCACGCTTTGCGCTCGTGGGCCGACGTGGTGCTCGTCTCCGCCGGCACTGTCACGGCGGAGGCCTACGGTTCTGCAGACACGCCCATCGCCATCCTCTCCCGTTCCCTCAACATCAAGCCCAATTCCGGAGTGCTCAAGGGACGCGACGCCATCATCGTCTGCCCGGAAAGTTCACTGCTCGACGTCACGCTCAACAACAAACGCGCCGCTTTAGAACGGGCGGGTGCTCGGTTTGTGGCCGCTGGCGAAGGCACCGCGGCTGAGATTGTGGACGCTTTGCACCGGGAGGGATTCAGGCGCATTGCCTGCGAGGGCGGTCCCAGCGTGTACGCCGACATGATCGCAGACAACCAGATCGATGTCCTGCACATCACCCTCGATCCCACCGTGAGCGACGCCGACGGCCCGTGGGGCATGGGCAACCTGGCCCAGCAGCCACCCTTTGAAGATCGCTACACACTGGAGGCCACGCATGCCTCCGACCTCGAGGCAGACTCGGGCGATTCTGTGTTGTTCCTGCGCTACCGGAGCGTTCGGGAAAGGTAAGCACATCCCGCCAGGTACGGTTAGGCCCGTGATTGCTTCCCCACCGACACGTAGAAGGCCGCTGAGAATCAGTACCACTACGCAGCAGGACCTGTCTGCGGTGCCGACTGCCCCGCTTGCACCTGCCGTCACCGCGGCCGCTTGGCCGGTCGCGGTGATGCTTGTCGTGCATCGGCTGTTCGTCTTGGCGCGGGAGGGCTCGGTCACAGACGACTTCACCACCGTGTGGTCGGCGGCGCGCCGCTTTGTGGAGCGGGTCCCCGTTTACAACGAGATCTACAGCCACGTCGACCCGCACTACTTGTACAACCCTGGCGCGACGCTGCTGTTATCGCCACTGGGATTGATCTCGGACGTTGCGACGGCGCGCCCATTGTTCATCGCCGTGAACGCGGCGTGCATCATCGCGGCGCTGGCCTGGCTAACGCGTCTGTGGGAGCGCCCGCTGTCCGGACCGACCCTCCCGGTCGCCATCGCACTGGCGTTTTGCACCGAGGCTGTTACGAACACGCTGGTGTTTTCCAACATCAACGGTGTGCTGTTGCTCGCTTTGGTCGCATTTATAGCGCTGCTGATGTCGCCGCGCGACATCGCCGCTGGCATCGTGCTGGGGTTGGCCATTTTGGTCAAACCGATGTTCGCCCCGTTGGTGGTGCTTCCCGCATTGCGGCTGCGGTGGCGTTCCCTCGTCGGCGCTATCGCAGTGCCGGTGCTCATGAACGTGATTGCCTGGCCGCTGACCCCGGGGGCGAGCGACTACATCGACGTGGTGGTGCCGTATCTGAGCATCACTCGCGATTACGCCAACTCCTCGCTGTCCGGATTCGCCGTCTACTTCGGCATGCCCGCATGGGCCCACGGTGTGTTGTTTGCCCTGTTGGGCGCGGCGGTTGCGGCTGCGGTGCTGGGGCTCGCCCGGGTCCGCCACACCGAGGAATTGCTCTACCTCTCCGTCGGTGCCGGAGTGCTCCTGGCCGGGGTCTGCCTGTTGTCGTCGCTCGGCCAGGCCTACTACTCCATGATGCTGTTTCCCGCCCTATTCACCGTTTTCCACCCGGATAGCCCCATCCGCACCTGGCCCACATGGCTCGGCGCCACCCTGTGCTTGTCGCCCTTGGACTGGGCAACCGCCGCCCACCCGCTAACAGGTAGCTGGCTAAACACGTTCTTGCCCACTCTCGGCTGGGCCATATTTATCGTTGCATGTTCGGCGTGGGTATTGTCGAGAACACTCGTGCGCGAAGCACCAACGACCGAAGCGGAAAGGACTGCGCAATGACCGAGCAGACCCCGAACTACAAGGACTTCACCGAAGCGCAGTGGCGCGAAAAGCTCTCCCCGGAGGAGTTCCGGGTGCTGCGTCAGGCAGGCACGGAGGCCCCTGGTGTCGGCGAATACACCAACACCACGACAGAGGGTGTCTACCGCTGTCGCGCGTGCGGTGCCGAGCTGTTCCGTTCCTCCGAAAAGTTCGACGCGCACTGCGGCTGGCCTTCATTCTTCACCCCCCTCGCGGGCGATGCGGTCATCGAGCGGGAGGACACATCCCACGGGATGATTCGTACCGAAGTTCTGTGCGCCAACTGCGGCTCCCACCTCGGCCACGTTTTCGCCGGCGAGGGTTATAACACCCCCACAGACCTGCGCTACTGCATCAACTCCATCTCGTTGACACTCGACGAAGCCTAAGCAGTAGCTTTAGGACGCCACCTACGGCAGCATCCCGATCACCTCAGCGATGTCGCCGACTCGGCGCCCCGTCTGGAACGGGATTTCCTCGCGCACATGCAGGCGCGCCTCCGTGTAGCGCATCGTCTTCATCAGCGCCTCGATGCGCTCCAAAGTCGGAGCTTCAAACGCGAGCATCCACTCGTAGTCGCCCAACGTGAACGCCTCGACGGTGTTCGCACGCACGTCTGCAAAGTCGCGTGCCGCCATGCCGTGCTCGGCGAGGATCCGGCGACGCTCCTGCGGGTCCATCACATACCAGTCATAGGAGCGCACGAACGGGTATACCGTGATCCAGTCCCCCGGCTCCTCTCCCATGATGAAACTGGGCAGGTGGGATTTGTTGAACTCGGCCGGGCGGTGCAGGCCGTTGCCAACCCAGCTCAGCTCGACGCGCTGACCAAAGGCAGTCTCCCGCCGGAAGTCTGCGAGCGCTTTCTGCAGGTGTTCAAATTCCTCCGCGTGCCACCAAATCATGAAGTCCGCGTCGGCCCGGATACCGGTGTTGTCGTAGATGCCACGAACTGTGACCAGGCCCTGCTCCTCCAAGCCGGCGAAGAAGGCGCGAGCCTCGTCGATAATCTCCGCCCGCTCACTTCCCAGCGCACCAGGGATTGCACGGAACACAGCGAACTGCAAGTAGCGCTGTGTCGCGTTGAGTTTGTCGAAATCAAGCTTGGCCATGGGTTTTGCCCCTTCCCTGCCACTCGGCAGATCAAACTAAAGACGTAGGCCATTCTACGCCGACCCGGTACAGCTCCACGGCGCGCCTCCCCCAACCTCGCCCGTTGCTGGATACGTTTGACGCTGTGATGAACCCGGACACCACATCCCCAATGTCCGCCAGCGGTGCTGACGAGGCCAGGGACGAACACGGAACCAGCGACGCTTGGCCCACGGAATTCAGCGCAGCCGTTGAATCGATGCACGCGGCGCGCCTGCGCCCCGAGATCTCCTTGGGCACCATCCGCCCGCCGCAGCGCCCAGCCCCATTCAGCCACGCTGTCGGACTGGAAGTTGCGCACCCCGAGGAGGATAACGTCCCCGTGGATTCCGACGGCGACGCATTCGGTCGCCTCATCCTCCTCCACTCCCCCGCAGCGGAGGAGGCGTGGGAAGGATCCATGCGCCTGGTCGCCTACATCCAGGCCGATATGGATGATGCGGTGGCTTCCGACCCGCTTCTGCCGGATGTGGCATGGCAGTGGCTCAATGAATCGCTCGCAGAGACCAACGCGGGATTCACCAACCTCGGAGGCACGGTGACGTCGACCACATCCGTCCGATTCGGTGAAATTGGCGGCCCGCCGCGCGCCTACCAGCTGGAAATGCGCGCCTCATGGACCGCGGAGGGCACAGACCTCCAGAGCCACGTGGAAGCGTTTTCGAAGGTACTCGCCCACGTCGCAGGTTTGCCGCCTGAAGGTGTGGCGCAGCTCAGCCCACGCTAAATTCCTCAGACATGAGTGCTCGGCCGATTTATACCCTGGTGAACACACCCGCTGCGTTCCGCGACGCAGCGGGTGCACTTGCGCTCGGACGAGGCCCATTCGCGGTTGACACCGAGCGCGCTTCGTCTTTCCGGTATGGCGACCGCGCCTTCCTAGTGCAGGTGCACCGTCGCGGCGCGGGGACATTCCTCATCGCCCCGGAGGGCCACCGGGATGCCGTCCAACAGGCGTTCGCACCGGTGCTCAACGGTGCTGAGTGGATCATCCACGCCGCTGGTGAGGATCTCCGCAGTCTCGCTCATCTCGGCCTGCACCCTGGGATCCTGTTCGACACCGAGCTGGCTTCCCGTATCGCTGGCTTCGACCGCCCTAATCTCGCTGCGATGGTCGAGCGTTTCGTTGGCGTCGAGCTGGAAAAGGGCCATGGCCACGAGGACTGGTCTCGCACGCCCTTACCCGTATCGTGGCAGGACTACGCGGCTCTAGACGTCGAGTATCTCAACGAGTTGGCGGAAGCCCTCGCCGAGTACCTCGACGCCAATGGCAAGCTCGGTTGGGCCTTCCAGGAGTTCAACCACCTCGTCAGGTCATATTCGCTGACGCCGCGCCCGAAGAAAGCCTGGCGCGATATGAAGGGCCTGTCCGCCCTGCGCGATGAGTCCGGCCTCCAGGTAGCGCGCGAACTGTGGCGGGCTCGGGAGCAGCTAGGGCAAGAGCGCGACATCTCCCCCGGGAGATTGCTGTCCAACCGAGACCTCGTCGACATCGCGCGTGCAAAGCCCTCCTCACCCCGCGAACTCGCCAGAGCCGTCGGGCGGACGAATTTGCCGCCGAGGGATGCGCGCGAGTGGCTCACTGTGGTGGAGCATGCGCTCGCCGCAGACCCCTCCTCTTGGCCCCCGCGGCACGCTCCGCAGTCGAATGCCGCACCTCCGAAATCCAGGTGGGAGCGGCACTACCCGCAGTCGTGGGCGATGCTGCAAACCTGCCGCGAAGGCATTGCACACCGCGCGGCTGAACTTCAGATGCAGCCAGAGGTATTGCTTGCACCTGCAACGCTCAGGGAGGCGGTGTGGGTAGCACCCGATACCGGGCCGGCATGGGACACACATCAAGCTGCATTAGCTCTGCAACACGCAGGCGCCCGCGCCTGGCAAGTCGGGTTCGCTGCGCCAATCTTGGCTGACGCTCACGGCCAGATGGTCACCGCCGTCTAACAGTCTGCGCGTTTACGCATCCCCTTCGGGATCAGCCAGGCTCGTGGCCCACTCGCGCACTTGTTCAGCCGCGGAATGCGGATCCAACCCGTACTCGCGCAAGATTTCGCTCCGAGAGGCATGCAGCGGAAAGACGTCGGGAAAGGCGAGGTGCCGTACCGGGACATCGACTTCTGCGGCGGCAAGCGCCTCGGCCACCGCAGAACCTACGCCCCCACGAACCACGCCGTCTTCGTACACCACTACGAGGTCCGCTTGCGAGGCCAGATCGATGATGTCGACTGGTACAGGGATGACCCAGCGCGGATCGGCGACGGTCACACGGATGCCGGCGTCACCCACAGCGTCAGCCACTTCGACGGCATATTGTCCGAAGGGCCCCACGGCGACCAGCAGCACGTCGATAGCATCCACGGATGGCTCCCCGCCAGGCCGAACCAAAATGTCCGTTCCCCCAGCGCAGCGCTCCACAGCATCGATGTCGGGACCGACTGCGCCCTTGGGGAAGCGGACGACCGTAGGCCCGTCGTCAACCGCGATGGCCTCCGCGAATTCTTCGCGCAGGCGCGCAGTGTCACGCGGTGCGCAGATGCGAATCCCCGGAACGATCGACGAGATCGCCATATCCCACACGCCGTTGTGGCTGGCCCCATCCGACCCGGTCACACCGGCTCTGTCCAACACTATTGTGACGGGTTGGCCGATAAGCCCCACGTCCATGAGAAGCTGGTCGAACGCGCGGTTGAGGAAGGTTGAATACACCGCCACCACCGGATGCAAGCCGCCGAGAGCCATGCCCGCCGCAGATGTCACCGCGTGCTGCTCCGCGATACCGACGTCGAAGAACCGATCCGGGAATTGCTCCGCGAACGGCTGCAGCCCCGTAGGTCCTGCCATGGCCGCGGTGATGGCGACGATGTCCTGGCGCTCGTGGCCAGCCCGCAGAAGCTCTTCGGTGAATACCGCGGTCCAGCCGGGCTCCGATTGGGCCAGAGACTCGCCCGTCACCGGGTCGATCACACCTGTGGAGTGCATCTGATCTGCCACGTTGTTTACTGCCGGGGCGAATCCATGCCCCTTCTCTGTCACCACGTGCACGATCAGTGGCCCGTCGTAGCGCTTGGCGTACTTAAACGCGTTGAGCAAGCTTTTCAGATCGTGGCCCTCGACTGGGCCCACGTACTTCATCCCCAGGTCCGGGAACATCTCGGTTGGCAGGACCTGGTACTTCACGCCTTCTTTGAGCGCATGGAGTGCGTCGAAGGTGCGCTCGCCTACCCACCCCATGGACTTCAAAGTCTTCTTGCCCGACTCCATGACCTCGTCATAAGCAGGCTGCATCCGAATGGCGGCGAGTTGATCGCGCAACTTTGTCAGGTTGTTGGCGAACCCGCCGATCGTCGGCGAGTAGGAGCGACCGTTGTCGTTGACCACGATCACTACGTTGCGGTTTGCGGCGGCGATGTTGTTTAACGCCTCCCAGCACATTCCGCCAGTGAGGGCCCCGTCACCAACCACTGCGACCACGTTGTCGCTTCCGCGGCCGGTAAGCGCCTTCGCCTTAGCTAGCCCGTCAGCGTACGACAGCGAGGCACTCGCATGGGAGGATTCTGTCCAGTCATGTTCGGATTCATCACGAGCCGTGTAGCCAGAGAGCCCGCCCTTCTTGCGGAGTGTGTCAAACCCCGCGGCGCGCCCAGTGAGGATCTTATGCACGTAGGACTGGTGCGAAGTATCAAAGATAATTGGGTCGTTCGGGGAGTCGAAGATGTAATGCAGCGCGATTGTTAGTTCCACGACCCCCAGGTTGGGCCCTAAGTGCCCACCGGTCGCAGAAACTTTCTGGATTAACATCTCCCTGATCTCATCCGCGAGACCGTCGAGTTGCGCAGGAGACAGCTTGCGGACATCCGCTGGCGTTGCAATGTGCTCGAGCAGTGCCACAGTCCCGTCGTACTCCTTCACCTTGTTGGGGTCACACTCACAGGGGCGTTCAAAACGAACGTGCGTGCAGTGTCGTTCACGCTAGTTTACACTCCCCGCCGAGCAGGCCGATCCGGCGTGTTAGCGGGTTCGAGTACGGCGAGGACCTCGAAGTGGTGGGTATTCGGAAACGCGTCGATAAGCTTCATCCGCTTCACCACGTACCCTTGCTCCCCGAAGTAGGACAGATCGCGGGCGAAGGTGGCCGGGTCGCACCCGACGTGAATGATTCGCTCGGGTCTAGCTCCAGCAATTGCCCTAACCGCATCTGCGCCGGCGCCAGAACGCGGCGGGTCCAAAACGACCAACCCCGGTGCCGGCAACTGGCCGACAACCTCGGTGACGTCCCCGTGGTGCATGTGTAAATCTAACGCGTCTACGACCTGCTGGCGACGGGCTGTCGCCGCGTTGGAAAAATCAACGGAGTCAATGCGGCCCCCGCCAAGAGCATCACTGATGGCCGGGGCAAACGCACCGACGCCACCGTAGAGGTCCCAGCCCACCGGGTTGTCGTAATGTCCTTGCCCCCACTGGGCAATCATGTCCGAGTAGGTCTCCGGGGCAAGGGTGTGAGCCTGCCAGAAGGCGGTAGGCGCGAACGCGAAATCGAAGCCGCGGACTCGCTCGACAGCCACCCCCGACCCTTCAACGATTTGCTGCACCGTTTCCGCCCTACGGCCACGCTGCGCCGTCTGTGTCTCAACGATGTGTCGTTGCCCATCCCCGTCAACGGCGACCACCAGCTCCGCACCGGGGGTGAACGTTCGCGAACCCTCGCCCACGACGCCTTCGAGCAACCCCCGGACAGGCTGGGTGCATTGCACATTCGCCACAACCTCTGCGGACTGAGCCCGGCGCATTCCTGCCCGCCCTCGGGCATCAACGCCCAGTCTCACACGGGTACGCCACCCAGTGATCGGCTGCAGCTGGATCGCCCGCATGGACGCAAGTGCAAAACCATCCAGGACCCCGGACCGCGCGGCCAGCGCGCCAAGCTGGCCGAGAAGCACCTCACGTTTGAGATGAAGTTGCTCAGCCGCTGCGATGTGGGAGAAATCGCAGCATCCCGCACCAGCCGCGGCAGCGGGACACGTCGGCGCTACACGGTGTTCCGACGGAGTGATAATCGCCGCGGTATCAGCCCGGGCCCACCGTTTCTTCACCCTAGTCAGCGTCGCCTCAACTGTGTCACCCGGAATTCCTCCGCGGACAAACACGACGCGGCCGTCCGGGGCATCCGCGATGCCCTCTCCCCCGTGTGCCATTGCCCGCACATCCAGCCGCATCCTCGCCCCGGGCGCGAGTTCCCGTGCCTGCACTTATTCGGCAGTCGGCGTTGCGGCGCCGCCGGAGTTCGTGCTACCGCCGCCCGCGCGACGATCGCGGATCTCCTGCAGCTGTTTCTGGTTTTCGGCATTTTGGGCGATGATCTGCTTCAACGCGTCGCTCAACGCGTTGGGGTTGCCCTCGGTCGGCACCTGGTCGCCCCCTTGTCCTTGACGAGCTTTTGCCTCGGCTGCGGCCTGGACCTGCTGAGCGAGCTGCGCGGGTAGCACCACCTGCAGGGAATTTCCTGCCAGAATCGGATCCTCCCCGCGGTAGACGAAGGAACGCGCGATGGTCTCCCGCCCGATCTCCGCGAGCTGGTCCTCAGAGCCCGTTGGCGCAGCCAGGGTAACGCGGTAGAGCCAGCGAGGCCCCTCCACACCGACGATGCGGATCACACCGTTGCTTCCAGTTCCCACGACTTCTTGGCCCCACGGACCTTGTTCGACCTCCACAGGCATGCCTTCTGAACGCATGCCCTGGATGATCTCCTCGGAGGACTCCTCCCATAATCCACCAGTGCGCGGCGCGGCGAACGCCACCGGTGTAATGCGGCCGTAGCGGGTAACAATGTGGACCATTTTCGGACCTTGCTCCCCCATCTCAACCTGCACCTGGGATTCCTTCGGCAACGGGACGCGAATTGATCCGAGGTTCAGGGTGACGTTGGAGAAATCAGAGAAGTCAAAATCCTCAATATTTACGTTGTCCCCGTCGAACGGGCCCGTGGACCCGCCAACCGGGTCGTAATCAACAAGAGCTGCAACCCCAGCCGCCGCCGAAGCACTCGCAGGTTCCGCAGGCGGATTCACCGCGGACGCTTCAGCTGAGGTCGTGGTTTCGTTGTTGCCACCCGCGACGGGTTCATTGTCGGCTGCCGCGGAGGTCTCCGGTTGGACAGCGTCCGACGGGGCGTCAGCGTCCGGCTTATGCACCCCGTTCACATCGGATTCGTTTTCCTGCTTCTTCTTTTTCTTCCCAAACGGCCAGAATGCCATCGATGGTCACTCCCTCAGAGGTTTTCTATCGGTGATTTTCCATGAGTGTAATTCTTGCAGTAGTGGCGGCTGACTGCGGACCACGCACGAGGAGTCAGAGGGTGCCCGTCGAGCCATATCCGCCGCTGCCGCGTGCGGTCTCGTCCAGCTGATCAACTTCCTCAAACTCCACCAGCTCCACACGCTGCACGACCAGCTGAGCGATGCGCGTGCCCCGAGTGATTTCAATAGCCTCGGAACGGTCAGTATTGATCAGGCATACCTTCAGCTCGCCGCGATAGCCGGCATCGACAGTGCCGGGAGTGTTGACGATGCTGAGCCCGTGCTTAGCCGCCAACCCTGAGCGCGGGTGGATGAGTCCAACGGTGCCCACCGGAAGCGCAACGGCTATGCCGGTGCCAACCAGAGCGCGCTCCCCAGGGCGCAACACGATGTCCTCGGTGGCGTACAGATCCGCACCTGCGTCCTCTGGGTGCGCTCGCTTTGGGAGGGGAATTCCGGGGTCAAGTCGCTTCACTCGAATTGCCGCGGCCGTCGACTGTCCGTACACCTCGTCCGCACGTTCTTGCTGTCTCACTCGGCCCACCCTACGTGAGACTCCGATAAGCCGACGCGATCGCAAACGCAGCGCAAGTGTGCGCTCGGTGCACCCCCGCCTATTGTGGAAAGCGTGAGTGAGACCGCTTCGAACCCGAACCGCACTGAATCGGCAGGTGCCGACGGTGCTGTATCCTCCAACGCGCGGACCGCGACGCAAGTGACGAAAGTGTTGTACTCGGAGCGGCAATGGGTGCCCTGGTACTGGTGGGTAGCGGTGGCAGGCCTCACGCTCCTATTCGCTGGGCAGCTCGGGCTGAACCGGAGTGTGTGGTGGTTTGCCGTGCCGCTCGTCCTTTTCGGCGCGCTGTCCGCGTGGTTTCTCCTGTGGCTATCCCGCACCACGGTCAAGGTGGAGCAAGACCCCGATGGGCATCGCTGGCTCCTCGTCGACGATGCGAATTTGCCCGATTCAGTCGTCTCCCGCTCAATGGTCGTCCCCGGCTCAGCCCGGCAAAATGCCCTAGGCCGCCAGCTGGATCCTGCCGCATTTCTGGTCTCGCGGCCGTGGGTAAGTGAGCACGTGCTCATCGTGCTGGATGATCCGGAAGACCCAACCCCGTACTGGCTCATCTCCTCAAAGGACCCGGAAACGTTGTTGGAGGCCTTCACCCCGGGGACGGTCGCCCGCTAATACTTTGGGCTGATTGACGACACACGCAAGGGCGGCGCCACTGCAACAAGATGGCGCCGCCCTTGCGTCGGTTGTTCGGCGAGTTGCTACTCGCAGTCGAGGCAGATCTTAGAGCCGTCGGCTTCGGTGTATGCCAGACGGTTGTTCTTTTGCACCAGGAAGCAGGATGCGCACGTAAATTCGTCATCCTGCCGGGGCTTGACCTCTACATTGAGCTCCTCGCCGGAGAGGTCTTGTGTCGGCGGTTCGACTGGCTCCACAATCTCACCGTCGTCGTCCATGCTGCTTCCCGCTACTTCGGCGGCCTTGAGCCCCTCGAGGGAATCCGTCTCAATGTCGTCTTCCATCCGGCGCCGTGGCGCATCGTAATCGGTGGCCATGATGGTGTGTCCTCCAGCTCAGCGTGATCGTCCCCATTGGGGCTCGATGTCGTTATTTGAGCGGAATACTAGGGGATACATATTGCCCTGTCATCTTCCCAGCTCACCGCCCAAAAAGAGTGGTTGCGAAGCGATGCACGGACACCGTTTGTACACTGCCTTGCATGACTGACAAGGCTCTCGGTTTTGGCGTGGATGTCGGCGGGTCCGGCGTCAAGGGCGCTGTGGTGGATCTGCACACGGGTGAATTCGTAGGCGAGCGGGTCAAAATCGCCACTCCCCGTCCCGCCACCCCGAACGCCGTTGCTGAGGTGGTCGCCCAAATCACCCAGCAATGCAATTGGAGCGGCCCTGTGGGCATCACTCTCCCCTCGGTGGTGGTGCAGCAGGTTGCCCGCACCGCCGCGAACATCGACCAGTCGTGGGTGGGAGCGAACGTTCATACTGTGTTTGCCCAGGCGCTCGGCACCGAGCGAGTCGCAGTACTCAACGACGCCGACGCGGCTGGCATCGCTGAGGTCGCATTCGGCGACCCGGCGGCGCGCAGTGGCGCGGTGATCTTTCTAACGTTCGGTACAGGAATCGGTTCATCTTTCCTTATGGACGGCACCCTCTTTCCAAACACGGAGCTCGGACATATGCGTATCGACGGCGCGGAGGCAGAGCAGTTCGCATCCTCTGCAGCCCGCGACCGCGAGAAGCTGAGTTACAAAAAGTGGGCAAAACGCGTGGACACGGTCCTACACGAGTACGAACGGCTGTTTAACCCATCTGCCTTTGTCGTAGGCGGGGGCATCTCACGTCACGCTGAACGGTGGGTGCCAATGCTTACAGTGGAAACTCCCGTTGTGCCGGCTGCCTTACGCAACCGCGCGGGTATCGTGGGCGCGGCAATGGCGGCACAATCCCGAGTCGCACCGTAACCCTTAGCAACAGGTGCTGTACGGTGGTGGCCGTTCAACCGTCGCATGCGGGGATAGGGAATATACCTCAATGGCGGCTGTTAATATTGGCGTTCTGAAAAAAATGGGACGCATACGTACCCTGGATTGCCAGTGGTAAGGTCCGATGACTCGAAAGGGCGTACGTGGTAGCCAGCGAAGCTTCAAGCAATAGTGCCGACGACGTGACTGCGGTTTCGTCCGACGGTGGCGCAGGCAGCGTTGCCAAACCCAGCGCGAAAAAGACGGCGAAAAAAGCCGTGAAGAAAACCGCGAAAAAGACCGCCAAGAAAACGGCGAAGAAAGCAGTGAAGAAGACTGCTAAGAAGACCGCCCGCAAGACGTCTGCGAAAAAGGCAACGGCTAAGAAAGCGACGAAGGCCGTTGCCACGGTTGACGCTGATGAGCGAGAAGATGATCCTCTCACCGCTGAAGCTGAGGGTGGCGATCTGAGCGATACCAACATCGAGCGTGACGAGGCCGACTACGATCCGGAGCTCGGCGACGACGATGACGCGTTCGACGAGGACATCGACGACGCCTTGGGCGAAGACGACGTCGAGGAGGACGAGGACCTCGGCGACGACAGTGAGGCCGAGGACGAAGAAGAGGAAGAGGACGAGGGCGCCTCGGTCTGGGACATCGAGGAGTCTGCAGCACTTCGCCAGGCACGAAAAGACGCGCAGCTCACCGCTTCCGCCGATTCGGTGCGCGCTTACCTCAAGCAGATCGGCAAGGTAGCCCTCCTTGACGCAGAGCAGGAGGTTTCGCTGGCAAAGCGCATCGAAGCGGGTTTGTACGCCCAATATCGTCTAGACGAGATGGCGCGTGCAGCTGCTGAAGGCGACAAGGACGCCAAGTTGACGCCGGCGGTCAAACGTGACTTGCGCGCCGTGGCACGTGACGGACGCAAAGCAAAGAATCACCTCCTCGAGGCAAACCTGCGTCTCGTAGTGTCCCTTGCCAAGCGATACACCGGTCGTGGCATGGCCTTTCTGGATTTAATCCAGGAGGGCAACCTTGGTCTCATCCGCGCCGTGGAAAAATTCGACTATTCCAAGGGCTACAAGTTCTCCACCTACGCCACATGGTGGATCCGGCAGGCGATCACGCGCGCGATGGCGGACCAGGCCCGTACCATCCGCATCCCGGTGCACATGGTTGAGGTCATTAACAAGCTCGGCCGTATCCAGCGTGAGCTACTGCAGGATCTCGGACGTGAGCCCACGCCGTTGGAGCTTGCGAAAGAAATGGACATCACCGAGGAGAAGGTTCTCGAAATCCAGCAGTACGCTCGCGAACCCATCTCGCTCGATCAGACGATCGGCGACGAAGGTGATAGCCAGCTGGGTGATTTCATCGAGGATTCCGAGGCGGTTGTTGCGGTAGACGCGGTATCTTTCACCCTCCTCCAAGACCAGCTCCAAGACGTGCTACACACGCTATCGGAGCGTGAAGCCGGTGTAGTCCGGCTGCGGTTCGGTCTTACCGACGGGATGCCGCGCACGTTAGATGAGATCGGGCAGGTTTACGGTGTGACCCGCGAGCGCATTCGCCAGATCGAGTCGAAGACGATGTCCAAGCTGCGCCACCCGTCGCGTTCCCAGGTACTGAGGGACTACCTGGACTAACAACTAAGGTGCTGCCGTAGAGAGAAAGCCCTGACCGGATTCGGTCAGGGCTTTACTCGTCGGTGCGAGACGCGATTAGTTGTTCAGGCTTTTCTCCACCTCATCCTCGATGCAGGTTTGGAATTTTTCGTTGTCGTTCTGGAACTGTTCGCACGCCTCGAACACTCCGTCATCCATCAGCTGCTTAGCCATGGAGAAGCCGAAAATGAGCATAAGGACGGAGAGGATCAGCGCAATCACGCTGGTTACTATGCCGGTAATCGCCATGCCTTTGCGGGCACCGGGACCCTGAATAGAGCTGGCCTTGCGAACGCCCATGATACCAAGCACGAGGGCGATGATCCCCAAGATGATTGCGGGGAACACGAACACAAGCCCCAGCAGAGCGAGGATGCCCAGAATCATCGCTGCAAGCGCGACGCCGTTATTCTGCTGCTGTGTCGGCGCCGGTTCAAACCCGTAAGAAGTGGGCGCGGCGTTGTAGTTGCCGCCCGCCATGCCGTAGCCCGCGTGCCCCGCGTCGCCACGGGTGTAATCCGGCGTAAGCTGCTCATGTCCGGCGTATCCGCCGTTACCGGACACACCTTCTGGGTGAGCGCGGAAATTACTGCCCTCAGCGTTAGTGCCGTACGGGTTCTGTCCGTGCGGGTTCTGTCCGTGCGGGTCACTACCGCTCGGCTCGTTCGGGTTCTGGCCAGGGTTGTATGGAGTGCTCATCACTTCTTCCTTTCGCGGATACGTGTCGCAGGCAACCCTACCGGTGGGTCTACCAGTCGCGCAGGAAAGCGATGCGCTTGCGCAGTTGTTCCGCGTTGCACAACGCTGTGGGCGGTCCCCCGCAGGCTTTGCGCACCTCCGTGTGGATCGCACCGTGGGGCCGGCCGGTTTTGCCAGCCGCGATAGCCACCCGAGCGTTGAGTTCCTTCCGCAACCGCGGCAGCTCGTCCGCCGCTGTTGCGGGTTCTTCCCCCTCGGTCGTCGCTGTTGGTGGCGGTTTCACCGGTTCCCCAAGCACCTCTGCGCGCTCACGCGCCTTGCGATCTTCCTCCCGGCGCGCACGTTCTTCTGCATCCCGGGCGTCGAGTTGATCGCTCTGGCGTTTGGCCAGCAGGGTGCGGACTTGCTCTGCGTCGAGAAGGCCTGGTAGGCCGAGAAAGTCCTGTTCTTCCGCAGACCCGGCCTGTGTGGGGGTGCCGTAGGTGGAGCCGTCGAAGATGAGCGAGTCGAGCTCGGCAGAGGCGCCGATAACTTCGTAGTTCGGGCCCTCGTCGGGCTCGTTTTGTGTGCGATTCGCCTGCTCTAATAGCTCGTCTGACCAGCCAGACTCACGGTGCGGCTTGCCCAAAACGTGGTCGCGTGAAACTTCCATTTCTTCGGCCAGACGTAGCAGCACCGGCACGGACGGAAGGAAGACCGACGCGGACTCACCAGGCATGCGGGAGCGAACGAATCGGCCGATGGCCTGTGCAAAGAACAACGGTGTAGAGGCGGAGGTCGCGTACACGCCCACTGACAGACGCGGTACGTCCACGCCCTCTGAGACCATGCGCACCGCGACCATCCATTCGTCCTGGGAGGCGGAGAACTCGTCGATCCGGTCAGACGCACCAGGCTCGTCGGACAGCACCACCGTCACGGGGGTGTTGGACAGCGTCTCGAGAATTTTCGCGTATGCGCGCGCTGTGGTTTTGTTCGTTGCGATGACCAGGCCCCCGGCGTCGGGCATGTTCGCGCGGATCTTCATTAACCGGGTGTGAGCGGCGGTAAGCACTGCGGCAATCCAGCCGCCCTTCGGGTCGAGGGCCGTCCGCCACGCACGTGCGGTCTGTTCCGCATTGAGGGGCTCACCCAGGCGGGCTGAGTATTCCTCCCCCGCTGAGTCCTTCCATTGGGCCTCGCCGGAGTATGCAAGGAATACCACTGGTCGCACGACGCCGTCCGCCAGGGCGTGGGAATAGCCGTAGGTGTAGTCGGCCTCCGAGACTAGGTGGCCTTCCCCGTCTTCGACGTAGCGGACGAAGGGAATCTGGGAATCGTCGGAGCGAAACGGCGTTCCAGTCAGTGCGAGACGGTGTTCGACGTCGTTGTAGGCCTCGTACACACCGTCACCCCAGCTTTTGGAATCGCCGGCATGGTGGATCTCGTCCAAGATGACCAAGGTTCGGCGTGCCGAGGCAATTGCGTGGTGCTTAAACGGGTGCATCCCCACTTGTGCGTAGGTGACGACGATGCCGTCGTAAGACGCGTTGACGGCTGAAGAGTTGGTGAAGTTCGGGTCCAGCGACAGCCCGAAGCGCTTCGCGGAGTCGGACCACTGGTGCTTCAGGTGCTCCGTTGGCACCACGACGATGATGCGCTGGACGGTCCTGTCTTCAACCAACTTCGAAGCAAGCGTCAGTGCGAACGTCGTTTTTCCCGCTCCCGGGGTTGCGACAGCCATGAAGTCTCGCGGTTTGGCTCGCAGAAACGAATCGAGGGCCTCCTGCTGCCATTTACGCAGCTGGGGCCCGGTGGTCGCGGCGCTCACTTGCGGCGCAACCCCTTATAAATCCGTTCGCAGTCGGGGCACACGGGAGAGCCCGGCTTGGCTTGTTTTTTTACCGGAAAGGTTTCGCCGCATAACGCCACAACCATCTTGCCGGAAATGGCGGAATCGACGATCTGGTCCTTTTTCACGTAGTGGAAAAACTTCGGGGTGCCGTCGTCCGTGGTCGACGAGGTGTCTTCCCTGAGATCGGGGCGCTCGAGCGTCTTGGTCATCGTATTCACGGCACCTATCATGCCCCAATTTGGGCCAGAGGTTAAGCCGCAAGGCTAACCTCGATGTTCATGAGCCCACACGAAAACTCCGCCCCAGAATCGGGTCTCGAGGCCGACGCTGAGACAGTGGACGCGGAGCCGAATCTGTCGTCTGGTGCCTCCCCTACGCCCGGTGCGTCTCGGCGCGTCCTACGCCGCGGTGTTCGGGGGCGGTCGTCCCGGGCGCTGATCACAGATGCCGCGTTTACTCCAGAGCAGAACCGCCAGTCCCGGGAGCGCCAGTACGCCATTCTGCAGGGGCTTCGACTGCCGTTCATTCTGTTGGCCCTCGTGGCTGTGTGGGCCAATCTATGGGTGCTTGCTGGCATTCTTTTCGTCGTGTCGGTGCCACTGCCGTGGATCGCCGTTGTGCGCGGCAACGCGCGCGGCGAGGTGCGCGATGCTCGGCAAAAGAATGTGTACAAACCCGCCGCCGCACGCCAACAGATGCTGTCGCAGCAGCAGCACTCGGCGATCCAACCTGGATCTGGGGCTAGCGGCTCCCCCGCTATCATCGACCACGACGAATAGCCCCCACCCCTTAGTGCAGGAGCCACGTGTGACCGAACTCGGCCCCCTCTCCCTCGACCTGCCCGCCGTAGCGCAGAAGCTGGCGCAGGAATTGACAGCGGCAGGGTTCACTGCCGACGGCGTCGCGGCCCATTTGGGCCCGGAGGCGACAGAGGCGATGTACCGTCGCGAACCCGGCGTCGTGCTCGCCGCCTGTGCGGACGATTCGCGCTTGTCTGCGCTCATCCGCTTCTTTGTGTTGCGCCGGCCGGCAACGGCGGAGGCCATAGGCGACATGCTCACCCCGCAGCTTGCGCTCGAGCTTATCGACGACCAGTTGGTTCTCCCCGTGCCCGGCGCGAGCACGTACCGAGTTGGGGTGGAAGTGCGAGCACATGTTGTGTCGGGCAAGCCGAGGTTTGTGTTTTCGGACTTGGACGCGTCGATGACAGACCACGTCCCCGGGCGCGATCACGTCCTCGGCGTCGGCTCGGCTTCCCTCTCGCTGCTTGCCGCAACCCCCTGCACGCCGGTGGAATCGGTGTTGGACCTCGGCACAGGCTCAGGCATTCAAGCACTCGCCCAGTCGGGCGCGGCGACCACCGTTGTGGCGACAGACGTCCACGCACGCGCGCTGCAATTCGCACAGGCGACGATGCTCGCTAACGGGGTAAACAATGTCGAGTTGCGTGAAGGTGCTTGGTTCGAGCCGGTGGCGCGCGAGCGCTTCGACCGCATCGTGGCCAACCCGCCGTTTGTTGTGGGCTTGCCGGAGGTGGGCCATGTCTACCGTGATTCCGGATTAGACCTCGACGGGGCGACGGAGCTCGTCCTGCGCGAAACTCCGTCCCACCTCGCCGAGGGCGGGCGTGCATTCATTTTGGGGTCTTGGCTGCATGTGCTGGATCAGCCGTGGCAGTCCCGCATCGCCTCGTGGCTGCCATCCCGCGGCGTCAACGCGTGGGTGCTGCAGCGCGATGTAGTAGATCCGGGAATGTACGTATCTACTTGGCTTCGCGACGAATCGGTGGACCCGCGCTCCGACGAGGGCATCACCCGTACCCTGCAGTGGCTGGATCACTTCCACGAGCACGACGTTCACGCCGTCGGCTTCGGCTGGGTCATGTTGGAAGACATCGGTGATGCCCCCAGCGAGATCACATGCGAAGAACTCGCCCAGCCGTTCACTGATCCGCTTGGCACCGAGGCGGAGGAGTACTTCTTGCGGACGGGGTGGCTGCGGGGGAAAACCCGCGATGCCATCCTCGACGCCTCCTATCTGATACGGCCCACCGTGGCATTGGAAGACATCAAACTTGCCGATGCCGAAGCCGGCATGGGCTTCAGTAGCGAGACGCTGCGGATGACGCGAACCGACGGCCCCCGGTTCTCCCACACGGTGGACTCAGGGATGGTCTCTTTGCTTTCAGGCCTGCACCCGAACGGACTCTCCCTTCGCGACGTTGTCGGGTTGTTCGCGGTCTCGCATGACGTGGGCGAACCGGAGGACGTCGACAAGCTGGAAGCCGACGCAGCGAGCGCTATCGTCGACTTGATCCGTCACGGTCTTGTTCTTCCAGCAGAGATAGCCCAGCTCACCCACCTGTGATACCAACGGAGCACGAATGAAGGCAGTACTGACACGAGTCACCAGCGCATCAGTGACGGTGAACGGCGAGACCGTCGGGGAGATCGATTGCCCCGACACCGGCGGGATACTCGCCCTCGTTGGCGTGGGCCGCGACGACGCACCTGACGCCTGGAAGACAGTGGCGCGAAAAATCGCGGAACTACGGATTTTGGACGGTGAGCGCTCGGCCGAAGACGTAGGGGCGCCGGTGCTGCTGGTCAGTCAATTCACGCTCATGGGGCGCACCGCGAAAGGACGCCGACCTTCGTGGAGTGACGCCGCCCCGGGAGCAGATGCCGCACCTGTGGTCGAAGCCATTGCAGACCAGTTGCGTTCGCGAGGCATCCACGTTGAGGAGGGACGCTTCGGAGCGCACATGCATGTCTCGAGCGTCAACGACGGGCCCTTCACCGTCATTGTCGAAGCGTGATTTGAATGAAATTCGCCCAGTCGGGAACACTGTGTGGCTGCTGAACGTTGCCCCTCTAGACCGCCCAGCTGTTCCACCTAGTCCGAGGAGGCATTGCCACATGACCCAGCCGGATCACGCTGCACAAGGCACACAGGAATCCGAGGAGACCGTTGATCGCGGCAGCCGCAGGAACCAAACGAACGACAACCCGTCCGCGGACTTGGTTCGCGTCTACCTCAACGGCATCGGCAAAACCGCACTGCTCGACGCGGAGGAGGAGGTCGAACTCGCTCAAAAGATCGAGGTCGGACTCTACGCCCAGCACCTCTTGGACGACCCCGATGTGAAGCTCACCCGCGCAAAGAAGCGGGACCTGAAAATCCTGGCTAAAGAAGGCCGTAAAGCTCGCGCCCACCTGCTTGAGGCCAATCTCCGCCTCGTAGTGTCCCTGGCCAAGCGTTACACTGGCCGGGGCATGCCGCTGCTTGACCTGATCCAAGAGGGCAACCTGGGTTTGATCCGGGCAATGGAGAAGTTCGACTACTCCAAGGGGTTCAAATTCTCCACCTACGCCACCTGGTGGATCCGCCAGGCAATCACCCGCGGCATGGCGGATCAATCTCGCACTATCCGCCTGCCAGTGCATCTGGTGGAGCAGGTGAACAAACTTTCCCGCATCCGTCGCGAGATGTACCAGTCCCTCGGCCGCGAACCCACGAACGAGGAGCTGGCGGAGGAATCCGGCATCGAAGAGTCCAAGATTGAGATGCTGCTGAGGCAATCCCGCGATCCGGTGAGCTTGGACATGCCGGTTGGCGCCGATGAGGAGGCGCCGTTGGGCGATTTTATCGAGGATGCCGAGGCGACCGACGCGGAAGATGCGGTGGTGACAACGCTGCGCCACGACGACATCGAAGACATCATTAATGGTCTGGAGCAGCGCGAGCAAGACGTGATCAGGATGCGCTACGGCCTGATCGACGGCGTGCCCCGTACTCTCGACCAGATTGGCCGCCAGTTCGGCCTTTCCCGCGAGCGCGTCCGCCAGATCGAGCGCGAAGTGATGGCTAAGCTGCGCGCCGGAGAACGCGCGGATCGCTTGCGCGACTATGCGATGTAGACCGCGCTCCCCCAATTGTCTAGCCCAGCACCCCGTTTAGCTCCATCCGTACCCTCGCGGGCGCTGGGCTAAAGTACATGCCATTGGTCTTCGGACCTCCACCCACCACCGCGATTGGAAGGGAGCATCACCGTGCGTGACCTCGTTGACACCACAGAGATGTATCTGCGCACCGTCTACGAATTGGAAGAGGAAGGCATTACGCCGCTGCGCGCCCGTATCGCGGAACGCCTGGAGCAGTCGGGGCCGACTGTTTCTCAAACCGTAGCCCGTATGGAACGCGACGGGCTCATTGTGGTGGAACACGATCGCTCGCTGTCCCTCACCGAGGAGGGGCGACGCCGCGCAACCGCCGTGATGCGGAAACACCGTCTCGCAGAGCGGCTGCTTACCGACGTGTTGAAGCTGGACCTCGACCAGGTTCACGACGAGGCCTGCCGTTGGGAGCACGTGATGAGCGAAGAGGTTGAGCGACGTGTCGTGGCCGTGCTGGACAATCCGTCGCGCTCTCCCTTCGGCAACCCCATCCCTGCACTCGAGGAGATCGGGGCGGGTGGTGCTGAGGTGAGCCAGAAAGGGACCCGCGCAACCGACCTCCGGTTAAGGGAGCCGGCGCGCGCGAAAGTTGTCCAGGTCAGCGAGATTTTGCAGGATGGCGCTCTGCCGAAAAACGCGGGCCAACTGGTCGGCGCGGTTGTCACCCTGACCCCGCTCGACGGCGGCGCGCTCGAGGTAGCCACACAGGACGGGAACAACTTCCATCTCACCGCCGATGTCGCTCACGCTCTCCGTGTCGAGCCGGAGAACTAGAAAGGCCCCGCACATGAAACTTGTAGTCACCGGCGGAGCTGGGTATGTCGGAAGTGTGTGTGCCGCCACCCTCCTCGAGGCCGGGCATGAGGTTGTGGTGGTTGATGATCTGAGCACGGGTAACAGGTACGCGGTGCCAGATGGCGCCACCTTCGTTGAGGGCGAAATCCAGGACGTAATTGACGATGTGCTTGCTGGCGCTACCGGTGGCCCGGTAGACGGTGTGCTGCACTTCGCTGCAAAGTCCCTCGTGGGTGAGTCGGTGGATGACCCCGCAATGTACTGGCACGGCAACCTGGACGTCTCTCTTTCGCTCCTGGACGCAATGCGCCGCCACAACGTGTCCTCACTGGTGTTCTCGTCTACCGCTGCCACCTATGGCGAACCGGAGGTGGTGCCAATCACCGAGGACGCTCCCACGCACCCAACGAACCCGTACGGGGCTACGAAACTTTCGATTGACTACGCGATTTCCTCGTACTGCAATGCTTACGGCCTTGGAGCGACAAGCTTGCGATACTTCAACGTCGCAGGGGCCTACAACGGCATCGGCGAAAACCACATTACTGAGACTCATCTCATTCCGATCGTCCTCCAAGTGGCACTGGGCTACCGCGACAAGATCTTGGTGTACGGCGACGACTGGCCGACCAAAGACGGCACCTGCGTGCGTGATTACATCCACATTCGAGACCTGGCAGACGCTCACATGCTCGCTTTGGAAGCCAACACCCGTGGCACCCACCAGCTCTACAACCTCGGCTCAGGCGACGGGTACTCCGTACAAGAGGTCATCGAGGTTTGTCGCGAGGTCACCGGTCACCCAATTCCCGCCGAGGTGGCGCCGCGTCGCGCTGGGGATCCCGCAACGCTCATCGCCTCGTCTGAGAAAATCCGCCGTGAGCTGGGTTGGAACCCCTCGCGCACACAATTGCGAACCATCGTCGAGGACGCGTGGGAGTTCACCCGCCAGCTCGGTGACCGTTCGCACTCCGCCCACTAACCATTTACGCAGCGAGCCCGTCCCACGTTTCTTCGCACCCGCGGCGGCATAATTCCAGCAAGGCGTGCCCCTGCCCGATGCCCATAACGTTTGCGAGCAGAAGCGACAGGGAGTGTCCGTGCACCTCCTCTTGGGCTGTCATCAGCGCGGCGATCGCCCAGCCGTTGAGCCCAAGGGACACAGCTACCATCGCCCACAGGCACAGGGCATTAGCGCGAATCGCACCGCCAAAGTTTCTAGCGATGGTGAGCAGGACTGCCCCTGCAGATCGGGGATGATCCAGCGCCTCAACAATGAGGAAATCGCGCAGAGTATTTCGCGACAGCATTGCGGCGACAAGCTCAACATCCTCAATGCTCGAAAACACGTCCGCGATAATCAAGTTGCCGTCGCTGTCCAAGATGCTGGCGTTTGGGGCCCCGACAAACACGTCACAAGCTCTCTCTATGTCTCCCCTCGCCAGCAGTGGTGCTACTCGGGTGAGGTCAACCAGCTCAGTGCCGCGTTGGTGCGCTCGCTGCGCGAGAGCCTCGCACGTGGCCACGTCGCGATCGAAAACTGCCGCAAAGTGGGCGTACAGCTCTGCCTTGTGTAGTTCGGGTAGCACCCCATGATCGATCAGCGGACGCATCGGTTCGGTTGACACAACTGAGGAGACTGTCCCGTTTGTATACGCCTCGACCCACCCCCACAGCTCACCTGCAGTGTCTTCGTCTGGCCCGAACACGAGCCGATACGGCGTGCCGTCGGCAACCTCCGAGACAATCCAGCATGCTTCGACGATCTCCCCGAACTCGTCCGCCGCCTTTCGCAATCCTTCCGCAGCTACCGCAACCATGTGCGAGTTCGGCACGCGCGTCACAATGACCGCGAAGGTGGCTACGTGCGCCTCGAGAGGGATGGACTGCAGGGCCCGTTGAATGCTACCGGTGCTGCCTACGTCGGCATCGATGTATGTTCCAATATCGAGAACACCGCGGCTAGCCGGCGGGGAGTACACGTTGACTAGGATTACCGCCTCATTGGGGAAATACCCTAGGGCCCCTGGTATAGAGGCGATGAGACGAGAGGGTGAGCGGAGAGTTTCCGCGCCCGGGTGCGGAAATGGTGGTTGTGGCGGCTGGTTTGTTTCATTCGGTTGTGGCTGTGTATCCATAACGATTAGACGGTCAGTTTGCCGCGCCGGTTCCACGGGATACCGATTTTTCCCGCGCAGCCTTTCTTCCGCGCGCTTCCTCCCGTCGCTATGCGGTATCGGGCACAATGGAATGATTCTGCGCCGCTGCCCGTTGTGTCAATGGAGCAGAAAGCCTGGAGGACAAGCCAGCCAGGCGAGCGATTGTAGGAGGCCACGACCATGACGCAGGAACGTCGCATGTACGAACTTGAGTACCCCGCGCCGCAGGTGGGCGAGGAACCCCAGAATGGCCCCGCACTAGTTATTGCTATGCACGGTTACGCCGATGCAGGCCACGCGGTTGAGGCAGCCGCGGATCACCTCAAGGCCGCATTAGAGTCCCGTACCGTCGCCACATTCAGCAACGACGAGTTGATTGACTACCGCTCGCGCCGTCCGACGGTGACACTCGCACATGCGGAAATCACCGACGTGGCGGATCTTCAGCTGGATATGCGGGTGTTGCGCGACGAAAAAGGCGCGTCTTTCCTTCTGCTGTCCGGACCGGAGCCGGATCTGCGCTGGGAAGCGTTTAGCGGTGCGGTGGCAGATCTCGCCGACCGGTTCGGCGTGAGCAAGACGATCTGCTTGTACGCCGCACCGATGGGCGCGCCCCACACCCGCCCGCTGGTCGTCTCCGCACACGGCAACGACCGGGATTTGGTTGGATCTATGTTCACCTTCGACGGGATGGTCAGTGTGCCCGGCTCGGCGTCTATTTTGATTGAGCGCGAACTGCACAAGCGTGGCCGCCCAGTTGCGGGCTACACGGCGCACGTCCCGCATTACGTTGCCGCATCCCCTTACCCACACGCCACGTTCCAGCTGCTGCAGTCTGTGGAAGACTCTACGGGCCTGCAGTTTCCCCTACGCTCCCTCGAGGCGGATATGGGCCGCGTGTCGCAGCAGCTAGCAGAGCAGACAGGTAATTCCGACGAAATTGCCCAGGTGGTTCAAGCCCTAGAGGAGCATTACGACCGGGAGATGCAGGAATACCGGGACCGCCACCCGCAGGCGATGATGCCGGGTGAGGCGCAGATGCCCAGTGGCGAAGAGATCAGCGAGGCGTTTGAAAACTACCTGACGGCGATCGAAGATCGGGATCGCAACCGCGACCATCAGCGCAGCCTGCCCCACAGTGAGGAGACGGACCGGCGGCTGCGCGACCATTACTTCATCGATCCCTCCGCCCCGGGGGACGCAGACGACGGCCGGGGCGGCGGCTCCGATGATGAGGTTGGTGGCGGCGAAGACGACCCGCGCTAGTGGTGTCGGCCGGTGGGCTACGGTGAGAGCTGTGATGCTGACCGATTTGCTCGAAGATATTTCGCAGGCCCCCGAATCACTCTTTGAGGATGCCGTCTGGGACTCGTTCAACGCGTGGACGAACTCCCGCGGCATAACTCTTTACCCTGCGCAGGAAGAGGCATCGCTCGCACTGCTCGCCGGCGACAACGTTATCTTGGCCACCCCCACAGGGTCGGGCAAGTCGATGGTGGCTAACGCTGCCCACTTCTTTGCTTTGGCGCGGGGGCAACGCTCGTTTTACACCGCCCCGATCAAGGCGTTGGTCAGCGAGAAGTTCTTCGCGCTGTGCGAGATCTTCGGCGCGGAGAACGTGGGCATGATGACCGGCGACGCCACTGTGAATTCCAACGCGCCGATTATTGCCGCGACCGCCGAAATCGTCGCCAACATTGCCCTGCGCGAAGGCGCGGACGCGAAGATCGACCAAGTGGTGATGGACGAGTTCCACTACTACTCTGAGCCGGAGCGCGGCTGGGCCTGGCAGGTGCCACTTTTGGAGCTACCGAAGGCCCAGTTCCTACTCATGTCTGCCACGCTTGGAGACACTGCCTGGCTAGAAGAAGACTTGACCGAGCGAACCGGGCGCGACACCACCTATGTCGGCGGCGCGGAACGGCCTGTGCCATTGGACTTTCACTATGTCTTCTCGCCCGTGCACGAGACGATTGAGGAACTTCTCGCAGATGGAAAAGCACCGATCTATGTGGTCCACTTCTCCCAGCGCGAGGCCACTGAGCGTGCCCAGGCGCTGACCAGCATGAGCATCATCACCGCAGAGGAGAAGACGCGGATCGCGGAGGAAATCGGGGATTTTCGCTTTACGACGACCTTCGGAAAAACCCTGTCCAAACTATTGCGCAGGGGCATCGGGGTTCATCACGCGGGCATGCTGCCCAAATACAGGCGCCTGGTCGAGCGTCTGTCTCAGACCGGGCTGCTCAAGGTGATCTGTGGAACTGACACACTCGGTGTGGGCATCAACGTGCCGATTCGCACGGTATTGATCACCGGGCTGGCTAAGTATGACGGCACACGCCAGCGCATTTTGAAGTCCCGCGAATTCCACCAGATCGCCGGGCGCGCCGGCCGGGCTGGCTACGACACCGAGGGAACAGTGGTGGTCGAAGCGCCGGAGCACGAAAGAGAAAACGTCAAGCTGCGCCGCAAGGCGGGAGACGACCCAAAGAAGCGGAAGAAGATCCGTAAGAAATCCGCGCGCGACGGCGAGGTGAGCTGGTCGGAGAACACCTTCGAGCGACTCAAGGTGGCCGAGCCGGAGGAGCTGACCAGCCAGTTCAAGGTGTCTAACTCCATGTTGCTCAACGTCGTAGCCCGCCCGGGCAACGGCTACGAGCACATGCGCCACCTGCTGCGTTCCAACCACGATCCGCGCGCGAAGCAGAACCGCGACATTATCCAGGCCGTGAACCTGTTCCGGGGCCTGATCAACGCGGGAGTTGTCGAGCGCACTCCAGATTCGCCCGCGTACCGTCCCTACACCCTCACGCAGGAGCTGGACCGGGATTTCGCGCTAAACCAACCCCTGTCCCCCTTCGCGTTGGCGTTTCTCACGCTCTTGGACCCGGAATCCGAGACGTACACCCTGGACGTGATTTCGGCATTCGAGGCGATTTTGGACGACCCGCGCCAGCTGCTGCAGGCCCAGCAGACCGCGGCCCGCGGCGAGGAAATCGCCGCGCTCAAGGCCGAGGGCGTGGATTACACGGAGCGCATGGCGATCATCGAGGACGTGACCTACCCCAAGCCTCTCGCGGACGAGCTGGACGAGGCGTTCGACACCTTTACTCAGGGCAATCCCTGGGCCAAAGAATTCGAGCTGTCGCCGAAATCCGTGGTGCGCGACATGATCGAGCACGCCATGACGTTTTCGGACCTCATTGCCACCTACGGCCTGGCGCGTTCGGAAGGCGTAGTGCTGCGTTACCTCACCGACGCGTGGCGCACGCTGTCGTACTCCATCCCGGACGCGTACATGAACGATGAGCTCGAGGACATCGTGGTGTGGCTCGGCGAATTAATCAGGCAGGTAGATTCCTCGCTCATCGACGAGTGGGCGCACATGACCGGCGCCGACCAACCGGTGAGCCAGGACACCATCGACCGCGAGCTCGCGTTCGGCGTGGAGGACCCTACCGCTCTCACTGCGAACCGCCGCGCGTTCACCATCATGGTGCGCAACTACTTCTTCCGCCTAGTGGAGCTGTTCGCCTACGAGAAAGAGAACCAGTTGGCGGAGATGCTGGACTACTTGGAGCCAGATAGCCGGGTGGACTGGCCCGCGGCGATGGACGACTACTTCGACGAGTACGACGATGTCGACCTGGGCCCCGACGCACGCGGACCGGAGTTCTTCCACCTGGCGGACACCACCGGCAGGTCATGGAGCGTCACCCAAATCATCAAAGATCCGGAAGGGGACAACGCGTTCCAACTGCACGGGACAGTGGATCTCAATGCGTCCGACGAGGCCGGTGAGGTACGGCTTTCGTCGTTGAAGATCGTGGGCGGGTAACCAGAGGACATCTGCAGCCGAAACGCGGACGGGGCTACTCTCCCTGGGTTAAATTGTTCTAGAAGACATTCGGTTTGGTTTGTGAGGAGGAACATAGATGACCCGCACGATCGTTGTCGGTGCTGGCATGACCGGCCTAGCCACCGCGTGGCACCTGCAGGAGTATGGGCACGAGGTGGAGGTACTGGAGCGCATCGATGTCGCAGCCGGTTCATCGTGGGGCAATGCCGGCTGGCTCGCACCGGGCAAAACGATCCCGCTGTCGAATTCGAGTCTGTGGGCATACGGTCCGACCGCTCTCTTCGACAAACACGCTGCCCTCGATGTCCCCGTGCGCGTCGATCCGAAGCTGTGGCGCTTCTGTGCCAACTTCATGGCGCATGCGACCGGCCGCGCGTGGGATAAAACCATGGCGGGGCTGACGAAGGCCGACCTTGCTGCCCTCGCTGCCTTCGACGAGCTGGAGGCCGGCGGGGTCGATGCCACCACGCAGGAGGGCCCGTTCATCATTGGTTTCGAAAACGAAAAGAAAGCCGGCGGCTTCCTCAAAGAGGTCGAGGGCGCACAGCGGCACGGCCAAGAGATTCCGTTTGAACGGATCACTCTCGACGATGCGAGAGTTGACGCCCCGATGCTCACCGACAAGGTCGGCGCGACATACCGTATGGGCGGGCAGCGATTCATCGAGCCGGGCCCCTACTGCCAGGCCATCGCGGATTCAATCGTTGAACGCGGCGGTAAGGTCACCACAGGCGTTGAAGTCGTCGAAGTCCGCTCGACGCGCAAACCTGCAGTCAAGCTCGCCACCGGTGAATGGCTGCACGCCGACAACGTCGTGCTGGCCACCGGTGCCTGGCTACCAAAACTCG
Organism: Corynebacterium wankanglinii; assembly: GCF_013601005.1. Classification (NCBI taxonomy): domain Bacteria; kingdom Bacillati; phylum Actinomycetota; class Actinomycetes; order Mycobacteriales; family Corynebacteriaceae; genus Corynebacterium; species Corynebacterium wankanglinii. The sequence goes on from NZ_JABFED010000002.1 coordinate 232,801, forward strand.
CCAAGAGTCTCGGGGTGAACACCCTCATCCAGGCAGGCCGCGGCTATTCGTTCTCCGTGGAGACAGAGCAGCCGGCCACATGTCCCGTGTACTTGCCGGACCCGAAGATCGCCTGCACCCCGTACCAGGGTCGTTTCCGCGTCGCTGGCACGATGGAGTTCAGGGGTCCGGACGAGCCGTTCCAGCCGGGGCGCGTCGCCTCGATAATCCACACCACCAAGCCGTTCTTCCGCGGCATCGACTGGGACGACCGCCAAGACGAATGGGTGGGCTCGCGCCCAGTCACACCTGACGGGCTGCCGCTTGTGGGCGCTACTAAGGTGCCCAACGTCTACACCAACGGCGGCCACGGCATGTGGGGCATCATCCTCGGACCCCTGTCCGGCAAGATGCTGGCCAAGCAGATTGAAACGGGCGAAGTGGACGAGACTATCAAACCGTTCAACCCGCTGCGCGGCCCCTTCGGCGGTCTTTAGCCCTCCACATGTGAGGTCAGCGCAAAAACCTCCGGCCGGGGTCGTTCCCAGCCGGAGGTTTTCGTCGTCGTAAAGCTGGCGCTTAGCGCGCGTCCTCGATGGCGATTGCCTGCGCCACTGCCTGAACCACGCCGGCGACCTTGACGGCCTCCCAGACCTGCTCTTTGGTCACGCCCTCCTCACGGACAGTGTTCGCGTGCGCCACGGCGCAGTGCTCGCAGCCGTTGATGGTGGACACGGCCAGAGACCACAGCTCGAAGTCCGCCTTCTCCACGCCCGGCTTCGAGATGATGTTCATGCGGAGCCCGAACTTCACGTTGGCGTAATCGTCGCCCAACCAGCTCTTCGCTCGGTAAGCAACGTTGTTCATCGCCATCACGGTGGCCGCGCCGTAAGCGGCCTCCACCGCCTCCTCGGACAGGTGCTCCTTGGCCTCTTCCGCGATTTCGGCGATCACCTTCGCGTTGCGCGTCGCCGCTGCGGACGCGAGCAGGGTACCCCAGAGTTGCTGCTCGCTGAGCTCGGTGGAGCGGATAAGCGAGCCGAGGTTAAGCTTCTGGTCCTTCGCGTACTCGGGCAATGCGCCCCGCAGGTTCTCAATGGACATCGTGCACTCCTTTGCAGTACGAGTTTGCTTCTTCCGGGCTTGGAACCGGAGGTACTACTTGAGGGACTCCTGGACGACAGCCATCTTGTCGATGTTCTTGGTCGGGTCGTTCTTCTGCCAGTCGCAAGCGCAGACTTCCTCAGACTGCAGCGCGTCGAGGACACGCAGCACCTCGTCGACGTTGCGGCCGACGGCATCCGGGGTCACGGAGACGAACTGGATGATGCCGTCCGGGTCGATGATGAAGGTGGCGCGGTCGCACACACCGTCAGCGTTCTCGACGCCGAGGGCACGGATCAGGTCGTGGCGAACGTCAGCGAACATCGGGAACGGGATGTTCAGCAGGTCCTCGTGGGTAGCGCGCCAGTTGAAGTGGGAGTATTCGTTATCGGTGGAGCCGCCGAGCACCTGGGTGTCTCGATCCTCGAACTCCTCGTTGAGCTTGCCGAAAGCGGCGATCTCGGTCGGGCACACAAACGTGAAGTCCTTAGGGTAGAAGAAGACGATCTTCCACTTGCCCTCGTACTTATCCAGCGACACGTTCTCGAAGTAGTCGTCCGGAGAAGCGGCGTTCGCTTCCTTCAGGTTGCCGCCCTTCAGCGCAACGAGGTCGAACTCCGGGAAACGCTCTCCAACGGTCATGATCGGCATGTGATTTCCTCCAAAGAAAGTGGTCAAACTGAGTTTTAGCGGACAGATTCCAGTATGGCACAGACAGTGCGCACTTTCAACGAAAAAACTTATGAACCTCGGGTACCTTAATAGGCATGGGCAATAGAGAATATAAACCCACGCTCGCTCAGCTCCGGACGTTTGTCACCATCGCGGAGCAAAAACACTTCGTCTCCGCCGCGACCAAACTCGGCATCTCGCAGCCGTCGCTGTCCCAGGCCTTGGCGGCGCTAGAAACGGGCTTAGGGATCCAGCTCATCGAGCGCTCAACCCGGCGCGTCATCGTCACCCCCACGGGCGAAGAGCTACTCCCCTATGCCAAGGCAACGTTGGAGGCCGCCGACGCGTTCGTTGCGCAATCCCGCGGCGTTTTCGGTGAGCTTGCAGGGCCTTTAAACATCGGCATCATCCCCACCATTGCCCCGTACATCTTGCCCGCGCTTCTCACCCTGCTCGAGGAAGAATACCCCGAGCTCCAGCCCCGGATCGTGGAGAGTCAGACCGAACATTTGCTGCAACGGCTGCGCGACGGCCATATCGATGTCGCCGTGCTGGCCACCCCAACCGCAGCGAGCGGCGTGACGGACATCCCGCTTTACGACGAAGCGTTCGCCGTCGTCACCTCCCCCGAGCATCCTCTGGCCGGGCGGGGCGATCTGCCCCTGGAGGCGCTCAAAGACATGGACCTGCTGCTGCTCGACGACGGGCATTGCCTTCGCGACCAGATTGTGGAGCTGTGCAAGCTAGCTGAGGTCAACCGGACACCGGGGGCGCAATCAGCAACCCGTGCAACGTCGTTAACCACGGTGGTGCAGCTAGTGGTCGCCGGGCTCGGTTCCACACTGGTGCCGTTGTCTGCAGTCGCCACGGAGTGTGGGCGTCCCGGCTTGGCCGTATCCACTTTCGACGCGAGCGTGGACGCGAAGCGAACCGTCGGTCTTGCCGTGCGCGCGTCGTCGCGCCGTCACGCGGAGTTTGAGCAACTGGGGCAATTGATCACACGCGCCTACAGGGAGGCGACGGAATCGGGCAGGACGCTCCTGCCGCGCTAAACTCACGCTCTGGCTATGAACGATCACACATCCCCCACCTCGTCGTCATCGAAAACGGACAACGCCCAGCAACCGACCAAGTCCGTAAAGTCGCAGCTCTACCAGGCGCTCGATGACGTACCAATCGCCGACGTCCGACGGTTCCGCCGGCGGCTCAAAAACGCCAACTCTGCAGATGCACTTGCCGCGATCGGCGCTGATGTGGACGCGGCCCGTTCGGGCGTCGCTAAGCGTGATGCCCACATACCGGCGATTGAGTACCCAGAGCATCTTCCTGTGTCCGCACGACGCCAGGACATCATGGATCTTGTCCGGGACCATCAAGTGGTCGTCATCGCAGGTGAAACAGGCTCCGGCAAAACCACCCAAATTCCGAAGATGCTGCTGGATATGGGGCGCGGCAGACGCGGTCTGATCGGGCACACGCAACCGCGAAGGCTGGCTGCCCGCACCGTAGCCGAACGCATCGCAGATGAGCTGGGCCAGGAGATCGGCGAGTCTGTCGGATATGCGATCCGCTTCGACGATCGCGTGTCGGATACCACTGCTGTGAAGTTGATGACAGACGGCATTCTCCTCGCCGAAATGCAACGCGACAGGTTCCTCAACGCCTACGACACCATCATCATCGACGAGGCCCATGAGCGCTCCCTGAACATCGACTTTCTCCTCGGCTATCTCAAGCGCCTGCTGCCGACGCGTCCGGATCTGAAGGTGATTGTCACATCCGCGACGATTGACCCGGACGCATTCGCACGGCATTTCGCAGATGCGGAGGGCAATCCTGCTCCCGTCATCGAGGTGTCGGGGCGAACTTATCCGGTTGAGATCCGCTACCGCCCGCTCGTGGAGCCCGTGGAGATGAAAGACGGCTCGGTCAAAGAGATCGACACCGACATGATTGACGGCGTAGTCGACGCGTGCAAAGAGCTGATGCGCGAGGGCGACGGCGATATTTTGTGCTTCTTTTCTTCCGAGCGCGACATCCGCGACTGCATGGAAGCTATTGAAAAACAGCACTGGCGAGGCGTGGAAGTCGTGCCACTGTTCGGCCGCCTGTCTAACGCCGAGCAACACCGCGTGTTCGCCCCACACTCAGGCCGGCGAATTGTGCTGTCGACCAATATCGCAGAGACCTCGCTGACCGTGCCCGGTATCCACTACGTTGTGGATACCGGACTCGCGCGCATCTCGAGGTACTCGACGCGCACGAAGGTTCAGCGCCTTCCCATCGAGGAGATCTCGCAGGCCTCAGCCAATCAGCGTTCGGGCCGGTCAGGCCGCACCGCAGATGGCGTGGCAATCCGGCTCTATTCGGAGGAGAACTTCTCCGCGCGCCCCGAGTTCACCGATCCTGAAATTTTGCGCACGAACCTCGCCTCAGTCGTGCTGCAAATGATTTCGCTGCGGCTTGGAGACATCAGCGAGTTCCCTTTCATCCAGCCGCCCGACCGCAAAGCCGTACGCGACGGCCTCATGCTGCTGCACGAGCTCGGCGCCATTACCGACAAAGAGCGCGGCGGCGCACCCGTCCTCACCGCAGTGGGGCGCGACATCGCCCGCATTCCCGTAGACCCCAAAATGGCGCGCATGCTGGTCGAGGCCAACCGCCTCGGCGTTCTCGATGACGTCACCGTCATCGTGGCCAGCATGACCATCCAGGATGTGCGCGAGCGGCCGCTGGAGTACCAGGCGCAAGCGGACCAGGCCCATGCCCGGTTCAAGGACGCCACGTCGGACTTTCTCTCCGCGCTCAAGCTTTGGGACTATATCGGGGATTCTCGCGATGAGCTGTCCGGCAACGCCTTCCGCAAACGCATGAAGCGCGAGTACCTGCACTACATGCGCATCCGGGAGTGGTTCGACCTCGTGCGCCAGCTGCGCGACGTAGAGCGCAAGCTTGGCTGGTCACGTGCGGAAAACGTCGCCGGCGAGCGCGATGCAGACGCAATTCACAAGTCGCTATTGACTGGGCTGCTGTCCAACATCGGTGCACGCGACGGCAACTCGAAGGAGTTCCAGGGGGCGCGAGGGACTCGGTTCATGGTGTTTCCCGGGTCGTCGCTAAGCAAAAAGCCCCCAGAGTTCCTCATGGCTGCAGAGCTGGTGGAAACCTCGCGTTTGTGGGCGCGCGACGTAGCCAAAATCGAGCCTGCGTGGGTTGAATCCGCCGCCGGGGACTTGATGAAGCACAGCTATTCCGAGCCGGTGTGGTCGCGCAAACGCTCCGCAGCCATGGTGCACCAAAAGTCCATGCTTTACGGCGTGACCATAGTTCGGGATCGCCTGGTGCCCTACCACCGCGTGGATGCAGCAGGCGCGCGCAATATGTTTATCCGTCACGCGTTGCTGGGGGGCGATTGGAACAGACACCACCAGTTCATCGACCACAATGATGCCCTCCTCGCTGAGGCGGCCGAGGTGGAAGAAAAAGTTCGCCGGCGCGGCCTAGTGGTCGACGAAGATACGCTGTTCGACTTCTACGACTCACGTCTACCGGAAACCGTCACTACCGCACGCCACTTTGACTCGTGGTGGAAGAAAAAACGGGCTGAGGACAAGCACTACCTCGACTTCGACCCTGCCAAGTTGGTCGATGATGGCGGCGTGGACTCCTCCGTGGCCGCCTTCCCCGAAGTATGGCGCCAAGGCACGATCGATTACGCACTGCGCTACAAGTTTGAGCCGGGCGATCCTTTCGACGGCGTCACCGTCGAAGTCCCAGTTCCGCTGCTAGCTAATTTACGGTCCGAGGGGTTTGACTGGTTAGTACCAGGGTTGCGTTCTGAGTTGGCTGCCGAATACATCCGCACCCTGCCAAAAGCTCTGCGCAAGACAGTGGTTCCAGCCCCCGACTTCGCCGAGCGCGCCCTCGACGCGATCCATGCAAACCAGGCCGGCAGCGAGAGGACCGACGAGGAACTGCGGGAAACCCCGTTTGCGGACGCGCTCGCAGACGCATTGCGCAACGTCGGCGGCCGCGGCATCAACGGCACGGACTTCCAACCGGACGCACTACCGGAACATTTGAAGGTGACGTTCGCGGCTATCGACCGCCGAGGCAAAGTCGTCGACCACGATACCGACTTGTCCGCCTTGAAAAGCCGACAAGCAGGCAAGATCAAATCCTCGGTTTCGAAGGCGGGTCGCACCTCCGAGTCCGCCGCAGTTGCCAAATGGACCGCCGACTCTCTCGGAGAGATCCCAGCGACGGTAACCACCACCATCGACGGAAACGCCGTCGATGCATACCCCGCTCTGGAGGCAACGAAGGACGGCGTGAAAGTCACGGTGCACCCGACGAAGGCTGCAGCAGACGCGTCCATGGTGACTGCGACACTAACGCTGCTCCTGCGGGAAATCTCCGTCAACGCCGCACAAATGACGAAAGGACTGCCGCTGCGACAGAAGGTCGCAGTGGACCGGTACCCGCACGGAGGGGCTAGCGGACTAGTCGAAGACGCGCGCGTGGCCGTGATCCGCGACCTTATGTTCTCTCATGGCGGGCCTGTGCGATCGCCTGAGGACTTTGAGGCGCTCGTGGCCAAAATTCGGCCACAAGTCCCGGGCGCGGTGCGCCGCGTCGTGGTGACGCTCGCGCCTGCGCTGGCGGAATACGCGAACATTGCGACAGAGCTCGAGCGGTGGGAAGGGCCAGCTATCGATGACATGAGGGAGCAGCTGAAGTTCTACCTGCCGAAGCACGCAGTAACCGTGCACGGCATCGGACACCTCCAGCATCTGCCTCGCTACATCGACGCTATGCGCATCCGCCTGGAAGACATGCGATTAGATCCGGACCGTGACGCCGACCGGCAATCGGTCATCGACTCGGTAAAGCACTATTTGGCCCAACGGCTCAACTCCCTGCCAGCCGGGCGTTCCAAGTCAAAGGCGTACAAGGAGATCCTCTGGCTCATCGAAGAGCTGCGGGTGAGCTTGTTCGCCCAGCGCCTAGGAACTCCGAAACCAGTGAGTCAGCGCCGCATTGAGAAGAAAATTGACGCATTGCGGTAACGGGGAGCGCTTAAAAGTCCTCGCGGTCTCGGCGCCGCATCAAGCGGATTTCAGACTCAAAGTCGTCTGCACTCTCAAATGATTTGTAAACAGATGCGAAACGGAGGTACGCCACTTCGTCGAGCGCGCGAAGAGGCTCCAGGACCGCAAGCCCAATCTCGTGGGCGGGCACCTGAGAGCTGCCCTGCGCCCGAACTGTCTCCTCCACTTCTTGCGCGAGGCGCTTCAGCGCGTCATCGGTGACGTCTCTGCCCTGGCAGGCACGCCTCACACCGACGATGAGCTTGTCCCGGTCGAACGGTTCGCTGACGCCATTGCGTTTCACTACAGTCAGCACCGCTTTTTCCACTGTAGTAAAACGACCCCCACATTCCGTGCATTCTCTTCGGCGCCGAATGGCGGAGCCAGCTTCAACCAACCGCGAGTCAGTGACGCGGGACTGCTCATTGTGGCAGAAGGGACAAATCACGGTTTTCCACCCCTCAGGTTGCATCGTTTTGAGACCGCAGTGAGTCTACGCCCCCCTCACCTGAAGTCTGCCCCCGATATCGCAGAAGAAACCTGACCACCAGTCGTTGACGCAGCGACGTCCCCGGCACCGGAGAACACGCCGCCAAAAGCTGCGCCAATCAACAGTGCTGCCGTCATGCACACTCCCAACAACAAGGTGTCTCTTATCTCGCGCCGGGATTCGAACGGGCTCTCATCGCCTACCGCGCCCGTATTCTGAGCCCCATCCGAGCGCTCATTTTTTCGACCATCGAAACTTATAGTTCGAACAGCGTTCTGTGCGGAGATTCGAGATCCACCAAGTTCTACGTCCCATACTTCCGCTGGCGGGACTACAGCTGGGGCAACCTGGCGGCCGACAAAGGGGCGCTGCACTGGGTTAATAACTACGGACACGATCGTGCTCCTTTCATCTCGCGGCAAACACTACGCTCGTTATCGACATGTTCGAACACACTCACGCTCGTATGTTCGAACCCGCTTACATGTTCGATTTATAGCACCCGGTGAGAAGCGTGTTTACTCCATATGTCAATTCATCGAACATGAGTGCCCTATCTGGTAGGTTCGTAACCGCGAAATCACCCGCCGAGCCCGAGGAGCGTTCATGGCAAAGAAAAAGTCCGACCCAGGCAACCCGGATTACAACGCGCTATCAGACCGTCAGCGCCGCATTTTGCAGGTCATCCAGGATGCTGTTGTACTGCGGGGATACCCGCCAAGCATCCGCGAGATTGGTGACGCTGCGGGTCTGCAGTCCACTTCCTCTGTTGCCTACCAGCTCAAGGAGTTGGAAAAGAAAGGTTTCTTGCGGCGCGACCCGAACAAGCCGCGCGCAGTAGACCTGCGTCAGCTGCCAGATACGGGGCGGAAGAAGCGCAAGCCGCAGGAATCGAAACCAGATGAGGCTTCGAACGCTCGCTATGTCCCGGTAGTCGGGCAGATCGCTGCTGGCGCCCCCATCCTGGCGGAGGAGAACGTCGATACCTACTACCCGCTGCCGGAAGAGCTGCTCGGTGACGGAGACGTGTTCATGCTGCGCGTGGTCGGCGAGTCCATGCGTGATGCGGGCATTCTTGACGGTGACTGGGTGGTTGTCCGCTCGCAGCCAAACGCAGAGGAAGGCGAATTCGTTGCAGCTCTGCTCGACGGTGAAGCCACCGTTAAGGAGTTCCACCGTGATTCCACAGGCGTGTGGCTGCTGCCCCACAACGAAGCTTTCGAGCCGATCAAAGGCGATCAAGCGGAGATTATGGGGCGCGTCATCTCGGTATTCCGTACGCTATAGAAACGCTTGCGCGCCGACGTGTCGGCGGTGGGAAACGCGCAGCTAGAGATTCAGGAGAACAATGTACGCCGAAGAGCGCAGGCGCCAGATCGCGTCACTGACTGCTGTTGAGGGCCGCGTCAACGTCACTGAGTTGGCGCTGCGCTTCGGCGTGACTGCGGAAACCATCCGTCGCGACCTCGCCGCGCTCCACGATGAGGGTGTCGTTCACCGCGTGCACGGTGGTGCCGTTGCGAACCAGTCCTTCCGCTCGGCCGAACTCCCACTCGATGCCCGGCAACGCGCATCCTCGTCCGCGAAGACTGCCATTGCGGAAGCGGCGCTCCGGCTCGTACCTCAGGCTGAGCACTGCACAATCTTTCTTGACTCGGGTACCACCATCAGCAGTCTGGGTACTCGTCTCGCCGGAATTGGTGGCCAACAGGCGTACTCGGTGGTAACTAACTCCATCCCGACCGCGCTCGAGCTCAGTGGCGCCGGCCTGCGGGAGGTCCAGCTACTGGGCGGCACCGTCCGCCCCATCAGCCAGGCGGTCGTGGGCAGTACGGCGCTGAGGACGCTCGCGCTCATTCAGGCCGATGTCGCGTTTGTGGGGACCAACGCCTTGTCGGTCGAACATGGGCTGTCCACCGCGGACGCACAGGAGGCTGCCGTCAAAGCGGCGATGGTCACTAATGCGCAACGCGTGGTTGTGTTGTGCGACTCAACGAAGCTCGGCAACGATTACGTGGTCAGCTTCGCCCCGCTCAACGAGATCGACGTGGTTGTCACCGATGCTGGTGCACCGCCCGCTTTTGTAGAGGAGCTACGGTCACACGGCGTCGAGGTAATTCTGGCTTCGGCCGAGCCGCTTCGCGATTAGTCCACTCGCAGATTCATATGATCATGGTGGCATTGTTTCAGTGCGCAGACCTACACTCGGTACGACAGTAGGGAAACAACAGAAAGGATCCCCCTGATGGCTTCTAAGACTGTGAAGGTTGGCTCCACCGTCGGGCTGCACGCGCGCCCAGCGACAGTTATTGCGGATGCCGCCGGTGAGTACGACGAGGAGATCTTGCTTACCCTCGTCGGCGGTGACGACGACGAGACGGATGCAGCATCCTCGCTGATGATTATGGCGATGGGCGCGGAACACGGAGACGAAGTCACCGTCACTTCAGACAACGCCGAGGCGGTTGAAGAGATCGCCTCACTCATCGAGAAAAACCTCGATGAGGAGTAAGCGCTCTTCGCTAATCGAAGAGCATGTGCCCGGGCCACGGCCCGGGCACATCTTTGGCCTTGCTACTTTATGCAGCATGGATATCATTGTTCGTCCGACCGCTGGAGAAGTCGGCGAGTACGCTGCCGACATCATTGAACCGTTCGTGCGTGCCGGTGCCACCCTTGGGCTCGCCACAGGCTCCACGCCGAACCCGACATATATCGAACTTGCTCGCCGCCACCGCGAGGAAGGATTGAGCTTCGCCAATTGCGATGCGTTTCTGCTGGACGAGTATGTCGGTCTCGAGCGTGAGGACGAGCAGTCGTATTACGCCACCATCCGCCGAGAATTCACTAATCACATCGACATTGATGATGCGAAGGTTCAATCTCTCGACGGCCGGACGGACGATCCGGAGGCGGAGGCCCGCAGTTACGAGGATCGTATTCGCGCCGCCGGGGGCGTCGACGTACAGATCCTCGGGGTGGGCGCGAACGGCCACATTGCCTTCAACGAGCCTCCGAGCGCACTGGACTCCAGGACGCGCCGGATCGATCTCCACCCCACGACCGTTGCAGATAACGCACGCTTCTTAGACAACGAAGAGCAGGTTCCCCGCCAAGCGCTTACCCAAGGCGTGGGCACCATCATGGAGGCGCACACCATCGTGCTTATCGCCACGGGCGCCAACAAGGCTGACGCAGTCAGGGCCCTGGTCGAAGGACCCGTGACTCCGGGGTGCCCCGCATCGGTGTTGCAGAACCACCCGCGGACGACGGTCGTCCTCGACGAGGAAGCCGCATCTCAGCTGCGCCGCTAACCCACCACAAATTCGGCGTACTGTTCGGCGAGCACGCGCGGTAGGCGGACGTCGATGCGAGTACCCGCCTCTTCGTACTCTTCAGAGCGAACCGTGCCCTCGTCGTGCACGCGGCTCACCACATCACCGCGTGTGTAGGGAACGACCATAGTCACGTGGGCGTCGATGGCGTTAAGGTGCTGCTCTATACGCGCCTCGAGCTCGTCAATCCCCTCGCCCGTCAGCGCAGAGACGAACACTGCGGTCCTGCCGGTCTTTTCAAATGCGTGGCGGAGCTCTGCAAGCACGAGCGGGTCGGCGTCATCGATCTTGTTCACCACCACGATTTCGGGCGGCATTTCCTCACCGGAGTCCCTGGTGACCTCGGCGAGCACCTCGTTAACTGCCTCGATCTGCTTCAAGGGGAACGCGTCGGAGCCGTCCACGACGTGGAGGACCAAATCCGCGCCGGCGACTTCCTCCAGCGTTGATTTAAATGCCTCCACGAGCTGGGTGGGTAGGTGACGAACGAAACCGACTGTGTCCGTCAGCACCACATTTCGCCCGTCCGCCAGCTTGGCCTTTCGCGTTGAGGGATCCAGGGTAGCGAAGAGTGCATCTTCCACCAAGACACCCGCACCGGTCATCGCGTTGATCAACGAGGACTTACCCGCGTTAGTGTAGCCGGCGATAGCGATCTTCGGAATGGTGGAGCGTTGACGCTGAGCACGCTTGACCTCACGCGCGGTGGTCATGTCGCGTAGCTGGTGGCGCAACTTAGCCATCTCAGTGCGCAGACGACGCCGATCCGCCTCGATACGCGTCTCACCTGGACCGCGAAGGCCTACGCCGCCGTTGGAACCTGCGCGACCGCCGGCCTGGCGTGAGAGATTGCCGCCCCAGCCACGGGTGCGGCTGTAGAGGTATTCCATCTGCGCCAAGCTCACCTGCGCCTTGCCCTCCTTGCTCTTCGCGTGCTGGGCGAAGATGTCCAGGATGAGCATGGTGCGGTCGATCACCTTGATCTTCAGCGCTTCCTCCAGTGCGATCATCTGCGAGGGCGAGAGTTCGCCGTCGAAGATGACCGTGTCCGCGCCGGTTGCCTGGACAATATCTCGCAGCTCCGAAACCTTGCCGGAGCCGATGTACGTGCCCGGGTCCGGCTTGTCCCGCTTTTGGTAGAACATGTCCAATACTTCGGCACCAGCCGTTTTCGCGAGCGCGGCCAGCTCCCACATGCTCGCCTCAATCTCCGCGACGGTTCCTTCCGTCCAGGCTCCGACGAGGAGCACCTGCTCGATGCGGAGCTTTCGGTACTCCACCTCGTAGACGTCAAGGTGATCCTCGGAACGAAGCTCCGTGGATCCAGCGACCGAGCGGAAGGAGTTGCGGTCTGCCAAATCGAGTGCGCCCACCGTCGGCTCGGTGCCGGGTTGCGGCTCGTTGTGGCGGAATGCCTGGCGCAGCAGCTCGTCGTGAGCGCGCTGATCGGGCGTCAGTTCATCGTCAAGCAAAAAGTGTTCTTTCCTGTTTGTTGCATGTTTCACTGTCATATCTACCCGATAGAACGCGAACAGGCACGGGATTCTTCCCGGCACCGCCGAACGACTAGAATCTACGGCCATGAGCACAGCAGTGAGCACCGATCTTTCCGCACTAGGCCTGAGCTTTGACAAGTGGCAGGACGCGGTGGAGGCCGCTATCGCTACGGACCGGTTGGCGGTTGTGGGGGAAGTCCGGGGTGGGCAGCTAATTCAGTACACCGACCCGTCAGGCGCACAGCTGAACATTTTGGCTGTGGAGCCGTTTGCCACGTTTGCGGGCTTCGAGTCAGTCACGCGCACGTACGCGCACATCACACCGCTTAACGACGTCGTCGCGCTGGCCGACATCGTCGATCCGCGCGGCAACGCCATGGCGTCGCTGACGGTCAACCTGGCCCAGGAGCCGCTGCTTGTGGACGATCCAGCCCTGGAATGGCAGGAGCTATCCGTTTCTGCGCTCGGTCTGGCTGTGGACTACTACGAATCCACCGACGCTTACCTAGCGTTGCACCCAGGCGCAGTGGTGGGCACCGTGACCTCCGCAGGCGCGGAAGCTGTGGCAGCCGGCAGCGCAACGGCCCCGGACGCGAGCGCAGAGTTCTCCGGCCGCGTGCTGGAAGCGGAGTACCGCACCTCCGCACTCACCGGCCAGCGCTTCATCCACGTCTCCGTGGATGCGGCTTTCCCGTTCGACGTGTGCTTGCCTGACGGGGAATTGCCCCAACGCGATTCAGTGATTGCCGGCACCGCCGTAATGGCCGGCTCCATCCCCACTGCTTCTGGCGGAGGATGCGGGGGTTGCGGCGGATCTTGCGGATGCGGCGGCCACTAACCGTGTAAGTGGTCGACGATGAGCTCACCCGACAAGGATCTGTCACGAGCGCTACTCGGCGCACTCGTACTCGCTGCCTGCGTGCTGCTCGTACTCGCGCTGAAGCTTCCGGGCCTACTGCTGTCGGCGCTGCTGGTCATCGGGGCGATCCTCATCTCCCGCCGCGTGCAGGCGGACCCGGAAGTGTTGGCCATCCGTTCCTCGCTGCAATACGCCCGCGACGACATCGCGGAAGTACTCGCCGCCTACGACCAGCTGCAAAACGGTGCTGCCGCCTCTGATATCGCGGACCGCACCCTGCACTACCCTGCGCTGGCGAACCCGGACAACTCCGTGCCCCAGGTCAACGAATTCCTTTTGCGCGCTTCTTCGGCACGCCGCTTCCTCGAGCGCATCGACGGCTACCTGGAGTCCGCCTCAGCTGACAAGGCGCAGCTCGAGCGCATCCTCACCGTCGCCGACGAGCGCGCCTTCGAGCTGCAGGAGGCCTGGAACGACGCGCGCCGGGCGGCCAAGGAGATCGGCCCAGCCTAGAGGCAAGTTCGAAAAGCGCTATGAATATTCGGGCCGCAGCCTAGCGCATCCTTACAACTCGTTCGTAAGCTCTCCACGGAAAACAATGTTGGACGGGCCGGTCATTGTGGCTTCGCCGTCTGCGAGCACGACCTCTATGGAACCGCCGGGCACGTTCACAACGACAGAGCCGTTTTCGATGCCCGCATCCGCCAAAGCGGCCTGCGCGGCGGCCACGGTGCCGGTGCCGCACGAGCGGGTTTCCCCCACGCCTCGTTCCCAGACACGCATGTGGACCGCACCGTCGGTGAGTTCGGTAAGCACTTCCACGTTGACGCCCTTGGGGAAAAACTCGGGGTCGAACTCAGGGGCCACAAACTCCATATCCGCAAGGTCCGAGGGGGTCATCCCCGGAATCACGCACGCCAGGTGGGGGTTGCCCACGTCCACGCCGATGCCCGCGAACTGCTGCTCGCCCATCGCCGCGGTGGACACACCGGTGACCTCGACGCGGCCCATGCCCACGGAGACAATCGCGTCGGCGCAGTCGGCGGAGATCACCCGGATGTGCTTGACACCGGCGCGGGTGTCAACGTCGAACTCGGAGGCGTCTACAAGCCCTTCGGCAACCAAGACGTGGGCGAACGCCCGAATGCCGTTTCCACACATCTCCGCAACGGTGCCGTCGGCGTTGCGGTAGTCCATGAACCAGATACCATTTTCGGCTCCCGCTCGGCGCACCACGCGCAGCAGTCCGTCGCCGCCGACACCTGCGCGACGGTCGCACAGAAACGCGACCTGCTCCGGGGTGACGTCGAGCTTGTCATCGACGTCGATGAGGACGACGAAGTCGTTTTCGGTGGCGTGCGCTTTAAGGAATTTCACGCCAGCGAGTCTAACGCGGCACCGACCACGTCCGCCCCTGCGGCGTCCAGCCACACCGTTCGCGGGTCGCGGTTGAACCAGGAGCGCTGACGGCGCACATAGCGGCGGGTGCCGGTGATGGTCTGTTCCACCGCCTCTTTCTCGGTCAGTTCCCCGTCGAGCATCGCCAGGACTTGGGCGTAGCCGATGGCGCGTCCGGCGGTGGAATCCCGCACCAGGCCGGAGTCCACCAGGCCACGTGTTTCGTCGATAAGCCCCTGCTCGAACATGAGCCTGGTGCGCAGCTCGATTCGAGGGTTCAGCCATTCTGGCTGCGTGCGAAGCCCGAGGATGCGGGTGCCCCAGCGCGGCTCAGCGTTCTTCGGCGGCTGGGACGCCTGGAAGGGTTTGCCCGTCAGCTCGATCACCTCGAGGGCGCGGACGGTGCGGCGCGGGTCCTTGTCCTCGATCACACGCGCGGCCTCCGGGTCCACCTGCGCCAGCTCTGCGTGCAGTGCATCTACGCCGATGTCCGCCAGCCGGTGCTCGTACTTCGCGCGCACGGCTGGATCGGTGGGTGGGAACGCCCAGGCGTCGATAAGCGACTGCGCATACAGCATCGACCCGCCCACGAGCACCGGCACCTTGCCGCGCGCCATGATCCCCTCCACCGTCGCAACCGCCAGCTCCTGGTACTCCGCAACGGACGCGGTGCGCGTGACGTCCCAGATGTCTAGCAGGTGGTGCGGGATCCCTTCTCGCTCATCCACAGCCAGCTTGGCGGTGCCGATATCCATGCCCTTGTACAGCTGCATGGAGTCGACGTTCACCACCTCGCCGCCGAGCTTGCGGGCAAGCGCGATGCCTAGCGCGGACTTGCCGCTGGCCGTGGGGCCTACTACTGCGATCGGTCTCATACGCACCACTGCGCCACATATCGGCCAACGCCAAGGGTGTTGTCATGGTCGATCAACGCCGCATCGCGTCGCGGCAGAGCCGCAAGCTGGTGCCAAAGCGCAGGCTCGGGCAGCAGCTTATCGACGACCTCCGGTTCCCCGCCATCGAGCCACCCACACAGCCGTTGGTGGTACTCCGGTGCGCCCTCTACCAGCGCAAGTGGGGCGCGCGGCGTGAGCCCGGCCGGGCCATCCAGCACCACCACGGTGACCGAGTCTGTGTCGGGGCTGCCGATGTCGTCCCGGACCGCGCGTACAGGCAGGTCCCCTATCGAATACCGCGCGACGAGCTCGCCCAGGTAATTGCCCCCGCGCACGGTGATCTGCGGCCCGCCCCAGGCGGCGAATGTGCCGGTTCGGGAGGTGCGCCAACGCTCATCCATGGAACAGACGATGTCGATCGGCCGCCCCGCAGCAGTACCCGCGAGCTTTCTCATGGCTTGGAGGAGGCGGCGCGAAGCTGCGTCATCAGGCGAAAGCGCGAGCGCGGGCGATCCCGGCACGATCCAAAGGTTGGGTCTCACGCGCACAACCCTACCCAGCGCCCCGATTGCTCCCCGCAGTGGAGAGACTGGCTGTAATATCGCACGCATTGCGCAAGGCAGCCGCGACGCGCGGCACAGTGCGGCCGACGAGGCCGCGGAAAGGATGTCCCCGATGACTGAGTCCAACACCCCGCATTCCACTCCGACCCCGGGCACGAAGGTGCCGTCGCCCGCCGCGATGGCGAAAAAACCCGGGCCGCGCCCGGGCGCCACGGTAAAAACCGTCACCCCGGCACCAATGCCCGCACGTGAACCGTCGGATCCGTCGAAATTCGGCCGCGTAGACGAAGATGGCAACGTTTTCCTCACCCGCCGTGGCGAGGAGCGCCAGATCGGCTCCTGGCAGGCGGGGACCCCGGAGGAGGGACTGGCGCACTACGGCCAACGCTACGACGATTTGGTCACCGAAGTCGAGCTACTTGAGACCCGCCTGCGCGCCCACCCGGAGGAAGCCGATTCCATCCGCAAATCCGCCGAAGCACTGAAGGCGTCGCTGGCCGACGCCGCCGTGATCGGCGACATCGATGCCGTGGAGGCCCGCCTGGACAAGGCGATCGACGCCTCCGATTCCGCGCGAGAGAAGGCGAAGGAGCAGAAAGCGCAGCGCCGCCGCGATGCGATCGCCCGCAAGGAGAAGCTCGCTGCTGAAGCGGAGGATCTCGCGGAAAACTCGACCGAATGGAAGGCAGCAGGCGACCGCATCCGCGAGATCTTGGAAGAATGGCGCGGCATCCGCGGCATCGACCGGGCGACAGACGACGAGCTGTGGAAGCGCTATTCGCGCGCCCGCGACAGCTTCAACCGCCGCCGCGGCTCCCACTTCGCAGAGCTGGATCGCGGCCGCGCGCAGGCAAGGAAAGCTAAGGAAGAGCTGGTGGAGCGCGCCGAGGCGCTGAAAGACTCCACCGAGTGGGGCGAGACGGCCCGCGCGTACCGCGACCTCATGGCAGAGTGGAAGGCTGCCGGCCGCGCCCCGCGCGAGGTGGACGACAAGCTGTGGGAACGCTTCCGTGCAGCCCAAGACCACTTCTTCGAGGCCCGCAACGCCGTCAACGCCGAGCGCGACCGCGAGTTCGAGGCTAACGCCGAGGCCAAGGATGCCCTGCTGGCGGAGTACGACGCACAGGTCGACCCGGCGAAAGGGCTGGGTGGTGCGAAGGCGAAGCTGCGCGAGCTGCAGGACAAGTGGGACGAGATCGGCTATGTCCCACGCGGGCGTGTGCGCGAGTTCGAGGACAAGATCGCGCGCATCGAGCAGCGTGTAGCGGATGCCGAGGACTCCCGCTGGCGCAAGACCGACCCGGCGCAGCAGGACAAGGCGAATCAGTTCCAGGTCAAGGCGGACGAGTTCGTACGCCAGGCCGAGGCCGCAGAGGCGAAGGGCGACGCGGCGAAGGCCGCCTCGCTCCGCGAGCAGGCGCAGCAGTGGCAGGAGTTCGCCGACGTGGCCGCCAAGGCTGTCAACGAGGGCTAGTGCTGCACCCTCACCTGTTCGTCCCCCGCCCAGATCACGGCGACAGCGCCGAGGCTGTGGTCGGGGGCTACGCGTTTTCCGCCACGCTGGCCATTCAGGACATCACTGGCCTTGCCACCTCCGGTGTGTCCGCGCCCCACATTGCCAAGCGCCTCGAGCCGTCCGCTGAGTCGGAGGCGATGCTGTTCGGGCTAACGTCTGCGCAGCACCTCCGCCCAGTTACGGATGTGGGATATCCCGAGCTGTTCGCCGACGATCTCGACGACCTCGATGCCTGGTTGTTCGTCTCCCTGCCGCTTCTGGAGGACCGCGGGGTCATTGAAGCCAACTTCACCTTCGACTCCAAGCTCGCGCCGCTTCCAGGCGAGCCCATCCCCGCCGCACCGTGGGCCAGCGCCCTGACGCTTCTCGACGATCTCTCGGTCCGCCTCAACCGCCCCACGCGCCAACTCTGGGTGACTCACACCGTCAATGCGGACGAACCGCCGAAGGTGCGGGACTTCGGCTACGTTCCAGCGTTCCGCGAGGACCAGGCGACCTTCGACGCCTCTGCGGTTGCCACACTGCCTGGCACATCGCCGTGCGAGCTCGACGTTGTCGAAGGTCCCGGATTTTCCTCCCGGCGCACCGCAGCGCCGGAGGAGGTGCAACAGTTCTCCCGTCTGCTCACCGCAGCCTCCCGCGACTACCCGCGCGGCGATCTCGTCATGGACACCATTGAGTGGGACCTCGCCCGCATCCGCGACGCTGGCGCGCGGCTCAACGACCGCGGTGGCGCGCAGCTGACAGGCCTCGTCTACGTCGACGGCGAGATTGTGGGCCTGTGTGAAGTGGTCCGCTACGCCTCCGGCAACCCCAAAGTGTGCGAACTGGGCTTGGTCTACGTTCTGCCCGGGCACCGCGGCCGCGGCATCGGCTCAAACATGCTCCGTGCCTCCCTCGAACAGGCGACGCACGTGTGGGAAGACGTGGAAACGGTGTACTGCTCCTACCCCGCCGACGCCCCCGCCGCGAAGGCCGTCATGCGCGCCTTGGACGCCGAAGTGGTTTCTGCCACCACCGCCTGGCAGAAGTACTAATCCAATCGCTTGTGGCGCTGGGCGGCGCGGGACCTTCGGTCGTCGATAAGCAACGGGTTTTCAGTCTCCCTCGTCGCCGCCTGCTGGGCGAGCGCGACTTGGTCCCGGCCTTGAGCCTCAGCGCGTTCGCGGGCGACGGCCGCCTGCGATGCGTTGCGCGACAGAATGAGCGGGAAGATGGTAAATACCACGACGGCCGCCGAAAGAATAGCCAGGTAGTACCCGGGGCCGCGGTGGATATCCACCCCGCTGGAGTTGCGCAGCCAGATGCCCAGCACCGAGAACACGAGCGAGACGGCGGTAACCATCCAGGCAGGCACAGCCAGCGCGAACCGCTGAAACGCTACAACGAGCGTGGTCACAACGCCGACTCCGATAAAGGAAACCCACGCAAAGACATACTCCGTGATAGCGGTGTGTGCCTCCTCGGCCGCACTGCTAGCGGCGAGCACCTGCCAGCCGGAGGCGTCTCCGACAAACGGCAGGAACAGCGACACCAGGTACAGCGCAGCTGCCGCGCCGAGCACCCAACGCTTCGCCCCCATATCGACGGTGGAGGCTGCGGTTTTCTCCGCTTGGGCGAGGGATTCGGTGTTGGACTGCGTCATGTCGCCCAACTGTAGCCCTAGCCGCCGCAGCAGGCGGAATCCGCCGGCACAGCGGCGGGCCGGCCGATGGACGGCAGGCCGAGACCCACTCCGATCGGCGCGGTGGTGGGCACCTCGCCCCGCGCGGAGTTGTCGCCCGCCTGAGTGCGGCGGTGCTCGTGGATGCCGGAATCCGCGATCAGGTAGTGCGGCTTCGCCTCAGTGACGGTGACCGTGACGTAGTCGCCCGGGCGAACCTCGCCGTCAATGGCGCCCTCGAGTGCGAAGTGCACCAGGCGCCCGTCGCGGGCACGCCCCGACATGCGCTGAGTGCGGTCGTTTTTGCGGCCGTCTTCCTGCACTAAAAGTTCCTGGCGCGTACCGACGAGCTTCGCGTTCTCCTCCGCACTGATATGCTCCTGCAGCGCGTGAAGCCGCTCGAAGCGTTCCTGCACCACCGCCTTGGGGATTTGCTTCTCCATGTCCGCCGCTGGCGTGCCCGGGCGCGGCGAGTATTGGAACGTGAACGCAGAGGTAAAACGCGCCTTTTCCACCACGTCGAGCGTGGCCTGGAAATCCTCCTCGGTCTCACCCGGGAAACCAACGATGATGTCTGTGGTAATCGCGGCGTGCGGCAACTTCTCACGGACTTCGTCCAAGATGGCCAAGAACTTCTTCGAGCGGTAGGACCGGCGCATGTCCTTGAGTACCTTGTCCGAACCGGATTGCAGCGGCATGTGCAGCTGCGGGCACACGTTGGGCGTCTCCGCCATCGCATCAATGACGTCGGAGGTGAATTCCGCCGGGTGCGGGGAGGTAAACCGTACGCGTTCCAACCCCTCAATATCGCCGCAGGCGCGCAGCAGCTTCGAAAACGCGGAGCGGTCGCGCTCCATGTCGGCGTCGACAAAATTCACCCCGTAGGAGTTCACGTTTTGGCCGAGCAGGGTGACCTCAGAGACTCCCTGATCCACTAACGCCTTAACCTCCGCGAGGATCTCTCCCGGGCGGCGGTCGATCTCCTTGCCTCGCAGGCTGGGCACAATACAAAAGGTGCATGTGTTATTGCAGCCCACAGAGATGGACACCCAGCCGGCGTAGGAGGACTCACGCTTGGCGGGGAGTACGGACGGAAAGATCTCGAGGGATTCGGCAATCTCAACCTGGGCCTCGTCCTCCACGCGGGCACGGTCCAATAACGCCGGCAGCGCGGAGATATTGTGGGTGCCAAAGACAGCGTCGACCCACGGAGCCTTCTCGATAACGGTGTCGCGATCTTTCTGCGCGAGGCAACCACCGACGGCGATCTGCATGCCCGGGTGCTCAGCCTTGACGTTTTTCAACTGCCCAAGGGAGCCGTAGAGACGCTTATCCGCGTTATCGCGCACCGCGCAGGTGTTGAAGACCACTAGGTCCGGCTCCACTCCGGTCTCGGCCGCAACATAGCCAGCGTCCTCAAGCATGCCGGAGAGACGCTCGGAGTCGTGCACATTCATCTGGCAGCCGAATGTGCGCACCTCGTAAGTGCGCGGATTGCTGGTGTGGGTGCTGCTCGCCGTAGTCACGGCCAGACAGTCTAACCAGGAGGGCTACAACCGCGAAATGGCGTGAGCGAGCCCGTCGATCTGCTCGTCGGTGTGGCTGGCCATCACCGTCACCCGCAGCATGGCGGCACCTCGCGGCACGGTAGGCCAGCGGATGGCGGGCACGAAATACCCGGCGGCGCGCAGCGCGGCAGAGGCGCGTACCGCCTCGCCTTCGTCCCCGATGGGGACCGGGATGATAGGGCTCGGCCACTCCCCCATGCCGAGGTGCGTGGCCAGTCTGCGGATGTTGCGGTGCAGCGCCGGCACCGGGCTTTCTGCCCCTTCGAGGATTCCAATGGCGGCCGACACCGCCGCGCATGTGGCCGGAGCAGACGACGTGGAATACACGAACGTGCGGGCCTTCTGCCGCAGCATCCCCGCGACCGGGGCGGACGCAGCCACTGCCCCGCCCTCTACTCCGAGGGCTTTCGATGCGGTGGCGACGAGGATGTCCGGATGGTCGTCGAGAAGCGCGAAATGCTCGTTGATACCACGGCCGGTCGCGCCAAGGGTGCCGGTGCCGTGGGCGTCGTCGACCATGAGCGCCGCGCCGTGAGCACGGCATACCTCGAGCAACTCCGGTACTGGTGCAAGCGTGCCGTCCATCGAAAACAACCCGTCGGTGACCACGAGGGCGTTGCCGTTGTACTGGGCAAGCAACTCGCCGACGTGGGCGGGGTCCCGGTGGCGAAAGACGCGCACCGTCGCGCCCTGCGCTTTAGCGAGCCGGCAGCCGTCAATGATGCTGGCGTGGTTGCGCTCGTCGGAGAGGATGAGGACATCGGGCCCGGCAAGCGCCTGCAGCACACCCGTGTTGGCGAGAAACCCGGCGGAGAAAAATACGGCGTCCTCGTACCCGAGGAAGCGGGCGAAATCGCGCTCAACCTGGCGATGTGCCTCGGTGGTTCCGGTAGTCAGCCGTGATCCACCGGAGCCCACACCGAGCAGCGCAAGCGCATGTGCGGCGGCGCCCCTCACCGCGGGATGCTCCGCCAGGCCTAGGTAATTCGAAGAACTGAATAATACGTATTCCTCGCCGTCGATGCCGCTGACCGGGCCTTGGCCCGTGCAAAACACAGCGGGGGTGCGTTCGAGCCCAGCCGCTCGCCAGTTGTTGAGGACACGCTGGGCATCGCGGTCCAGCCAGCTCATTGAGCGCCTCCAACAAGCACGGGGGTGTGCTCGAGATAGTGGACCAAGTCTGCCGTATCGTTCGTGTCCACCACGAAAAGACGCCCACCTATAGGGGACCCCGCCGGTTTCATGTTTCTCACACGCAGGTAGCCGAGCGACTGCGTTGCCACGTAGCCAGTGGTGTAATCCGGATCGTCCGAAATACACACTTCCGCAAGCACCGCTGGGTGGTGGGCGACTTTGGAAGCGAGCACTAGCGCGTCGGTTATCCGCGTCTTTCCGGATCCCTGCTCGGGGCGCTCCCCCGTTGCTGTGGCGGCATCCATCGACGTCACCCGCACGCCGCGAGCATGATCCCGCTCGAGACGCTCGCCGGTGGAGGCATCGAAGAGGATCGCGCCACGCATGTCGCGCACGCTAGTTAAGAGTTCCCACGCGCGCTCCGCGTGCGGAGTCAGCGGGTCGAGGGTCCGCAGCACTACCTCGCGGGCTTCGTCCAGAGCGCGGGAGCCTGCCTCCGTGATCGAGAGGGCCGGGATACGCATGACATCGCCATGGATTGCTGCCACCGTAATCGTTATCGAATCGGGCTGGCCCTTGCCGTGAGAAAGCGCCCGCCGGCTCATGGCGGCGCAGACGGTGCCGACCTCGTGTTCCTCCACGATTCGCTCCGCGCCGGATATGTGGGCGCCGAGCGCGCTGGAGCGCATCTTCACGCTGAACAATGCCATGTTCACCAGTCTAAAAGACTGCCCTGAACACCGTTCAAGTTTTTTCGCTATTGTTCACGCTCCGCGATCCGCGCGTCGAGCTCTTCGCGCGCGATGCGCAACGCCATGCCCTGGTTGAAGCCGCGCCGCGCGAGAGCGCCGACAATGCGGCGCAGATACTTGTCATACTCGGCGCGGTCTGCGGGGGCGGTTCTGACCTTGCGTGCAGCTTTCGACGCAACCGCACGTGCGGTTCGCTCCTCATCGTCCTCGGAAATCTGCTCAAGAGCGGCGGTCCGGTCCGCCCCCGCGACACCCTTGTCCCGCAGCTCCATGTCCAAGGCTCGGGCGGATTTGCCCCGGCGAGCCGCACGCTGGCGTACCCACTCGTGGGCGAACTGAGCGTCGTTGACCAAGCCGGAGCCAGCGAGACCGTCGATCACCTCATCCACCAGCTGAGGCTCGAACTCCGCCTTGATCAACCGCTCCCGCAGCTCCGACCGGGAACGCGCACGCTGGTCCAGCAACCCTAGGGCACGCTTGCGAACTGGAGCCAGCGCTTCTTCACGCTCACGGTCGAACAGACCAGTGCCCGACTCGTACGCGTCAAGCGCAGCTTGCAGCCGGGCAACCTTGTCGGGATCCGGCACCCGCTACTCCGCGTTCGCCGGTGCCGCACCCGCCACATCGTCCTCATCATCGAAGTCGATGTTGGGGACCATGTCCACCGGGTCATCCGTCAGCTCGTCGGAGACGTTGGCGTACTTGCCCACGTGCAGCGCCTGGAAGATCTTGTCCTCGATCTCGTTTGCCAGGTCCGGGTTTTCTTTGAGGAAGATACGGGCCTTTTCCTTGCCCTGGCCTAGCTGGTCGCCTTCGTAGGTGAACCAAGAGCCGGACTTTTTCACAATGCCGTTTTCCACACCCATGTCAATGATGGAGGACTCGCGCGAAATACCCTCCCCGTACATGATGTCGAACTCGGCGATCTTGAACGGCGGGGAAACCTTGTTCTTGACCACCTTCATCTTGGTGCGGTTACCAATGGAATCTTGGCCGTCCTTCAGAGTTTGGATCCGTCGGACGTCGCAACGCACAGAGGCGTAGAACTTGAGCGCCTTACCGCCCGTAGTGGTCTCCGGCGAGCCGAACATCACGCCGATCTTCTCGCGCAGCTGGTTGATGAAGATCGCGGTAGTACCGGAGTTATACAGCGCACCGGTCATCTTTCGCAGCGCCTGGGACATCAGGCGAGCCTGCAGGCCGACGTGGCTGTCGCCCATCTCGCCTTCAATCTCGGCCTTTGGGGTCAGGGCGGCCACGGAGTCGATCACAATCATGTCGATCGCACCGGAGCGAACCAGCATGTCTGCAATTTCCAGCGCCTGCTCGCCGGTGTCCGGCTGGGAGACCAGGAGGTTATCGGTATCCACTCCGAGCTTTTTCGCGTAGTCGGGGTCGAGTGCGTGCTCGGCGTCGATGAATGCCGCAATGCCGCCGGCACGCTGCGCCTCCGCGATGGCGTGCAGCGCCACGGTGGTTTTACCGGACGATTCCGGACCGTAAATTTCGACGATGCGGCCGCGCGGCCAACCGCCGATGCCGAGCGCCACATCGATCGCGGTGTTACCCGAGGAAATGGACTGAATCGGCGGACGGTTTTCGTCGCCCAAGCGCATAACTGCGCCTTTGCCAAAGTCCTTCTCAATCATCGCCAATGCGGCGTCAAGAGCATTCTGGCGGTCATTGCCCGCCGAGGCGGCAGCCTTCTTCTTCGTTGCCATGTGGTGTTCAACCTCCAAGTAGTCGGCGGCGCGAGATGCGTCGCGTGCACAGTTTCCTCATTAGACGTATCGCCATACCGCTTCGGTTCCCTCAACTACCGAGAAAACTCCCGCGGAAAACGAGACACACTGTAGAACGCGACCGCGACACGCAAAACGATACACGCAAACGTGTTCGAACTGCAACGGGACACGCAACGCGTCGCCTTGGATTGGCAGACGCCTCAGCGCCCCGGGCGGTCGATGCCAAGGCGGCGCGCTTCGGGGATGTCGAACGCGTCGCACAGCCCCTGCCACGCTTCCCGCGGGTCCACACCATCGTCGATGAGCTCAGCTGACGTCTTGTCAAAGCCCGGCAGCACCTGAGTCTGGATGATCCACTGCGCCCGGCCGGAGCCGAACTCGTCCTGCACAAGCTGGTGAAACTCCGTCAAACGCATGGAGCCGAGGGTACACGCCACCGGCCCGGTACACTCCCGCGCATGAGCAAAAACTCCACTGCGCAGGACATCGCGCTGATTGCTGTCTTCGCCGCAATCATCATCATCCTCGGTTTCGTATCCATTCCCGTCGGCACCGCGGGCGTTCCCATCGTGCTACAAAACGCTGCCGTCATCCTCGCCGGGCTGGTGTTGGGGTGGCGCCGCGGATTCTTTACCGCCGCGATCTTCCTGCTTGTAGGCCTGGCGCTGCCGGTGCTCGCCGGCGGACGCACGGTTATCTCAGCACTCGGCGGCCCCACTGTGGGCTACCTCGCCGGCTACCTCGTATCCGCAGCGGTGGCGGGCGCCATCGCGTACACCGCCCCGTTCCGCTCGAACAAGGGGGCGACGGTGGGCGTGCTGGTTTTAGCCGGATTCATCGGTTTGTTTTTCCAGTACCTTTGCGGCGTGTTCGGTCTGATGTGGCGTGCGGAGATGACGTTCGGGGCGGCTTGGGCAGCACAGGCGCCGTTCCTCGTCCCTGACGCCGGCAAGACCGTACTCATGATCGCCATCGCGTTCGCGGTGCACCAGGCGTTTCCGGATCTGCGCGGGAGCCGTCGCTAAGCACAATGCCTGCCATCGAATTCCGCGACGCGGCCGTGAACTACGACGGCGAGCAAGTACTCGCGCCGCTCAACGTCAGCCTCACCGAGCAGCGCATCGGCGTCATCGGTTCAAACGGCTCCGGCAAATCCACCACGGTGCGACTGATCAACGGGCTGATCGAACCCACATCCGGGCTTGTGCTTTACGACGGGCTCACGCCCGAAAAACACGGCAAGGAGATCCGCAAACGCGTCGGGTTCGTCTTCTCCGACGCCGAATCGCAGATTGTCATGCCGCGCGTCGCCGACGACGTAGCCTTTTCATTGCGTCGCTTCAAACTGCCCCGCGACGAAGTGAAGCGCCGCGTGGCGGAAGTGCTTGAGCGCTTCGAGCTGACGGATCGTGCCGAGCACTCCCCCCACACCCTCTCCGGCGGCGAGAAGCAAATGCTCGCGTTGGCGTCAGTACTGGTGATCGAGCCGGACACCATTATCGCCGACGAGCCGACCACGCTTTTGGACCTGCGCAACCGGCGCCGCATCGTGCGCGAGTTGATGGCACTCGACCAGCAGCTCATCGTGGTCACCCACGACTTGGAGATGCTGTGCGACTTCGACCGGGTGCTGGTCATCGACGACGGCCAGCTGGTCTACGACGGCGCACCGGGTGAGGCCATTGCCTTCTACACCGACCTCATGGATGCGAAGCCATGATCCGGGAACTTCCCCTCGGTGTTTACGTGCCGGGGACGACGCTGTTGCACCGCATGGGAGCAGCGCTGAAATTCGTGTTGCTCGTAGCCTTCATCATCGGCGTCACCGCGTTGCCGACGCAGCCCTGGCACGCCGTGATCGCCCTTGCGTTCGTGGCTGCGCTCTACGTTTGGGCGCGTATCCCCGGCCGCGTGGCGTGGCGTCAGCTGGTGCCATTGCTGCCCGTGCTGGTCTTCCTCGGCGCATTTATGGTGTGGCAAAACGGCGTTGCATCCGCCCTCACGGTGCTTATCGGGCTTCTTGCCACCATTGCCGCCGCAAACCTGTTGACGTTGACCACCCCCGTGGAGGAACTACTTGCCGAACTGGACCGCGCACTTGCGCCGTTCGGGCGCGCCGGCGAGCTGGTGTCGCTGACCATCGCGTTGACGATTCGGTTGATCCCCCTCACGCTGGCGACTGCGAACGAGGTGCTCGACGCGCGCAAGGCCCGCGGCGTCGGCTTCTCCTTCACCGCATTCGGCATCCCGCTGGTGATTCGGTCTGTGCGCCGCGCGAAGATGATGGGGGAAGCGCTCATGGCCCGCGGCGCGGTGGACTAGCACCTGCTTAACGACGACGTTCCGCCCGGCCCCTTCATGCGAGGGACCGGGCGGAACGAGTTTATCGGCGTGTGTTGTGCTACTCGCCGCGCAGCTCACGCATGCGCTGAGCGACCGCGTCGTCGGAAACCTCTGTGCCAGCCGGGCCAGCCGGGGTAGCGGAACCGGCTTGCTGGGCGCCCGCCTGGGAGGCAGCGGCGCTACCCTGGGCGGGGTTCCCCTGCTCGATGGCCTGCTTGTTGCCGGAGGTCAGCTCGCCTGCCATCTCGGCGCGCAGCTGCTCCAAGCGGCCGTGGCCGGCCATCTGGATACCAGCCTGTTCAACCTCGGCCATACGGCCCTCGATGGAGTTCTGCGCCAGCTCGGCAGCACCGAGCGCGTTAGCGTAGCGGCGCTCGATCTTGTCGCGAACCTGGTCCAAGTTGGGCCCAGTCGACGTGATGGCGTTCATGGACTGCATGGTCTCGGAGACCTTTTCCTGCATCTTCGCCTGCTCGAGCTGGGAAAGCAGCTTCGAGCGCTCCGCAACCTGCTGCTGAAGGTGCGCGGCGTTGCGTTCGACAGCCTGCTTTGCCTGAGCGGCCTGCTGCAGGGCCTGATCGTGCAGTTGCTTGGTGTCCTCGACGCCAGCCTCCGCGGTAACCAACTGCGCGGCAAACGCTTCAGCGGCGTTTTCATACTCCTGTGCCTTCTGCGCGTTGCCTTCGGCACGTGCCTTGTCCGCCAGCTGCAGTGCCTGGCGTGCGTTTGCTTGTAGCTTCTCCACGTCTTCCAGGCGGCGATTGAGCTGCATCTCCAGCTGGCGCTGGTTGCCAATTACGGCAGCTGCCTGCTGGGACAGTGCCTGGTGCTGCCTCTGAGCGTCATTGATCGCCTGCTCGATCTGGATCTTCGGGTCGGCGTTCTCCTCGATCTTGTTATCGAAAAGCGCCATCAAGTAATTCCAGAACTTGGAAAATGGATTCGCCATGGTTAGAACACCGTGACCTTTCTGTCAGTAGATTGCGTTAAACGCCAACCACTGTAGTCGCGGTTCCGCACCTACGCTTCGGCAGCTGCGGGGGTTGTGCGCTCAAGTTCCTCGTTGAACGAGTGCAGCGACATATTCGCCACCGCCTCTAGCAAGACCTCTGAAACCGTGGTGCCCAGCGCTTCACACAACGAGGCAAGGAGTTCGGACGAAACCTCTTTACGGCCTCGCTCCAGCTCGGAAATGTACCCCGAGGACACCCGAGCCTCTTTCGCGAGAGCGCGTAGCGTCACCCCCTTGTCAGCCCGAAACGCGCGCAAAGACATACCAAGCGCCTCGCGGAACAGCGGCTCGTGGGAACCCTTGCGGGAAGCCGGGGCAGCCTCTGCCGGTGCGAGAGGCAGATCAACCGGGGTGTCATACAGCAAAGTTGTCGTGGTCATCAGAGTATCCAACGACTCGGCACCTAGGTTTGTTCCCGAACACCCGAAAGCGCGCCCAGCAGGGCAGCTTCCGCTGCTAGGCGTCGGACATCGTTGCGGCCTCCCGCCAGGACACGCACTGGGGTCGCCGCCCCGGGCACAAGCGCGTATTGGCCGTTGGCCGGGTCCAACAGATCGGCAGCTTGAGATGACGCTGTCCACCTCGGGCCAGCGAGACCGATCCACACCGTCCCGGCAGGAACGCCGTCCTGCGCATCCGGCCCAGCTACGCCGGTGAGAGACACCGCCCAGTCGGAGTTACACCTACGGCGCGTACCGCGGGCCATCTCGCGGGCAACGGCAGCGGAGACCACCCCCTCGCGCTCGATCAATTCCGACGGAACTCCGGCGAGCGAGGTTTTCAACTGTGCCGAATACGTCACCAACCCACCGACGAGCACATCCGACGCTCCAGGCACATTCGCCACAGTGGCGCAGGTGAGACCGGCGGTGAGGGACTCGCAGAACGAGATGGTTTGTTGGCGGGCGCGAAGCTCGTCGATAAGCAATTGCGCTGTGGTCACTTATTCACCTTTCCTGCATCGATGAGGTACTGCATCCCGGTGACCACCGTCACCGCGACTGCGACCAGCATCACCACGAACGTCGGTGTGTCCATCCACGCGGGCAGCGGGCACAGATACATGCCAACGGCCAACGACTGCAGCGCAGTCTTCAGCTTGCCGCCCTTCGATGCCGGCACCACCTTGCCGTGGCGCAGCATCAGCATGCGCCACACAGTGATGCCCAACTCGCGGGCGACGATGACAACGGTGACCCACACGGGAAGCGGGCCAGCGATGTTCAACGTCACCAGAGCGGCGATCATCAAGGCTTTATCCGCAATCGGATCGGCGATCTTGCCGAAGTCCGTGATCAGCCCCCGGGCGCGCGCGATGTCGCCATCGAGCTTGTCAGTAATCATTAGGGCGACGAAAAGGCCGAACGCCCACCACCAGCGTTCTGAAAGCACCAGCCAGGCAAAAACCGGAATGAATAGGATCCTCAGCGAAGTCAGGATGTTCGGGAGGTTCCAATTCGACTGCTTGGCGGGTTGCATCACGGCCTCCACCATACCCATTTGAGGGCGGGGTTCTAGACTTCCCCGCATGAAGTATTTCGCAGCTACGTATACCTACGGCGAGAAGTCCATCGTCGACGCTACCCGTCCCGCGCACCGCGAATTTATCGCATCGCAGCTCGCTCTGGGCCGGATCGTCGGCTCCGGGCCGTACGCCGGCGGTGATCAGGCGCTCATCATCCTTCAGCTACCGGACACGGCAACTGACAAGGACGCCTCCGCGGTGCTGGATGAGGACCCCTACACCGTTGCCCGGGCACTCGCGGCGCGCGAGATCCGCGAATGGAACCCGGTAATGAACATTTTTAGCTAGGCACCGCGGCCGCCGCGGGCGACGTCGAGGTGACCGGTGTCGCGCGAACCGTCGGCGGTGTGGTCGCCCCTGCCTGAAGTCGCCGGATCGTCGATCCACTCGACGTGGTTGCCGTACTTGTCAACCTTGCGACGGTTGCCGTGGTCGTCGAAGTCGATGTGGAAAGCCTTCTCCTCTGCGTCCTTGCGGCCCGCCTTGACGTCGGCGCGATCTTTCATCAGCGAGGCGATCGCAGTGACGGCCAACGTCCCCACAATCACCAGCAGCGACGCCACGGTGCCAACCTCCGGGACATTCATGCCCTCGCCACCGTTGATAAACGGCAGGTTATTCTCGTGCAGCGCGTGCAGCAGCAGCTTCACGCCGATGAAGCCCAGAATGATGGCCAAACCGTACGGCAGGTACACAAGCTTATCCAGCAGGCCGTTGAGCAGGAAGTACAGCTGACGCAGGCCTAGAAGAGCGAACGCATTGGCGGTGAAGACTAGGAAGGACTCCTGCGTGATTCCGAAGATCGCCGGAATGGAGTCGAAGGCGAACATCACGTCGATAAAGCCGATGGATAGCAGCGCGACAAACAACGGGGTGACGGCCTTCTTGCCCGTCTCAGTTGCAGAGACAAGACGGTCGCCGTGGTACGACTTGGTCACGGGGATGACCTTGCGCAATGTTTTGACCACGAACATATCGTTCGGATCGGACTCTGGCTGGTCGGTGGCCTCGTCGTACAGCAGCTTGATCGCCGTGTAGATCAAGAACGCTGCGAAGATGTAGAACACCCACGCCCAGGCGGAAATGATCACGGCACCGACCAGGATGAAGATGAGGCGGAACACCAGCGCCATGACGATGCCGATGAGCAGCACTTTTTGCTGGTACGCACGCGGAATCTTGAACGAGCCCATGATGAGCGCGAACACAAAGAGGTTATCCACACTGAGCGACAACTCGGTGATGTAGCCGGTGAAGAATTGCAGCGCGTGCTCGCCGTCCCACAACCACCAGACAATCCCGCCGAAGATTGCGGCCATGGACATGTAGAACAGCGCCCAACCGCCCGACTCCTTCATGGTCGGCTCGTGCGGGGTGCGCACGTGCGAGACGAAGTCGAAAATGAAAAAGCCGAGGATCACCGCTGAAGTGATCAACCAAATGTACAAGGGCACATGCATATGAAAGCCTCCGGTCAACGTTGCGAAAAAGACCGGAGGTCTCCCCCACCCTCGTGGGTGGCCCGGACCGGGGCCACCGCTTTTCGACGGCACCGTGCTGACGATCCTGGGCGCTTCCGGGGTACTCCCCTCCAAGCGCGCCTTACATTACACGAGTTGCGGCGAAGTGCCGCCTCAGCCAGGGCTGCGTGCGGGCGTTCAGGTGTTCATCGCCGGGCGCCCGCGACCGTTAAAACGCGCCGCCGGTCGGGTTGTAGGCCGCGGTCACCGTCCGGGTATCGGATTCGCCCTCGCTGTCCGCGGAGCCGGACTGGGAAGCGCTGTCGCCGGACGGGTCGTCGTCAAGCATGGCGTCCTTAGGTGCCTCGGCGGGGTCAGCGCCCTTGATCATCCAGATGATGGTCTCCAACTCCTCGGGCTTGACCAGCACCTCGCGGGCCTTGGATCCCTCGGACGGGCCGACGACGCCACGGGATTCCATGAGGTCCATCAGGCGGCCCGCCTTGGCAAAGCCGATGCGCAGCTTGCGCTGCAGCATGGAAGTGGAGCCGAGCTGGGAAGTGACCACGAGTTCGACGGCCTCGAGCAGGTCGTCCATGTCCTTGCCGATGTCGTCATCGATGACTTTGGCTTCCGCCTGCTTGTCTTCAGTGACGCCCTCGACGTAGTCCGGCTCATCCTGCTGGGACTTTGCCGCCTCCACGACAGCCTGGATTTCCTCGTCAGAGACGAACGCGCCCTGCAGGCGCTGCGGTTTGCCTGCTCCCTGTGGGATGAAGAGGCCGTCGCCCATGCCGATGAGCTTCTCAGCGCCGCCCTGGTCCAAGATGACGCGGGAGTCCGTCAGGGAGGAGGTTGCGAACGCGAGACGCGACGGCACGTTCGTCTTAATCAGGCCGGTGACCACGTCCACGGACGGACGCTGCGTTGCAAGCACCAGGTGAATACCGGCCGCACGCGCCTTCTGGGTGATGCGGACGATGGATTCCTCGATCTCCTTCGGCGCCGTCATCATCAGGTCCGCGAGCTCATCCACGACGCACACGATGAACGGGTACGGGCGCATCTCGCGCTCGGATCCGGGAGGGGCGGTCAATTCGCCGGAGCGGACTTTGCGGTTGAAGTCCTTGATGTGGCGCACGCGCGCTGACTTCATGTCCATGTAGCGCTGCTCCATCTCCTCCACCAGCCACTGCAGGGCCGCTGCGGCCTTCTTCGGCTGCGTGATAATCGGTGTGATCAAGTGCGGGATGCCCTCGTACGGGGTCAGCTCCACCATCTTCGGATCCACCAGGATCAGACGAACATCTTCCGGAGTGGCGCGGGTGAGCAGCGAGATCAACATCGAGTTCACAAACGCGGACTTACCGGAACCGGTGGAACCGGCGACCAAAAGGTGCGGCATTTTCTGTATCGAGCTGGCGATGAAATCACCTTCGATGTCCTTGCCCAGACCGATGAGCATCGGGTCGTCCTGCGCCGCAACTTTCGGCGCGTCCAGCACGTCGCGCAGGCGCACCATCTCGCGGTCGGCGTTAGGTACCTCGATGCCCACGGCAGATTTCCCGGGAATCGGGGTGAGCAGGCGAACGTTGTCCGTGGCCACGGCGTACGCCAGGTTGGACTGCAGGTTGGTGATCTTCGAGACCTTTACGCCCGGGCCCAGCTCCACCTCGTAGCGCGTGACTGTCGGGCCGCGCGAGAATCCGGTGACCTGGGCGTTGACGTTAAATTCCTCGAAGACGTCGGTGATCGCCTCGATCATGCGGTCGTTGGCCTCGGTGCGGGTCTTGGGGGCGTTGCCTGCCAACAGCAGCTCGGTCGACGGCAGCGCGTAGTCGCCCTGCGGGATCTTGCGCACCTGCTTCGGCGCCGGTGTCTCGGTCTCGGATTTCGGCGTCGTCGCCGGGATCTTGGAGGCATCGATGCCGGAGCGAGCGGCGATCGCCTTGGCCATCTGCTCGCGGGAACTTGCTACCGCATCGGGAGCGCCCGCTTCTCGACGCCCAACCTCCGGTTCCTCACGCGGCAGCGCCTTAGTTTCGTTACTCGGGGGCTCGTTCTCGCGCTGAGAGTGCGCCGAGACCGCCGATTTCGAAACCGCAGGCGGCGCAGGTTTCGGAGCGGGAGCAGCCCGTTTGGAGGGAGCCGGGCGTTCCACCACAGCCGTGTCTGCGACAGGCTCAGCGTGTGAGTCCGGCTGGTCAACTTCGTCGGCAAAGTCGAACAGGTCAAGCTCACCGTCCCCGTCAGCCGGGTAGCTCTCCATAGGCGTGGGTCGACGACGGGCTTCGAGCCGCTGGACTTGCTCGGGTTCGTTCTGCGTAGTGCCCCGGTTACGGCGCAACGGTGGACGCTTGGCGGAATCACGTTGCCGATCTCGCCCAGCGCGACGATCCCGCCCCTCTGCGATGGCATCCAGATCGCTAGATACGTGGCCGTAAGGATCCGACTCTTGGTCGTCGGGGGTGTCCGTGTTAGACAACATCCTCGAAACCAGATCCCTGATGTAGTCGTACGCCTCGCGCACGGTGATGCCAATGGCCTTTAACGCCCCATAGAGAATGACTAGACCAAGCAGCGGCACCGCAACATACGAGGAAAAACCCGCTGCCAGGACGCCCCCTGTAATCGCACCGAAAGCACCGCCAGCGAGCTTGCGTTCCGCCCAGGAAGTAGGGTTTCCGGCGAAGACGTGGATGAGCCCCAGCATTGCGACCGCGATGATTGCCAACCCAAGTGTCACCCGTGCTCGCACCTCATCTGTGGTGCGTACGTTGAGCATCAGGGCAATGGCGATCCCCACCAAAATGACCGGAAGAATGAGGGCGCCAGCTCCGATAAGCCAGTGCGTACCGGTTGAAATCAGATCGCCAACGGGGCCGGCCACATCGAACCACACCGATCCGCCGATGACAGCTGCCAACCCAATCAGGATGAGACCCCACGCGTCTGCGTGGGTTTCGAACGTGCTGGGCCCCTGGCGACGCGGCCGCTTTTGGCGGTCTCCACCCTCTTCACCAGTGGGGCCACGACGGCTGAGGTTCTCGGCCTGCTCGTCGTAGTCGTCCATCACATCAAATTCCTCGTCCCAGTCGTCTCTGCGACGTGGGCGACGTGGGGATGCAGAAGCTGCGTCGTCATGCTCGTGCTTGTCGCGACGGAAGAACGATCCAACGCCGCGCGCCGCCGCACCGAGAGAACTTCCAACAGCTTTGTATGCGGATCCGACCCTCTCGTCAGCGGTGTCAGCGGCGACGTTCGAGGATGTCGGCGGGTGCGTCATGGACACCGGACCGCCAGAGCGGGTGCCGCCGGCGGGGCGGCGCGTAGAAGACCGCGACGAGCGCGGCGCGGTGTTTTTGACAGACATGCATGTAACTTTAACGCCTTACGTCACATTCACACCTTGCGCCACACCGGCGACGGTTAATCAAGTGCTACATCTTGACTTTGAAGCCTTCGAACTCCTTCACGGCACCGGTCAGCTGCACCTCCACCGCATCGCGTCCAGATACCCACAGCAGCAGTTCCCCGGGCATCCCGGAAACGCGCAGCACCTTGTCCCCGCGTTGCGCCACCCCAGCGTTATCGCCAAGTGTGGCCGGCGGCATGTTCGGTGGGGTGAGGATTACTGGGACGGGTGCGTTTCTGAGCGTGAGTTTGCCAAAGCGCTTCGCCAATGCGAAGAGCTCCTCATTAACCGTCTGAGAGAACTCGCGGGGCTGAACCTCTCCCCCACCCCGGCGCACATCCTCGTGGTGGATGAAATGCTCAGAAGTATTCATGGCCGTATTGAGCGGCTTGAGCCATACCGGCGGCCCGGCGGACCACTCGCGCACGACCTCCTCGTACGGGCGGGCTTTTTGCTTCTCGGTTTCTTTCTCCGTGATCGAGGAAAGCGCGCTGACGAAGATGCCGGGGGCGGCAACGGGCTTCGACTCGCGGATGAGCAGGTGTACGGCGAGGTCGCGGGTAGTCCACCCGTCGTTGAGCGTCGGTGCGTCGGGCCCGACCGTAAGCAACAGCTCGGCGAGACGTTCGCGTTCCTTTTGAGCGAAAGACATACAGTCAGCATAGGTTAAACCCCCTCCGAGCTGTTGAAGACCGGAGGGGGTTGAACATGGTCAGGCGAAATACTTAACGCGACTCGCGCGTGGATGCGATCTCGTCCTCAGTGGCGATGTGGTTCTCGGACGACATCGGCACAACCGTCGGCAGAATCACCGGCTGGCGTTTGTAGTTCTGCTCGATCGCACGGGAGACCTTGCGGCGGATCTGCTGCACCATACGGAACGGATCGTTCTCGCCCTCAGCGGCGAGATCACCCATGACGGCTTCCACGCCCTCGATGACCTTCTTGTTGAAGTCACGGTCATCGTCGGAGTAGCCCGTGGTGGAAACCTGCGGGATCTCCAGCAGGCGGCCAGTGCGGTCGTCGATCACGCAGGTGATGGACACGACACCACCAGAGGCCAGGGAGGAGCGCTCGCCGAGAACATCCGGATCGACCTCACCCATAGTGGTCCCGTCAACGTAGAGCTGGCCCACCTGGTACTGGCCCGCAACCTTGATCTGGCCCTTATGCATATCTACCACGACTCCGTTTTGCGCAAGAGCGGTATTGGAGGGCTTCACGCCGGTGGAGATTGCAAGCTCCTTGTTAGCGCGCATGTGGCGCCACTCGCCGTGTACCGGCATCGCGTTCCGCGGACGCGCGGCGTTGTACAGGGCGAGTAGCTCGCCGGCGTAGCCGTGACCGGACGCATGGACGTGCGCCTCGGAGTTCGTGATCACGTTCGCGCCGATCTGGGCGAGATTGTTGATCACGGCGAACACGGCTTCCTCGTTGCCCGGGATGAGGGAGGACGACAGGATGATGGTGTCGCCGTCGTGGATGGTGATTTGCCGGTGCTCGCGGCGCGACATGCGCGACAGAGCCGCCATCGGCTCGCCTTGGGTGCCTGTGGTGATGAGCAGCGTTTTGTGCGGCGCCATCTTGGCTGCTTCCTCGATCGGGATGATCGTGCCCTTCGGCGCGTGCAACAGGTTCATCTTCTCCGCGATCTCCATGTTGCGCAGCATCGAACGGCCGTTGAACGCCACCTTGCGGTTGTTCGCTACGGCCGCGTTGACAGCCATCTGCACACGCGAGACGTTGGAAGCGAACGACGCGATTACGACGCGCTGCCGGGCACCCGCCACTAGGCGTGTCAAGGTCTCCTCAATGCCCGCCTCCGAGGCGGAGATGCCCGGAATCGTCGCATTGGTGGAATCGCACATGAATAAATCGATGCCCTCATCGCCCAAGCGCGACAGCGCGGGGATGTCGGTCGGCTTACCGTCGTACGGGGTTTGGTCGACCTTGACGTCGCCGGTCATGACAACGTGGCCGGCACCCGTCTTGATGGATACACCCAAGCACTCCGGAATGGAGTGGTTCACATGCCAGAAACGGAGGCGGAACGGCCCGACAGTGACCTCGGAGTCTTTGTTCACGTCGTGCAGCTTGGGACGCTGGCGGTGTTCCTGCGTCTTGGCCTTAATCAGCGCGTTGGTGAACTTGGATGAGTAGATCGGGATGTCGTGGCGGAGTTTGAGCAGCCAAGGAATGGCCCCGATGTGATCTTCGTGGCCGTGGGTGACCACGAGCGCGTCTACCTTGTCCAGTTTGTTTTCAATCGGCCCGAAGTCCGGCAGCACCAAGTCCACGCCCGGCTCATCGGAGTTCGGAAACAGCACGCCGCAGTCCACGATGAGGAGCCGACCGTTGTATTCGAACACCGTCATGTTGCGGCCGATCTCCGAGATACCGCCAAGCGCGTAGATACGCAACGTGTCCTTGGCCAGCTTCGGCGGTGCCGGCAAGCGCTTAGTTAAGTCCGCGCCCTGCATGGACTTCATAGGATTGCGACGGCCACCGCCTTGGTTGCCACCGCCCCCGTTGTTGCCGCCACGGCCGCGGCGACGGCGGTTTCGGTTGCTGCCGCCGTTGTTGTCGCGCCCCTCATGGTTGTGGCCGTCGTGGTTGTTGTCATCGCGGTGGTTGTTGTCGCGGTTGTTTCCGCCACGGTTGTTTCCACCGCGGCCCTGTCCGCCTCGGCCGCCTCGGTGGTCATCACCGTTTCCGCCGTCGCTTTCGGCAGGTGCGTCACCGCCGCCATCCCTCGCGGGGGCGTCGCTGGGGGCCTGGAAAACCGGCTGCTGCTCGGCCGCTTCGGGCGGTCCAGCCTTGCGCGTCACCTTTCGTGCGCGGTTGCGGGGTTCATTCATATTTATAGGACTCCAGCCTGTGTCATGTCGTTTTGGAGTTGCGCTACCTGTTCACGTGTCGCCGCGGCGACCGGCAGGCGCGGATCTCCAACCTCGATGCCCTGCAGACGCAGGGCTGCTTTTGCAAATGTCACGCCACCCAGCGCGCCCTGTTGACGCGCGAGCACGTTTAGGGTCTTGGCGTTGATTTCCCGTGCACGGGTGAGATCGCCGTTCTCAAATGAAGTCACAAGTTCTCGCAGAGCATGGGGAGCCGCGTGGCCCACCACCGAAATCACGCCAGTAGCACCGACGCTCAACCACGGAAGATTCAACGGGTCGTCACCCGAATACCAAGCCAGCCCCGTCTCCTGGATCAGCGTCGCTGCGTCGAGAAAGTCGCCCTTCGCGTCTTTCATCGCGGTGATGTTGGGGACCTCTGAGAGTGCGCGAATGGTGTCTGCCTCAATCGGGATGCCGGAGCGACCCGGGATGTCATAGAGGCAAATCGGCAGGCCGGTAGCTTCCGCAACTGCGCGGAAGTGTGCCTCTACACCCGCCTGAGAAGGCTTGGAATAGTACGGCGTGACAACCAGCAAGCCATCAGCGCCAGCCTCATCAGCGGCCCGCGCCATTTCCACTGCATGACGGGTGTCATTCGACCCCGCGCCCGCAATGATGCGGGCCTTGTCTCCGACCTCTTCACGCACTGCCTTCAGCAGTGCAATCTTTTCTTCGTCAGTGGTAGTCGGGGATTCACCCGTAGTGCCTGCGAGCACCAGTGCGTCGATTCCTTGTTCTACCAAGTGGGCAGCGAGATCGCGGCCTGCCGCCAGGTCAAGCTCGCCGTCGGAATCAAACGGCGTGACCATTGCGACGCAGACTGAGCCGAAAATTTCGGCCCCTCGATCAGCTTTGAGAGATGTGCCCATGGCCCAGTAGGATACCCGTCCCTCCGATGCAATTGCTTATCGACGTTCCTCCTCCAGCAAATCCGCAAAAAGCAGCGGCGCTTCTCCCACCATGATCTCGCGCACTGCCAGCGCCAACGCACGCTTCTCCTCGTGTTCGAAACGCCCTTGGTGCTGGGTGATGAAACCGCGCCACACACGAAATGTCCCCGTTGCGACAATCTCGGTGGCGGCGGCTGCCGGGGTGAGCGACTCGGCGGCTTCGCGGGCGCGTTTGCGGCGCACCAGCGCGTTGGGCTCGTCAGCCATCGCCTCCTCAAGCGCTTGGAGCAGCTCTTGGCGAACGAATTGCGCTTCCTCCACTGCCGCTTCAAACAGGCGGGTGAGGTCGTCGCTGGCCGCAACGGCCGCGGGGACTACTGCCCCGGTGCCGCCGCGTTCGGACACGGCCAGACCGCAGCTGCGCAGGGCGGTCGCCGCGCCCCGCGAGACATCCTGGAAGTGGAGTGTCGCGCTGGCGTGGTCCAAAAGCTCGGCGAAGGAGCCCGCGAGGTTGTCGGCGTTGCGCCGGAGGAGGGCAACCGGAGGCTCGTCGCTAAGTGAGGCATACGCAACTGCAGCCTCCCCCGCGGTGACTCCGTCTGGCTGCGACAGCCGCAGCGCGGTGGCGGCAACGAGCTTGACCTGCATTTACAGCCCGAGGTACTTGTCGAGTCCGATGGTCAACCCAGGGTGGCTTGCGACCTCGCGCACGCCTGTGAGCACACCGGGGACAAACGATTCGCGGCCGTAGGAGTCTTGACGGATGGTCAGCGACTGCTCGGTGGTGCCGAAAACGATTTCTTCGTGCGCCACCATGCCCTGCATACGCACTGCGTGCACATGAACTCCGTCGACGTTTGCCCCGCGCGAGCCGTCGAGCGCTTGCTCGGTGGCGTCCGGCATCTCGCCCAGCCCTGCTTCTCGACGCGCGTCCGCAATGCCCTGCGCCGTTTTTACCGCGGTGCCACTCGGTGCATCCAGCTTGTTCGGGTGATGGTATTCAACCACCTCGGCGGATTCGAAATACGGCGCCGCCTGACGGGCGAAGGCCATGGTGAGCACAGCGGAAATGGCAAAGTTCGGGGCAACGAGCACGCCAACACCCTCATTCGCCGCGCACCAGTCGCGCACCTGCTGGTAACGCTCGTCGTCGAAACCGGTGGTGCCCACCACACAATGAATGCCGTTGTTGATGCAGAAGTCGAGATTGCCCATCACGGCGGCCGGAGTGGTGAAGTCGACGATCACGTCCACGTCTTTATCGAGTAACACCTGCAGAGAATCTCCCGCGCTCACCTCAGCAACGAGCTCCAGGTCATCCGCTTTGTTCACACCTGCGGCGACAGCCGAGCCGACCCTACCGGCCGCTCCGAGCACTCCAACTTTGATCATGGGTGTCCTTTCTGTTGGTCTCCGGTGGCCATGGTAGCCCCGCTAGGGTGGGGCTATGACACTCCACAGCGGCAAATTCAGCCCAACCCGCAGCCGAGCTCTTTTTGCAGCGCTCTCAGTGACCGCTCTGACCGTTGCGGGCTGCGGATCCGGGTCGGGAGAGCCGGATCCGTCTGTTGAGCCGGAGACCGGATCAGTTACAACTTCCCCGGCGAGCTCCACCGCACCGGCTTCCCCTTCTGCGCCCACGTCCATGTCCGCAGAAGGCACGGCAGAGCCCGACACCAAGGACGTCTCCGCAGCGGCGGCCCCGGCAGGCGCCCAGTCCGCTACCCCATTCACCTTGGAGGACACCCGCCTGCAGAACCCGGGCCACCCCGAGCTGCAGATCGAAGACGTCCGCGCCGGCTCCCACGAGGGTGTCGACCGCGTCGTGGTGGAGCTTTCCGGCACTGGCACGCCGAACGTACTAGCCGGCTACACCCCGGATCCGAGCCAGCAGGCCTCCGGACTGCCGCTCGTGCCAGCCGGCAACGCGTACTTCGAATTGATCATCCAGGGTGTGCCGTGGTCGATGGGCTTAAGCGATGCCGACCTGGCTAAGGCCGACCCCACTGGCGTGGCCGCCGGCGGGATCCAGGAAATCGCCGACGGCGGAATATTCGAGGCGGATGCCCAATACATCGTCGGTCTCGACGCCCAGCGACCGTACAACCTCTACCTGCTGGAGAACCCGACCCGTGTGGTCGTGGACTTTCAGAGATAGGAGACGGAGATGAGTCTCATTTCTCTACTCGGGCTCGGTTTCGTGACACTGATGTTCATCGGCGGCATCGTCGCCCTGGGCAGTACCTCCAAAGAGATCCACCGCAGCGACATGGACGAAGACTCCAAACGCCGGTGGGGATTCCTCCTGGGGTTCTCTCCCCTGGCCGGGTTGTACGCGTACTGGAGGCGCAAGGAGCTGCTCGGCCACGGCGAGCAGCCCTCAGATGAGCCTGGCAACGGCAACGATTAGGGTCTCTGCGTTAAACATCCCCAACCTTTTTGCGATGCCGACCCTAAATAGCGTCTAAACCAGCAAACCCGGAAGAAAAGGCCGCTGTTTCCTCCAGGCTCTGAACCTTTCGCATGCGGGCACTAATTCGGCACGATGCCCACCACGGTGGCGCTTCGCTCCTCGTTCTTTCTTCTTCTCGGCGCCAGCAGCTTCACCCCATGTCCCCTGGGGCGCCATGGGGTTGAACTGGCTGGCGTCGGCACCCACCGAGGCATCCGTGAGGTCGAGAGCACCCTTGATGTCAGTCGCGCCGACGACAAGGTCGCGAACCTCTACGCAGTTGTCGCCCAGCGCCTTTAGCGTGAACGTGCCTTCGCCAACCACCGGGACGTCGGGCAGCGCAG
Organism: Corynebacterium wankanglinii; assembly: GCF_013601005.1. Taxonomy (NCBI): domain Bacteria; kingdom Bacillati; phylum Actinomycetota; class Actinomycetes; order Mycobacteriales; family Corynebacteriaceae; genus Corynebacterium; species Corynebacterium wankanglinii. The sequence goes on from NZ_JABFED010000002.1 coordinate 273,402, forward strand.
CGGAAAGACAAACATTGGACGCGTAGGCATGCTCAAATTTAAGCCGCTTGAATTACTAACAGTGACCCAGTTCGCAGTGACTAAATTGTAGTATTACACTTCACATCTGTATGTACTCGTCTCCAGGACCACTCAGAGAAAAGGAAGATCGCTGATGTCTAACGCACTTGCACCTGAAGGAGCAGATACCCCTAGGAACGAATCCGCAGAAGGCACCCGCTTCGCACAGCCGGACAACTTGGAAAAGCCGGAGCGCACCAAGCGGGAGTTGAAGCGAGCACCGCTCGGCCCGGATTCCCTACTGTGGAAATGGGGTTCAGATCAGCGTCTCCAGCTCCTCCGCGGCTACACCGGCGTCCTGCAGAACATGCACCCAGCAATCGGCCAGTCTCTGCTGGATCACTCGAAGTTCTTTGAGGAGCCGTTCGCCCGCCTCGAGCGCTCCACTCCCCAGATCATCTACTCGATCTACGACGATGGCACCCGCGCCAAGATGATCCGCGACTACCACCACACCATCAAGGGCAAGCTCCGTAACGGCGAGCGGTACCACTCGCTCAACCCGGACGTGTATTGGTGGGCCCACGCCACGTTTGTGTGGCGCGTTATCTGGGCTCAAGAACTCTTCGGCACTCCTTTCACGCGCGCGGAGAAGGAGCAGATTATCCAAGAGGGCGTGACGTGGTGGGACATGTACGGCATGTCCGAGCGCCCCGTCATCGATACGCTCGACGGATACATCAAGTACTTCGAGGAGATGGAAAACTCCGTCCTAGAGCGAAACGAGACTGTTGATTTCGCGCTGCGCACCGCGCGCGTGGAGCCGGTGAAAGCACCGGACGGCGTGCCGGAGGCGGTATGGAAGGTCATTTGGAAGCCGCTGATGAACAGCGTCATCTGGCTCACTTACGGCACGCTGAGCGACAGGCAGCGTGAGATTTTGGATCTGCCGTGGTCGAAGAAGGATCAGCGGAGATTTGACCGAATCGCAAGGGGCGTGAAGAAGCTTTTCACCATCTTGCCGGAGGACAAACGCTACATGGAGCCCGGCCGCTCGATGATGATTAAGGCGGGCATGATCGACGGCAAGTACAAGGAGCCGAAGCTGGCAGACGCGTACCACGGCCGCGACGAAGCCGAGTCAACCAGCGTTGCAGGCGCCGCCCAAAACGGCGGCGACGCGGACGAGCGTCGCGCCGCCGGCTGCCCTTTCTAACACCGTCTTCGCCCCAGGACCGCTGGCCCTGTCCTCACCAATAGGAGCCAGTGGTGCTGGGGCCCTTTTCATCACATCTGAGTTTGGAGACCTCATGGCTATCACCCGATTGAAAGAACAGCCGCTCCCCGCGGACTTCCTCGACCGCCTGCAAAAATTTACAACCAATGCCACCACTGGTTCGCTCTACACCGGCGAGCGGAAGTCGGTGACATCCCCGTTTTTCGAAGGTGAGCTCGGATGGGTCGGTGTAGGTACCGTCGAGGATGTCGAAGAAGCGTTCCGCCTCGCTCGCCGAGCACAGCCGCTGTGGGCGGCGAAGCCGGTAAAGCACAGGGCGGCCCTGCTTAACCGTTTCCACGACCTAGTAAAGCAGCACCGTGAACTGCTGGCAGACATCGTCCAGTTGGAGACGGGCAAGGACCGTACCGCAGCGTACGACGAGGTGCTGGACGTGATGAACAATGCGCGCTATTACGCCAACATCGCCGCCGAAGAGCTGGAGATAAAGTCGCGGCCGGGAGCGTTCCCCTTCATCACAAAGACGGCTGAGCAGCGGGTGCCAAAAGGCGTTGTCGGCCAAATCAGCCCGTGGAATTACCCGTTGGCCCTTGGCATATCCGACGCGCTCGCGGCATTGGTCGCGGGGAACGCTGTTGTGGCAAAGCCAGACCTGAACACTCCGTTTTCCAACATCATCTCGCTGAACCTGTTGCTCAACGCCGGGCTCCCCCACGACGTGTTCCAAATTGTCACCGGCGCGGGCAGCGAGGTGGGCCAAGCGATTGCAGAGCGTTGTGACTACCTCATGTTCACCGGCTCCACCAAGACCGGCAAACTGCTGGGCAAAGTCGTCGGAGAACGCCTCGTGGGCTACTCCGCGGAACTAGGCGGAAAAAACCCGATGATCATCGCACCGGACGCTGATATCGAAGCGCATATTGACACGATCGCCACCGCCTGCTTCTCCAACTCCGGCCAGTTGTGCGTGTCCATCGAGCGCATTTACGTCCCGGAGGAGATCTTCGACCGGTTTACGGGCGCGCTGCGTGAAGCCACTCGGCGTATCAAACTCGGCTCAGGGCTGAACTGGAACTATCAGATGGGCTCGCTGATCAACCAGGACCAGCTCAATACCGTGCAACAGTTCGTAGACGATGCCGTGGCGAAAGGCGCAACCGTGGTCACAGGAGGCAAGCCCCGCCCTGACCTTGGGCCGTTCTTCTTCGAGCCGACAGTGCTCACGGACGTTCCAGAGGATGCGGACCTCCTCACGCAGGAAGTGTTCGGCCCCGTCGTCTACGTCCAGCGGGTTGCGGATACCGATGAGGCAATCCGCCTGGCAAACACCACGAGGTACGGCCTCAACGCGTCCGTCTTCGGTGCTCCTGACACGGCATGGGAGATTGCCCAGCAGGTGGACTCCGGTGGCGTCACTATCAACGACGGCTACGCGGCTACGTGGGCCTCGGTCTCTACCCCGCTCGGTGGCGTCAAGGAGTCTGGAATGGCACGCCGCCACGGCCCAGAGGGCTTAACCAAGTACACCGAGGTCAAGAACATTTCGGAGCAACGAATCATGCCGATGCGCGGCCCGAAGCAGATGCCGCGTAAATACTACGGCGAGCTCATGACAACCGCGCTGGATCTAGGTAAGAAGTTACGTTTCCTGCCGTAGGAACGTCGATAAGCGAAAGCGGGCGCCCCAGTGCTGGAGCGCCCGCTTGTCGACGAGCCTTCGGCTACTCGCCGTCTTCGACAGGAACCAGCGAGATCTTGCCGCGGTTGTCAATGTCGCGGATCTCAACCTCGACCTTGTCGCCGACGTTGATGACATCTTCCACGTTTTCGACGCGGGTGTTTCCGCCCAGGTTGGAGATGTGAATCAAACCGTCGGTGCCGGGCATGATGGACACGAACGCACCGAACGCAACGGTCTTGACCACAGTTCCCAGATAACGCTCACCCACCTTCGGCATCTGCGGGTTTGCAATTGCGTTGATCTTTTCAATCGCGGCGTCCGCAGCCTCGCCGGAGGCGGCGGAGACGAACACAGTGCCGTCATCCTCGATGGAGACCTCAGCGCCGGTGTCCTCGGTGATCTGGTTGATGGTCTTACCCTTCGGACCAATGACCTCACCGATCTTCGAAACCGGCACCTTCACCGTGGTGATCTTCGGCGCCAGCGCGCTCATCTCGTCGGGGCCCTCGATGACCTCGGCCATGGTGTCCAGGATTGCCTCGCGGGCATCGCGGGCCTGGTTCAGCGCGTCAGCCAGCACGGTCGACGGGATGCCGTCGAGCTTGGTGTCAAGCTGCAACGCGGTGATGAACTCGCGGGTGCCGGCAACCTTGAAGTCCATGTCCCCGAACGCGTCTTCAGCGCCCAGGATGTCGGTCAGGGCTACGTACTCGGTTTCCCCGTTCACCTCGCCGGAGACTAGCCCCATGGCGATGCCCGCCACCGGCGCAGCCAACGGCACACCGGCGTTGTACAGCGACAACGTGGACGCGCACACCGAACCCATGGAGGTAGAGCCGTTGGAGCCGAGCGCCTCGGAGACCTGGCGGATGGTGTACGGGAATTCCTCGCGCGACGGGATCACCGGCACGAGCGCACGCTCGGCGAGCGCACCGTGGCCGATCTCGCGGCGCTTCGGGGAGCCGACGCGTCCAGTCTCACCCGTGGAGTACGGCGGGAAGTTGTAGTGGTGGATGTAGCGCTTGGAGTCCTCCGGGTGCAGCGAATCCAGGTGCTGCTCCATCTTCAGCATGTCCAGCGTGGTCACGCCGAGAATCTGGGTCTCGCCGCGCTCGAACAGGGCGGAACCGTGTGCGCGCGGGATCAGCTCAACCTCTACCTCCAGGTCACGGATGTCGGTGACGCCACGGCCGTCGATGCGGAAGCCTTCGGTGAGGATCTTCTCGCGCACAATCTGCTTCATCACCGCGTTGTACGCGGCGCGGATCTCCTTCGAAGCTGCGGCATACTCGTCGCGGTCATCGTCGTCGATGTCGAAGTCGTCGATCAGGCTTCCTTCGATGTCTTCCATGTACGCGTTGGTGGCCTCATCGCGCTCCGCCTTGCCCTTGATGGTGAGCAGCTTGGAAAGCTTCTTGGAGGCCTTCTTCTCAACGGCGTTGAAAACTTTGTCGGAGTAGGCCGGGAAGAGCTGAAACTCTTTCGTCTCCTTGGCCATCTCCGTTGCCAGATCACGCTGCGCACGACACAGGGTCGCGATAAACGGCTTGGCTGCCTCGAGCCCCTCGGCGACCGTGGCCTCGGTCGGCGCCGGATACCCTGCCTCGATCTGCTGGACCACGTTCACGCCTGCGCCAGCTTCCACCATCATGATGGCGACGTCTTCTTCGGTCTTGCGGCCGCGCTTGCGCTCGACCATGCGGCCGGCGACGACCATCTCGAACAGGCAGCGCTCGTGCTGCTCGTGGTTCGGGAAAGCCACCCACTGGCCTTCCGGGTGCTTGTCGTCCGCCAGCAGCGCCATGCGTACGCCCCCGACCGGACCGGAGACCGGCAGGCCGGAGAGCTGGGTGGCCGCGGACGCACCGTTAATGGCAACGACGTCGTAGTACTCCTCCGGGTGCTGCGACATCACGGTGATGACAACCTGCACTTCGTTGCGCAGACCCTTCACAAAGGTGGGACGCAGCGGGCGGTCGATCAAGCGGCAGGCCAAGATCGCCTGCGTGGACGGGCGGCCCTCGCGGCGGAAGAATGAGCCCGGGATCTTGCCCGCGGCGTACATGCGCTCTTCCACGTCCACTGTCAGCGGGAAGAAGTCGAAGCCCTCGCGCGGCTGATTGGAGGCGGTCGTGGTGGCCAGCAGCATCGTCTCGTCGTCCAGGTACGTGGTCACCGACCCGTCGGCCTGGCGCGCGAGCTGCCCAGTTTCGAAGCGGATGGTGCGGGAACCGAAGTCGCCGTTATCCAGAGTGGCTACTGCTTCGGTAATGCCAAATTCCTCATCCACGTGGACCGCGTGGGAATTGCTCGGCGTGAAGTTGCTCAAAAAGATCCCTCTCCTTGAAGGTGTGTGGCGATCATCGGTGCCGCCTTTGTCGTGTTTCTCACGCAACGGCCAATGATGATAACAAAAAACGCCCCACCGTGCAGGTGAGGCGTAGTTTCGCGCTGTAGCTTCTGCGGCGATTAGCGGCGCAGGCCCAGACGACCGATCAGGTCGCGGTAGCGCTCGACGTTGTTCTCGCGCAGGTACTTCAGCAGGCCACGGCGACGGCCGACGAGCAGCAGCAAGCCACGGCGAGAGTGGTGGTCGTGCTGGTGATCCTTCAGGTGTTCGGTCAGGTTGTTAATCCGCTCAGTGAGCAGCGCAACCTGCGCCTCCGGGGAGCCGGTGTCGGTCTCGTGCAGACCGTAGTTCTTGAGGATCTCAGCCTTCTTCTCAGTGGACAGTGCCATGAGGTACTCCTTGGTTATTTCAGTTCGCGTTCTACGGAAAACGTCTTCGCTGCGCCGCGACCGCCGCGAACCACAGTCGGGTGGCGCAAGACCTCGCAAGAGGTTACACGACCGGGGTTTCGCGGGCCAAACCGGTCAACCGGCTCATAAATTCTTCGAGGAAGCGCTCCGCGTCTACCCCGACCGCGACGCGGGCGGACTTCACCGGATCGTTCAGGCACGTCTCGTCGGCGATCGTGCGGCCTCTCGACGGCCCTTCGGTGTCCACCTTCAAGTTAATGGCCAACGTCTCCACCAGGCTCGGATCTGCCGCTACGGCGACAGCCAGCGGATCGTGCAGCCCGCAGCCGCCCAAGTGCGGTGCCGTGGTTTCATACGCCTTGATGTAATAGTTCGTCGCCTCTGCCAGGAAATCCCCGCCCGCGGTTTCGAGATCCTTCCAACGCTTCGTTTCGACCGTGGTCAACAGCGTCTGGAGCGTGACGTCGAGGCCGATCATGGTGATGTCCACGCACTGGCGGAAGACCAGGTCCGCACCCTCAGGGTCTTGGTTGATGTTGGCTTCCGCGAACGGCGAGACATTACCCGGCACGGTCAACGCACCCCCCATGCACACGATGTGGGCGCGGGTGGCGAAGTGGTCGTCGGTAGACACGGCCTCGGCCACCGTGGTCAACGGGCCGACTGGCACGATGACCAGGTCGTCGCCGTAGCGGTGCACAGACTGCACCAAAAAATCCACCGCGGACAGCGGCTCGACTGCACGCGCGGCGTCGTAAAGCTCGGCCTCGCCGATGCCGTTCATCCCGTGGATGAACTGGGAGATCTCCATCACCTCGAACCCGTCGCGCTGCGGTCCGGCGTAGACGGGTACGTCGGTGCGGCCGAACAGTTCGAGGATGGCCAGGGAGTTGCGAACTGCCTGCGAAACCTCGACATTGCCGTAGGTGCAGGTGACGCCGATCAGTTCGAGCTCCGGCGATGCCAACGCGTACGCGATGGCGAGGGCATCGTCAATGCCGGTGTCCACGTCGAGGATGAGTTTGCGAGCCATTTACGCCACTCCTAGGATCTCGCGGGTCGTTTGAACGTCACGGGCCATGTTATCCAGCAGCTCGTCGACGGAATTGAACTTCACCATGTCGCGGACTTTCCCGACGAACTCGACCCGGGCCATCCGGCCGTACAGGTCCGCGTCCCGGTCCAGCACGAAAGACTCAACGCTGCGCCGGGCGTCCCCGAACGTCGGGTTCGTGCCCACCGAGATCGCCGCTGGGTAGCGCACGCCGGGCTCCATGTCGCCGTCGATCGCACCGTCATCGATGATGGTGAGCCACCCCGCGTACACACCGTCCGCCGGCACTGCGGCAGTATCGGAGGCGTACTGGTTCGCCGTGGGGTAGCCCAGCTCCTTACCACCCCTACCCGCGCCGCGCTCGATTGGCGCGATCACGGAAAATGGCCGCCCCATGAAGTCCGTGGCCAGGGCGACGTCTCCGCCGGAGAGGTGGTCCCGGATCGCGGTGGAACATATCCGCACGCCCCCGTCGCCGAGCAGCTGCACGATGGTCACGTCTACTCCGGCCCGCTCCCCCAACTGCGCCATCGTCGCGGCAGTGCCTTCGGCATCGCGGCCGAAGGTGAAGTTCTCCCCCACCAGCACGTGCTTCGCCCCCAGGTACCCGACCAGCACATCGTCCACGTACTCCTGTGGCCGCAACCCGGCCAGTTCTTCGCGGAAATCGATGACCAACAGCGCGTCCACCCCCAACTCGGCGATGTGGCGGGCGCGCTCATCTAGGGGCATCAGCGCGCGGGGGGCATGCTCGGGGGCGAAAATGGTCACCGGATGCGGGTCGAAAGTCATCACCACACACGGCACTTGAAGCTCGCGGGCAGTGTCCACCGCCTTGGAAATAAGCAGCTGGTGACCGCGGTGCACACCGTCGAACACACCGATAGTGACCACCGTGCCGGTCTCCGCGAAGGAACCCGGCACACTCGCAAGCCCGCGCAGAATATCCACGGGCTAATACAGTACGGCATACTCGGCAGGCATGAACGATCCCCTCGCAACCTCCGGAATCGTCGTCGTGGACAAGCCAGCTGGCATGACCAGCCACGACGTAGTGGCCCGCCTGCGCCGCTTCTTCGGCACCCGAAAGGTCGGACACGCCGGCACGCTGGACCCCATGGCCACCGGGGTGCTCGTGGCGGGCATCGAGCGCGGCACGAAGCTTCTGGCCCACCTCGTGGCAGAGGACAAGGTCTACGAGACCACCATCCGCCTCGGCGAATCGACCACAACGGATGACGCCGAAGGTGACACCGTCGACAAGCGTGATGCCTCCGGGGTAAGCGATGACGCGATCCGCGCGGAGGTGCAGAAGCTGACGGGCACGATCATGCAGGTCCCCTCGAAGGTCTCCGCGATCAAGATCGGTGGGCGCCGCGCACACGAGCTGGTGCGTGCCGGTGAAGAGGTAGAGATTCCCGCGCGTGAGGTGACTATCCACGCCTTCGAGCTCCGCGAGATCCGGCGCGACGGCGAGTACGTGGACGTGGACGCGCGGGTGCACTGCTCGTCCGGCACCTACATCCGTTCGCTGGGCCGCGACCTCGGCGCAGCGCTAGGAGTGGGCGGGCATCTGATTGCTTTACGACGTTCCCGTGTCGGCTCCTTCTCCCTCAGCGACGCCCGCACGCTGGAAGAGTTGAACAACTCAGCGGAGTTGTCACTCGGGTTGGATGAGGCGCTCACGCGCGCTTGGCCGGTGCTGCACGTCACGGCCGAGGAGTACGAAGCGTTAGCGATGGGCAAGTGGCTCGAGCCCCGGGGGCTTTCAGGGGTGCACGCGGCGGTGGGGCCGGACGGGCGGGCGGTAGCGCTGGTGAAAGAACAGGGCAAGCGCCTGGCCACGGTATTCGTGGCGCGCCCGTCGACTCTCTAGCCCGAGCGCCCCTACCGGACGTACGTGGATGTGACCACGTAGCCGCAGCGCTGCACCCAGCGCCCCTCGAACACCGGAACGGGCGCGGGCCGGGCCAAGAGCTGGGATGTAAAGGTGCCGTCCGGGCGGAGTTCAATCTCTGCCTCGTCGAAGTCCAGCCACCGCCGAGTCATGGGATACCAGCATTTGTATGTGGACTCTTTCGCGGAAAAGAGCAGCCGGTCGGCCCAGGGGTAGCCTTTCGCCTGCATCTGCTCCACCATCTCCCTCTCAGTGGAGCTGGCGATGGAGCGCAGCACACCGTCTGGCAGCGGCTCCGCTGGCTCGGCGTCAAGCCCCATGGAGTGGACGTGACGGGTCGACGCCGCCACCGCTGCCCGCAGGCCGTCGGTGTGCGTAAGAGAACCGGTGAACCCATCGGGCCACAGAGGCATCCCCCGTTCCCCGCGCAGGATCGCCCCAGCAACCTCCACACCGAGCTCGCGCAGCGCCTCGTGGGCGCACCAGCGGGCGTCGCCGAACTCGCCCTTGCGCACATCCACCGCGGCGCTGACCTCGTTGCGCTCATCGGGATGCAAGTCCTTGTAGCGGGTGAGGTCTACCGCACCCCTGCCACTACCCGTGCGGTAGAAGACGCAGCGAGCCTCCGGAGGAAAGAGTGCGACGTCTTGCATCACTGCTCAACCTCCATGACCGGGTACGGGAACTGCCGTGCTGACGGGTAGTGCTCCCATTCGCGCGGATAACCGAGGGACGCTTCGATGTGCGGGATTCCTTCGACAGTTGTCACCCCCGGCATGTGCAGGTGACCGTACACCACCGCCTGCGCACCATATCGTTTGGGCCACGTCCGCGTGTGGCGAGTCCCACACCAAAGGGCGATGTCCGACCACCGCATCCGCTGCACGGGTTCCTGCACCAGGGGCCAATGGTTGACCAGAATCGTCGAGCCACTGATACGCGAAAGGCGCTTGGTGGTGTACGCCAGCCGGTCCCAACACCAGGCACGGATGTCCACGAAAGGTGCGATCGCCACCTCGTCCGTCATCACCACATTGTTTTCGTGCGCCGCGGCCAGTGCTTCCTCAACTGTCAGGTCGCGGGCCCGAAACGAGTAATCGTAGAGGGTGAACAGCGGGCATATGGTCACCCCGCCAAACACCGGGAACCGGTCCTCCGGGGTGACCACGCCGATGGAACGCATCGCCTGCACCAGCATCGTGTACTTCTCCCGGCCCCGGTAGCGGTCTGCAGAGCGGCAAAACAACTCGTGGTTTCCGGGGACCCAGATCACGGTGTCAAACCTGTCTGCAAGCTCCTCCATCACCTGGACGATCAATTCGCCTCGCTCCGCCACGTCTCCGGCGACGATGAGCCAATCGGACGGATCAGCCGGCCGGATCGCGTCGATCTGCGCTGCGTTGCGCTTTACCGCCGCGTGCAGGTCGCTGACGGCCCAGAGCGTCGTGGTCATCCTTCTTTCTTACCATCGACACCCGACACAGCCCACCGCATCGAGCGGAAGCGCCACACCACGCCAACCAGTCGGGTGAGCACCTGGCCGAGCTGACCGATCCAGATGCCGGCAAGCCCCCAGCCGAACACGGCCGACAACAGGATCACCGGCAGTGCCACTGCCAGCAACGAAAAAAGTGTGAGGTTGCGCAAAAATGCCGCGTCAGCTGCGCCGAGGAGCACCCCGTCGAGAGCGAAAACCGCTCCACCCGCCAAAATCATCGCGATAAGCAGCATCCACGGCACCCGAAGCGTATCCACGACTTCCGGATCGGATGTGAACACACCCTGGATCTGCGGCGCGAACACCGCGAAGACCGCGGAGAGCGCCACCGCGAACAGCATCGAGTACCGCAGCGCCTGCACCCCCACACCGCGTGCCTTCTCGGCGCCACCTCGGCCAAGCGCCGACCCGGTCAGCGTCTGAGCTGCAATGGCGAGGGAATCTAGCACTAGGGTCAGGAAGTTCCACAGCTGAAGCATGAGCTGGTGCGCTGCCAACGCCACCACACCGAAGCGGCCTGCCACCGCCGCGGCCGCAAGCAGCGACACCTGGAACGACAGGGACCGCAATACCAAATCTCGCCCGAGCACCAGCTGGCTTCTGATCACCCGCCAACGTGGTGACCAGTCGCCGTCGTACCTCGCGTGCTCGCGTGCCAACACCACGACAAAGAGTGACGATGTGATGCCCATTCCGACGACATTCGAGATGGCCGACCCGACCAGCCCGAAGCGCCCCACCAGGACTGGTAGTAGCGCCGCGCCGGGAATGACCCCGCAAAGTGTCAGGTAGAAGGGCAGCCGGGTGTTTTGTACCCCGCGCATCCAGCCGTTGCCCGCCATGATCACCAGCGTCATGGGCACTGCAAAGGCAGAAACACGCATCCACTGCGCGGCGCGGACAGCGGTGTCTTGGTCGCCGGCCAGTGCCTGGGCGAGAGGCTGTGCAAAGACCCCGACTATAAGCGCAAGCAGTGTACCGATGCCGAGCGCAACCCAGGTGGCCTGCACTCCCTCAGCAACTGCCCGGTCCCGTCGCCCAGCACCGAAAAACCGAGAGCTGCGAGCGGTGGTGCCGTATGAAAGGAACGTCAGCTGGGTAGTCACCGTCGACTGGATCGCTGACCCCGCGGCAAGCGCCGCAAGCTCGGCGGTGCCGAGTTGGCCCACCACAGCCGTGTCGAGCAGCAGGTAGAGCGGGTTCGCCGCCAGCACTCCGAGAGCTGGCAGCGCGAGCGCTAGGATCTCGCGGCCGACGGAGCGATTGCTTAAGTTCGTCGGCTTAGACATTGGACGCGGGGGGCTCCGGGAATGCGTCGAGAAGCTCGCGGATGACCTGATTGCGGCTTCCGGTGGCGGAATACCCCGCGGCCGCCCAGTGGCCACCGCCGCCGAGGCGCTGCGCTACGGCAGAAACGTCCACCGCTGTCGAGCGCAGCGACATCGCCCAATATTTCGGCGTTTGTTCTTTCAGCACCACACCAACGTCCGTGCCCTCCAGCGACCGGGCGTAATCGATAATCGCCTCCACCGCTGTTTGGCTCATACGTGAATGGATTCCCGCCGGGATGGTCAACACCGCGACCGCCAGCCCCTTCGTCGGCACGATCTGCGTTTTAGCCAGCACTGCACCCATGAGTTGCAGATCCACGGGACTCATCGTGTCCATGAGATCCAGCGCGATCTGGCGGGTATCCAGACCGAACTGCATGAGCTCCGCCGCAAATTCATGCATGCGGGGCGTGCCCCACCGGAAGCTACCTGTATCCGTAACCAAACCGGCGTAGAGGCCGTAGGCGATGTCCGCATCCAAGTCCACGCCCAGGTATCCGAGCAGTTCGCGGACCATCACCGTGGTGGACTCGCTCTCGACGATCACGTTGATGCCGCCGAACCCTGGGTTGGTGTTGTGGTGGTCGACGACGACCACGCGCGACGGGTCGCGCAGAATCGCGGGCATGAGCGCACCAGTGCGGTCCGCGGAGGCGCAGTCGACGGTGACCACCAAGCCGTCCGCAGGCAGTGGCTCGTCGTAAAGAATTTCGTCCACGCCCGGGATGGTGCGCATGTTCGCCGAGTGCGGTAGCGGCTGGCCGATAAGCACCTGCACGTCCACGCCCAACTTGCGCAGCCCGAAAGCCAGTGCGCAAGCGGAACCGATAGCGTCCGCGTCCGGCTTGATGTGGGCGACCACCGACACTTTCGACGCGCCGCGCATACGGGAGGCGGCGGCCTCGAACTGCGCCGCCGCCTCCGGCAGATACCTCAATGGCTGGGGTGTCTGGCTAGACATCGTCACCCGGGCGATCGGATGCCCGCTTGTACGGGTCGCTCTCCCCCGCCGGCTTCGCGTTCGCGCGGAGCTGGGCCAGCTCCTCGTCGCGCGCACGGGCCCGGTTCAGCAGCGCCTCCATATGGGCGGAAGTCTCCGGGACAGTGTCGCGCTCAAAGGCGATAGTCGGTGTAAACCGCACGCTGAGCTGGTCGCCCACAATCTTGCGGATCTGGCCGCGTGCGCGATTCAGCGCCTCCGCGGCTTGGTCGTAATCCGGCTCGTCGTTGATGTCGCGGCCGCGCACGGTGTAGTACACCGTTGCGTCGTGCAGGTCGCCGGTGACGCGGGTGTCGGTGACGGTGACAAGTTCCAAGCGCGGATCTTTCACCTCGCGCTCGATGGCAGACGCCACAATCGTCTGAATCTGCTTTGCCAGGCGCTGTGCGCGAGGGTTCTCAGCCATTCTCAACTCCTATGTCCAAAACTTTCAATAGTGTAACCCCCGCCCCGCGCAGGTCGCGCGGAACGGGGGTTGCGTGGATAAGCAACTGCTTAGCAGCGCCTAGTCTCGCGGCACCTCAACCATCTCGTAGGTCTGGATGAGGTCGCCCACCTGGATATCCGGGTAAGACAGCACCATGCCGCACTCGTAACCCTTGGCAACTTCGTTGGCATCGTCCTTTTCCCGGCGCAGCGACTCGATCGTCGCGTCCGGGGTGATGACGTTGCCGTCGCGCACCAGGCGCAGCTTCGCGCCGCGCTTGACCTTGCCCTCGGTGACCATGCAGCCGGCGATGAGGCCGACGGCGGAGGCCTTGAAGATTTGGCGGATCTCCGCCTCGCCGAGGTCCCGCTCCTCGTAAACGGGCTTGAGCATGCCCTTGAGCGCGTTCTCCACGTCCTCGATGGCCTGATAGATCACCGAGTAGTAGCGGATCTCCACGCCTTCGGCATTGGCCTCTTCGGTGGCCTTCCCGTCAGCACGGACGTTGAACCCGATGATGATCGCGTCCGACGCCGCCGCCAACGTGACGTTGGTCTGGGTCACAGCACCGACGCCACGGTCGATGATGTTGACCTCGACCTCGTCGTCGATCTCGATCTTGAGCAACGCCTCCTCCAGGGCTTCCACGGAGCCTGCGTTGTCGCCCTTGAGGATGAGGTTGAGCTGGCTGCGCTCCTTGAGCGCCTGATCCAGGTTCTCAAGCGAGACGCGCTTCTTGCTGCGCGCCTGCATCGCCGCCCGGTGGCGGGCGTCGCGCTGCGCAGCAATCTGGCGCGCCACGCGGTCGTCTTCCACCACGAGCAGGTTGTCGCCCGGGCCCGGGACGCCGTTGAGACCCTGCACCTGGACCGGGCGGGACGGTCCCGCCTCTTCCACGTCGTTGCCCCACTCGTCCACCATGCGGCGCACGCGGCCGAAATTGCCGCCGACGACGATGGAGTCGCCGACCCGCAAAGTACCGCGCTGCACGATCACGGTGGACACCGGTCCGCGGCCGCGGTCCAGGTGGGACTCGATGGCCACACCTTGCGCGTCCATGTCCGGGTTCGCGGTCAGCTCCAGCGCGGCATCGGCAGTCAGCAACACAGCCTCGAGAAGGTCGTCGATGCCCGTGCCCTGCTTCGCGGAGATGTCGATGAACATGGTGTCGCCGCCATACTCCTCTGGAATCAGCCCGTACTCGGTGAGCTGGCCGCGGATCTTGTCCGGCTGCGCCTCCGGCTTATCCACCTTGTTCACGGCAACCACGATCGGCAGATCCGCCGCCTTCGCGTGGTTGATCGCCTCAACCGTCTGCGGCATCACGCCGTCGTCAGCGGCCACCACCAGGATGGCCAAGTCCGTCGACTTCGCACCACGGGCACGCATGGCGGTAAACGCCTCGTGGCCCGGGGTATCCAGGAACGTAATCTTGCGCGGCTCGTCCTCGAGGGTGACCTCCGTCTGGTACGCGCCGATGCCCTGGGTGATGCCGCCGGCCTCGCCGCGGCCCACGTTCGCCTGACGGATGGAGTCCAGCAGGCGAGTCTTGCCGTGGTCGACGTGGCCCATGACGGAGACCACCGGCGGGCGCTGCTCCAGCGCCTCGTCGCCGCCCTCGTCCTCGCCGAACTGCAGGTCGAAGGACTCGAGCAGCTCGCGGTCCTCGTCCTCGGGCGAGACGATCTGCACCTCGTAGTTGATCTCGGCGCCCAGAAGCTGCAGCGTCTCCTCGGAGACCGACTGCGTCGCGGTCACCATCTCGCCGAGGTTGAACAGCGCCTGCACTAGCGACGACGCCTCGGTGTTGATCTTCTCAGCCAAGTCGGACAGGGTCGCACCTTGACGCAGGCGCACAGTCTGGCCGCCGCCGTCGGGGAGACGAACGCCACCGATGACGTTCGGCTTGTGCATCTCCTCGTACTCGGCCCTCTTCTGGCCTTTAGACTTGCGGCGCTTGCCGGGCGCGCCACCCGGACGGCCGAATGCACCGGCGGTGCCGCCGCGACGGCCGCCGCGTCCGCGGAAGCCACCACCGCCGGCACCCGGGCCACCGAAGCCGCCCCGGTTCGGGCCGCCCTGACCGCCACGGCCACGTCCGCCGCCAGCACCGCCGCGACCGCGGCCACCGGGTGCCGCCGCCTTGGACGGCATCTGGGTCGGAGACGGACCTGCCGCCATATCAGCCGGCGACGGACGGGAGCCGCCACCCTGGCGCGCGCCACCCGGACGCGGACCACCCTGGCCCGGACCCGGACGCCCCTGGCCCTGGCCGGGACGACCGCCACCCGGACGCGGTGGGCGCTGCCCGCCGCCGGAGTTGGACGAGAACGGGTTGTTGGCCACACGCGGGCGCCCCGGCTTCGGCACCGGTCGCGGCATCGCACCCGGCGTCGGGCCATCGCCCTTCGCCGCCGGCTTCGGCGCCGCGGGCTTCGCTGCGCCCGGCTTGGGGGCGCCAGCGGGCTTCGGTGCGGCCGACTTTGCCGCCGCAGGCTTCGGGGCCGCGGGCTTTGCAGCACCGGGCTTGGCGGCACCGGGCTTCACGGCACCAGGCTTGGCCGCACCTGGCTTCGGGCCACCAGCTTGTTTGGGGGTCGGCTCACCCGCCGCGGGCTTCGCGGCTGGGGGCTTCGGCGCTGCCGGCACCGGCTTCGCCTCCGCAGGCTTCGCAGCTGCTGGCTTGGGAGCGCCGGCCGGTTTCGGAGCCGCCGGCTTCGCACGATTCTGGCCCGGCTTCTTCAGCGGCGGCTTCTTCGGCGCGGCTTCGTCCTTCTTCTGGTCAACCGCATCCCCACCGCCGTTTTGCTTGGCGTAGTAGGCCTTCATCTTCTTCACGACAGGCGGCTCGATCGTCGACGACGCCGTCTTCACAAACTCGCCCTGCTCCTTGAGTGTGGCGAGCAGTTCCTTACTTGTTACGCCGAGCTGCTTGGCCAACTCGTGAACGCGTAGCTTTCCGGACACGTATCTCCTCTTGGTTGTTGCTAGGAGCAGTGCCCTTCGGCTACCTGCCCCTAGACGTTGGCAGTGACATTCATCGCTGATGCTGCTTCATCGCTGCGTACTCATCAGTGTTCAGTCTTTCCTTTTTCGTCTGGGTCGTTCACCTCGCCGCAGTTGCTTTGCGACGACGCAAGGTACGTACGTACATGACCTAGGTCCACCGCGGTGGACAGACGGAGCGCGCGCCCGAAAGCACGACGTTGTTCCGCCAGCTCGAC
This sequence comes from Corynebacterium wankanglinii, assembly GCF_013601005.1. Classification (NCBI taxonomy): domain Bacteria; kingdom Bacillati; phylum Actinomycetota; class Actinomycetes; order Mycobacteriales; family Corynebacteriaceae; genus Corynebacterium; species Corynebacterium wankanglinii. The sequence continues at coordinate 289,511 of NZ_JABFED010000002.1, forward strand.
TGCATCCAACGAGGGCGTGATCCACGCACCCCGGCCAGGAAGTTTCCTGCCAGGATCCGCGAGAACCCGCCCAGGCACCTCCGGATCGGCGACAACCCGCAGCAGCTGGGTATCCGGCTGCACGGTACGGGTGGCGATACAGGTGCGGGTGCGAATCGGCTGCTTACGCGCAACGCCCATCCGCGATCCCTTCCTTCATCAGCTCACTCGGTCGCCGCACCTAAAGCGTGCGGACACAAAAGCCGTAAAACACTCTACGCCAAAACCCGCCGGATCTATATTTCCAGCGGGTTTGATGGTTACAACGGTGTGATTCCGTTGTGTATTCCAGCGACTACGGCTCGAGCGCTACTGCGCTGCGTCGGCGTCGGAGCGAATGTCGATCTTCCAGCCCGTCAAGCGGGCGGCCAGCCGCGCATTTTGGCCCTCTTTACCGATAGCTAGGGACAGCTGGTAGTCCGGCACAGTCACCCTGGCCGCCTGGGCTTCGCGGTCGAGCACCTCCACGCTTACTACCTTCGACGGTGCAAGCGAGTTGCCTACGTATTTCGCCGGATCCTCGTCCCAATCGATGATGTCGATTTTCTCGCCGCCGAGCTCCTGCATGATGTTGGTGACGCGGGCGCCGCGCGGGCCGATGCATGCGCCCTTCGCGTTCACGCCCTTCACCGTTGCGCGCACCGCCACCTTGGAACGGTGGCCAGCCTCGCGGGCAATGCCCACGATCTCCACGGAGCCGTCCGCCACCTCAGGCACCTCGAGCGCGAACAGGCCGCGCACCAGCTCCGGGTGAGTGCGCGACAGGTTCACCTGCACACGCTTATCCCCCTTGTTCACGCCGACCACGTAGGCCTTGATGCGGTCGCCGTGCTTCAGACGCTCCCCCGGGATTTTCTCCGCGGGCAGCAAAATGCCGTCCTGCGGATCCGCCTCGGTACCAAGCTGGACAATGTTCAGGCCGCGGGACTCCGCCTGGGCGTCGCGCTGCACGATGCCGGAGACAACCTTGCCCTCGAAGCCGGCGTACTCGTCGTACACGCGGCCGGCCTCGGCCTGGCGCAGACGGCCCTTGATCGCGTCGCGTACCGCCACCGAGCCGATGCGGGAGAAATTCACCGGGGTGTCGTCGTACTCGGAGATGACCTCACCGTCAGCGTTCAGTTCGCTGACGATGACCGCGACGTTGCCGGTCTCGGTATCAATGTCGACGCGGGCCTTAGCAGCCTCGTCTGCTTCCCCCTCCTTGAACTCGCGGTAGGAAAACAGCAGCGCGTTCGCAATGGTGCCCAGGAGGTCGTCCATGGGGATGCCTTGCTGTTCCTCGATCGCCTTCAGCGCGTTCAAGTCGATATTCACTTGTTTTCCTTCCCTGCCGTCGCAGCGGCCTCAAGATCTTCAAATACACGGTCCGCCAGCAGCGTTTCTGCTGCCAGCGGCGCGTTGAACTCAATTTCTACCACTGCGCCGGACAATTCAGAAACCGGCGAAATACGAATCTCTTCGTCCTTCTTCGTCGCCCGCACCAGCGCCACCTGCGTCTCGTCCGCGTTCAACGGGCCGAGGCGCCACAGCTGATCGCCCACCTTCACTTTGCGCCCGCGGTTGCGGCGGAAGTGGCGCGCAGCCGTCAGCGGCAGATCAACGCCCGGCGTGGTCAGTTCCAGGGTGTAGCCCGCGCCGAAGTTCACCTCGCCGCGTTCCTCGGCATCGTCGAAAAGCGTAGAGAGCTCGTTCGACACCTCCTCGAGGTCGTCGAGCGTCGGATGCTCGTCAGCGTCCAGAGCGATGACCACCTGCGACTTCTTGCCCGCCTTAACCGTGCGGATCTTTTCAACGTCCATGCCGTAGGTGCGCGCAACCGGTTCGACCAAGCGCTCGATTGCCTCGTTTGTGGGAAAAGCCATGCCGACCAACCTAGCGTGTAACGTGCAGCGCGTGAAGAAACTCCTCCTGCTGCCCGCCGCCGCGCTTGTGCTCACCGGCTGCTCCGTGATGGACGTTGTGGGCCCACGCGCGAACGGCGAGATCATGGCGCTGGCGAAGCAGGCGTCCGCCGACTGGGTTTTCGGGGACCCCGCACGGGAGCAGTGGCGCGAGATGCGCAAGAAGCAAGGCGAGGAGCTGCAGGGGGAAGCGCTCAGGCTGTGCGGTGTGGACGCTTCCGGCAACACCCCCTCCTCCTGCAACGTGGGCTACGGCGACACGGACCTGCCCGCCACGGGAAACGCGGACACGCTGCTCGAACACACCGTCGCCGCCGCCGACAAGGTGCCGGCGGAGTCCGTCGACCTCATCGTCGCCCAGGCTATCGACGCACTCACGCTCTCCCCCGTCGACCTCGCGCCTATCACCGAAACTGTCGCGAATGCCGCGGACACAGAAGCGGCCCACGACCTGCTCGCCCGCGAAAACGCCATGTACTACGGTCTCGGCGTCGCACTCGCCTACGCCGATTCCGATCTGCGCGAGCGCGTTAGCGAGCTGCGCGAGGCCTCCCACGAGCGCACCGCGGCGCTCACCCGCGTGCTGGGCCCTGTCGAAGGCGCGGGCGAGGAGGCCCCCGTCCCCGCCGCCGGCTACGAATTCGCCGACGGCTACAACGAGCCCGCAAACGCGGAAGAGGCCGCCCAGCTGGTCAAAACCATGCAGAGCGACCTGGTCGCACAGTGGCGCTACGCCGCCGCCCACGCTGAGTCGGCGGCCTGGCGCGAGGACGCCATCCGGTTGGCCGCACACGCCCAGTGGGTCTAGGCCGGTGGCAGCAGGCCGCGGACGCCGCAAACGGCAAACCTCGTTAGTCGCACCTCGTTACTCGCGGTATTCCGGCGACTAACGAGGTGCAACTAACGAGGTTTGGACAGTGGGTTGGGCGCCCCCGCGCCCCCGCGCCCCCGGAACTAGCCGAGGCGCTCGGCGACGAGCTCTTGGACCTTGGCCACGATCTCGTCGGCCGGAACCTCCAGCGTCTCGCCGCCGCGGATACGCAGCTCCACCACGCCGTCGGCGAAGGAACGGCCGAGGATGACGATAAACGGCATGCCGAGCAGCTCGGCATCCTTGAACTTCACACCCGGTGACACCTTGGGGCGGTCGTCGAACAGCACTTCGAGGCCGGCGTCGGAAAGCTCCGCCGCGATGCGGTCGCCCGCCTCAAGTGCTGCGGCGTCCTTGTTCGCCACCGCCACGTGCACCTGGTACGGCGCGATCTCGACCGGCCAGACCAAGCCTTTGTCGTCGTGGCGCTGCTCGGCCACCACCGCGAGCATGCGGGAGATGCCGATGCCGTAGGAGCCCATGGTGGGCACGGCGCGCTTGCCGTTTTCATCCAGGATCTGCACGTCCATGGCCTCGGTGTACTTGCGGCCCAGCTGAAAAATGTGGCCCAGCTCGATGCCGCGGGCGAGTTCCACGGTGCCGTTGCCGGACGGGGACGGGTCGCCCTCCTTGATCTCCGCAGCCTCGACGTAGCCGTCGACGGTGAAGTCGCGGCCCGCCACTAAGCCCACCACGTGCCGCTGCGGGGCGTCGGCGCCGGTGATCCAGGAGGTGCCCTCCACCACGCGCGGGTCCGCCAGCACGCGCACGCCGTTTGCCAGCAGGGCGCGCGGGCCGACGTAGCCCTTGACCAAGAAGTCGTTCTTGGCAAAGTCTTCCTCGGAGGCGAGCTCGAACGTCGCGGGTTCCAACGACGCCTCGAGCCGCTTCTCGTCCAGCTCGCGGTCGCCCGGGATGAGCACGCCGACAAGCTGCGGGCCTACCGGCTGACCGTCCTCGTCGACCTGGCGCGGGTCGTTGACCTTCACCATCATGCATTTGAGGGTGTCGCAGGCTTCGGCGGAGCGGCCGTCGACAAGCACGCCCGCGCCCTGCGCCCACTCCACAAGTGCGGCGATGGTCTCGGAAGACGGCGTGTCGTACTCGACCGCCTCGGGCAGGCCGTCGAACGAGCGCGGCTCGGGCGCAACCGTAGTCACAGCCTCGACGTTGGCCGCGTAATCGCCCGCGGTGGAGATGACGAAGGTGTCCTCACCGTTGTCGGAGTACGCCAGAAACTCCTCGGACGCGGAGCCGCCCATGGCGCCGGAGGTGGCCTTGCAAATCTCGTAGCGCAGACCCACACGGTCGAAGATGCGCTGGTACGCGGCCCGGTGCTTGGCGTATGACTGCTCCAGGCCCTCGTCCGTCATGTCGAAGGAGTAGCTGTCCTTCATCACAAATTCGCGCCCGCGCAGGATGCCGGCGCGGGGGCGCGCCTCGTCGCGGTACTTCGTCTGAATCTGATACAGCGTGACCGGGAAGTCCTTGTAGGAGGAGTACAGGTCCTTCACCGCGGTGGTGAACATCTCCTCGTGCGTGGGGCCGAGCAGCATGTCCGCGCCCTTGCGGTCCTTCAGCCGGAACAGGTCGTCGCCGTACTCGGTCCAGCGGTTGGTGGCCTCGTAGGGCTCGCGCGGCAGCAGCGCCGGGAAGAGGAGTTCTTGGCCGCCCATTGCGTCCATCTCCTCGCGCACCACGCCTTCGATCTTGCGCAGGGCGCGCAGGCCCAGCGGCAGCCAGGAGTACACGCCAGGCGCGGCGCGGCGCACGTAGCCAGCGCGCACCAGCAGCTTGTGGCTGGGCACCTCAGCGTCGGCGGGATCTTCGCGCAGCGTGCGCAGGAACAGCGTGGACAGGCGTGTAATCATGGTTGGAAAGCTTACCGCTAGGGTTTTGCGCATGCTGATCGTGCTCCCGCCTTCAGAGACCAAGGCACCCGGCGGCATCAAAGCGCCGATGGCGCTGTCGTTTCCGTCGCTTCACCCGGTTCGCACGTCGCTTCTCGACGCCCTCACGGCCACCGACGTGGACACCCAAATGTCCGAGCTGAAAATCCCCGCTGGCAAACGCGCCGAAGCCGAAGAGAACCTCGCGCTGCGCGCGGCGCCGGTGATGCCCGCGATCCGGCGCTACACCGGGGTGCTCTACGACGCGCTTGACCCGTCGACCTTGGCTGATGAGACCTTGTCCCGCCTGGCCGTGGGCTCGGCGTTGTTTGGGTTGGTGCGCGCGGGCGACATGATTCCGCGCTACCGCGTCTCCGGCGGATCCAAGTTGGGTGGGAAAACCATGAGGGCGTGGTGGGGCACATCGGTAAGCGATGCGCTCGCCCAGCAGGACTTCGTGGTGGACATGCGCTCCGGCGCCTACCAGCAGCTCGGGCCGGTCGCGGGAGCGCTAACGGTGCGCGTGGAGCAGGCAGACACCGGCAAAGTGGTCAGCCACTTTAACAAGCGGTACAAGGGCGAGCTGGCCCGCGCGCTTGCGCCGCATGACGCAGCGTCGGCCGAGGATGTTGCCGACATCGCTTCCGCCGCCGGCTTCGACGTTGCTGTCGACGGCACGCTGCTCACGATGCGTGTGTAGCGTGAGCGTTATGCCCGCCCACTACCGTCGCTACGCTGTGGCCGCACTGATCTACGCCGCCGGGTTCGCTTACATCTTGCTGCGCTGGGACGCAATCCCCGACCCGGTGCCGGTGCACATCGGCCCCACCGGCGAGGTGGACGGGTTCGCACCCAAGACGCTGCTCAGCACGACTGCGCTGATCATCATCGGCTTCGTCGTCTCTGCGGTGATGCCGCTGTTGCTGCCGCCGCGGGCGTTTGCCCGACGCACCGTCGACGTCCCGGCGGAGGACGCGCTGCCGTTTTCGGAGACGGTGGCCCGGCGCGTCGAGAAGCTTTGCGACGCCTCCGCAGACCTAGTCTCCAAAATCATCCTCGCGCTGGCCGCGCTGTTCGCGGTGATGAACATTGCCATGGTGGTACCCGACGTGAGCCTGCCATTCTGGCTAGAAGCCGCGCTGTGGGTCTGCTTTATCGTCTACGTGGTCGTGATTGCGGTGCGACTGACCTCCGAGAAGGACGGTATCGAACCGGACGCAGAGGAACAGGCGCGCAACGAGCAGCTGCGCTACCAGGGCGGCATGGGTACGTATTCGGCGCCGAACGATCCGATGGTAGCGGCGGTGCTGCCGTCGAATCCGGGAAAGATCGCGGTGAACACCGCGCACGCGCCGGGCAAGCGCTACTTACGCCGGATGATCCTCGGCGTGGTTGCGACCCCCGTCGTGTGCATCGTGCTTCCTTTCGTGATGTAGCGGGGGCTAAGCCTTCGCGGCCCGCAATTTATCGGTTTATCGGCCGAGGCGAATTTATCGGTTTATCGGTTGCACCTGCTCTACCTGCGTTAACTCGCCACCCGTTCAACCTTTTCTGCCAACGCGAGAAGCCGGCGCACATCGGCCACAAACTCTCCTTCCCTGAACAGTAGGTCGCTGGGCGACGGTCGCAGCAGCTTCGCGCCAACCTTCAGCAGATCCTTCTCGCGGCGACGTTCTTTCCTTAGCGTCTCGTCGGTGGGTTTGAACGTCACCCCGTCGTACTTGTAGTCCCCGTCAATCTCCGTCACGAACATCCCGCGACGCAGATCCACCTCGTAGCCGGCGAACATCCCGTTAACTATCCAGTCTTCTGCCACCCGTTCTATCAGTATCGCCCGACCATACGACTCGAACGGCGAGCGCGAGTTGTTCACCGCGAACTTCACTACTTTCCTCAACGTGCCAATCCCTCGCACCCGGCCCAGCTTCTCCATCTCGGCCTCGACTGTGGCCCTGTCCGCGTAGTATCTCAAGATCCAGTCCATCGCCACTAGCCCTTCCCGGAAACCATGTCGCAGCGCGATTTCGAACGCCGTTGTCAGTTCATCCGTTGCACGCAGAGTGTCGAAGTGCCGGATCGTCGCCGGCCGTCTCCTCGCCCGGTGATAGACCGTATTCGTCGGCTGCTGCTTCTTCGGCGGTGCTTTGCCGTTTGGCAGGAGTAACTCCACCGGCTCGTTTACATCGGTCGTTACCACCCACATATCCAGCGCTCGTGCTGCTGAGCGCCCCGCAAGTGCTGCCTTCCTCGCAGCTTTTCCCACAGCGATGGCTTGGATCCACCGCTTCTCAAAAAACGCGAGCTGAGCGAAGTCGGCCTGCGACATGCAATGCTTTGACGACAGGACCACTGCACCTGCGCCATCGTTACTCTTATCCCGTACGCGTAGCTTGCGCACTATCTCTACTTGTCGCCCCCGATCCATACCGCGATCGTGGCAGAGGGTCAAGCAAAACGGAAGGGCTTACGCTCTTGTGTGGATAACTCACCGGTGAAGTTGTCCACAGCTCCGGTTCTTGGGAACCACGACTGCACAAAAGACGATATCGGCGTTTACCATCCTGGCCCGACCGCGACCAGTGCTTTTACCGCCGTGCTTGCCCCAAATGCCGATATCGGCGTTTGCATCCGGATGCCCCCATACACCGCCGCGGGTAGCGTCACCACTATGACCACCCCGAGCACCATCGACACCGCCCGCGCTCTCCTCGCAGACGCCTCCCACATCGAGGTCTTCACCGGCGCAGGCATGAGCGCCGACAGCGGCATCGCCACCTACCGCGACGCGCAGACCGGCCTGTGGGAAAACGTGGACCCGCAGGACATGGCATCCATCGACGCGTGGCACGACGACCCGGACACCATGTTCGCCTGGTACCTCTGGCGCGCCCGCCTCGCACAGCAGGCGGAGCCGAACGCCGGCCACGTCGCTATCGCCCGCTGCCCGAAGACGACGGTGACAACGCAAAACATTGACAACCTCCACGAGCGCGCGGGGAGCAAGGAGGTCGTCCACCTGCACGGCTCGCTGTTTGAGTTTCGCTGTTCGCTTTGCGACGAAACCTTCGGCGAGCCCATCGCCCTGCCCACAGCCCCCGTGGAGGCAATCACTCCCCCGGCCTGCCCACTCTGTGGCGGGCCGGCGCGCCCCGGCGTGGTGTGGTTCGGCGAGGCCCTGCCGGAGGCCGAGTGGAAAGAGGCGGAGCGCCGGATGCGCACCGCGGACGCGCTGGTGATCGTGGGCACCTCCGGCGTGGTCTACCCCGCCGCCGGTCTGCCGTTGATGGCGCACGCCCGGGAGATCCCCATCATCGAGGTCACACCGATGCGCACGGAACTGTCCCACCTGGCCGACGTGGTCATCGAGGACACCGCCGCCAACGCGCTGCCCTCTCTTCTGGGCTAACGGGACACTGCTTGGTCGTAGGCCCGGATAAACCTACGTGCATTCGCGGGCGTGCCGAGAATGTGGGCAGTTTCCTTCCAGGATCGAAATTCGGCCGCAGGAATCAGCACGGCATCACCGACGCGTGACTGGATCTGTACGTGCTTGCCCGCAACGGTTACCTGCCGCATCAGCTCGTCGAAGTTCTCGCGTGCTTCGTCCACTGTCAGTGCCATCCTGCCTCCTTGCGCATTTCAGCCTAGCGGCTGGCCCGAAGCACCGTGAAGGTCTTATCGCGCGCGACCTGCTCCACGGATGCGAATCTGCGCTCCACCTCGCCGCGGTAGCGCAGGTGGGAGTTGTGCACCAGATACAGCGCGCCGCCGGGTGCGAGCAGGCGCACGGAGGCGTCGAGCAGGTGCTGCACGAGGGTGGCGTCGACGGTGGTGCCGTCGTGGAACGGCGGATTGAGCGCGATGGTGTCGAAGGACGCATCCGGCAAACGTGAGCCGGCGTCGTCCCACGTCGCCTCCAATCCAATGGCGCGCGCGGAGAGCACCGCGTCCGCGTCCGCGTCCGTGGCCACGCCGGAAAAGCCCCGGGTGACCGAACCGTTGCCACAGCCCAGGTCTAATAGGCGGCCGGGAGCGGCAGGCAGGCAGGAGCGGAGCAGCTCCCCGCCGCGGTCCGGCTTTGCGCCGGAAAAGACTCCGCCGACGGCGACCAGGCCGTCGCCAAGCGTTGGCTCATAGGTCACCTCCCGCGGGCCGGAAGCGACCAGGCAGCGGAACTTGCCGCGGCCGAGTGAAGCTGCAACGTCGTCAAAGGACTCCCCCAACACCGCGTTCATGCTGCGTGCGAGGTGCTTGTTGTTCGCGCCGAGCACGACACGCACACTGTCGTAGCCCGCGCCCGCGATGGAGCGCGCCAGGTAGTCCAGCCGGGCCAGGGACTTGGGCATCTCCCCGACCGCCACAGCTGAACCGGTTGCCCCGGCCAAGAACTCGTCCAGGCGCACGTCGCCCGCGATCTCGGCGCCCATTGCCGACGCCTTCCGGCTTCGCGCGTAGTCCGAGTCTAGAAACACCACTGGCGCGTCCGTCTCTACCGCGGCACGGGTGAGATCCAGCGTTGGGTCGTGGCAGATCAACACGGTCTCCGGCCCCTCGTTACCCAAACCTTCGGAGGCGCCTAACGCGGTGTCCCAGATCAAGCTATCCAGCGTGCGCAAGACCCGCGACCTCTCCGAACACGTACACGGCCGGCGCCGCGACGCTTTCAGTCTCCATCACGTCGGCCAAGCTCGCTGCGGTGGCGAAGTACACCCGCTGCGCGTCCGTCTCGCCCTCCTGGATCACGGCGGCGGGCGTCTCACCATCCAAACCGGCCTCCACCAGCGCCTCTGCGATGGCGCGGGCGTTGCGCACACCCATCACCACCACGATCGTGCCGCCGACGCGAGCCAGCGCGCCCCAGTCAACCAACGACTTCTCGTGTCCCGGCGGCAGGTGCCCGGATACCACCGTGAACGCGTGCGTGACCCCACGCTGCGTCACCGGCACATCCGCCGCCGCTGGCACGGACACCGCCGAGGTCACACCCGGCACCACCGAGCACTCCAGGCCGGCGGCCGCGCACGCCTGCAGCTCTTCGAAGCCGCGGCCAAACACGTACGGGTCGCCGCCTTTGAGACGCACCACGCGCTTTCCCGCACGCCCGTACTGCACCAAGAGTTCGTTGATGCGCTCCTGCGCCACCTGTCTCGCGTACGGCAGTTTGGCTACGTCCACGACCTCCTTGCCGGTTACGTCGAGGAAGTTCTCGAGCTGCGCAGCCGGACCAAGGTGGTCGGCGAGGATGACGTCGGCAGCCTCCAAAGCGCGAAGCCCGCGGATGGTGAGCAGGTCCCACGCGCCGGGGCCGCCGCCTACGAGTGTGATGTGGCCGGTACTCATGGACCATCAGTTTAGGGTGGAGCCATGAACCGACCTCAGCTCGCCCACACGCTCGCCGACACCCTGCCGGAGCTCGCACACGAGGAGCCCGGCACCCAGTTTGAGAACCCGCAGCTGGTAGCGTTCAACGAGCCACTTGCAGCGGAGCTCGGACTCGACGTGGATTGGCTGCAGTCTGACGACGGCCTGAAGTTCCTCACCGGCGCCGGCGGCGGCCACGCCATGGCCTACGCAGGCCACCAGTTCGGGCAGTTCGTGCCGTTGCTAGGCGACGGCCGCGCCCTCCTTCTCGGCGACATTGCCGGCTACGAGATCCAGCTCAAAGGCTCCGGGCCAACCGCGTTTTCCCGTCCGGGCTCCGACGGCGTGGGCGCGATTGGCCCGATGCTGCGCGAGCACCTGGTGTCTACATTCATGCACGCGGTCGGTGTGCCAACTACGCGCTCGCTTGCCGTGCTCACCACCGGCGGCACCGTCGTCCGCCAGCAGGGCGCGGTCCCCGGCGGCATTGTGGTGCGCGTGGCGAAAAGCCACCTGCGCGTGGGAACAGTGCAGTACGCGGCGACACAGTCGGAGGAACTGACACGCAAGGTCATGGAGGCCGCGGGCTTCGCCGACGCTGCCGAGATGCTTCAGACCGTCACGCGGCGGCAGTTCGACCTAGTCGCCCATTGGATGCGCCTCGGGTTCGTTCACGGTGTCATGAACACCGACAACGTGGCGCTGTCCGGCGAGACCATCGATTACGGCCCGTGCGCCTTTACGGAGCGGTTCGACAGCAACATAAGCTTCAGTTCGATCGACCGCCAGCACCGCTACGCGTTTGGCAACCAGCCGAACATCATTGCCTGGAACATGGCGCGGCTGGCGGAGGCGCTCTACCCGCTACTCGGCCAGGAGAAGGTGAACGAGTACGTCGGCACCGTCCAGTCGGCGTGGGACGAGGCGTGGAACCACTGGATCGGCCAGGACTTCGACGGCCTCAACGGGGCGGAAGACATCACCACCTACAACCGAGATCGCGGCATCAACGGCGCACCCGGCCCCGTCTTCGTGCCTCGCAACCAGATGCTGCAGGAGGCTATCGACGCCGCCGAGCTCCGCGGCGACTACGCACCGTACAACGAGCTGCTCGCTGCTACCAGCGACCCGTACAACGAAAAGGCCGGGCCCGAATGGATGGCCCGGCCTGAAGGACAGCTGCCCTACGTCACGTTCTGCGGGACGTAGGGCGGGCGCCCCCGTAGAGCGACGAAGGAGCTCTACAGCGTGTTCTCGGCGGTGTCGAGGCCCAGCGTCTTCTGCGTCCACGCCCACTGCTCCTCGTAGGCGTCCTTGTCGCGCTTGAGCGACTTGCCGTACGTCGGGAACATCTCGTGCAGCTTGTCCGCCCAGTCGATCATGTGCTCGCCGAAGCAGCGCTCCAGCAGCTCGATCATCGCCGCCGGGGTGATCGAGGCACCCGGGGATGCACCGAGCACACCGGCGATGGTGCCGTTCTGGTCGTTAACCAGAGCGGTGCCGAACTCGAGGGTGCCGAAACGCGGGAACGCGGCAGGCTTGATCACCTGGACGCGCTGACCTGCAACCACGACCTCCCAGTCCTTCCCGTCCGCCGCCGGGTAGTACTCGTGGAGCATGTCAACCTTGCCGTCGAAGTCGCGGAAGACTTCCTGCACCAGGTATTTCACCAACCCGACGTTGGTCGCGCCGACGCCGAGGTAGGACGGGATGTTGTCCAAACGGATGGACTTGAACAGGTCCAGGTAAGAGCCTTCCTTGAGGAACTTCGGGCTCCAGCCGCCGTACGGGCCGAACAGCAGCGACTCTTCGCCGCCCACCACGCGCAGGTCCAGGTGCGGCACGGACATCGGCGGAGCGCCCACTTTCGCCTTGCCGTACACCTTGGCCTTGTGCTGCTGCACCAGCTCCTGGTTCGTGGTCTTGAGCCACATGCCGGAAATGGGGAAGCCTGCGTAGCCGTGCACCTCGGGAACGCCCGCCTTGCGCAGCAGGTCGAGGGCGTAGCCGCCAGCTCCGACGAACACGAAGCGGGCACGCACGACCTGTTTGTCGCCGGTGTTGACGTTTTTGGCGGTGACCTTCCAGAAGTTGCCTTCGCGCTTGATGTTGGTCACTTCGCGCCCGTAGCGGATTTCGGTGCCGTTTTTCTTCGCGGCGTCCAGAAACTGCTGGGTCAGGGAGCCGTAGTTGATGTCTGTACCGGCGTCGGTCCAGGAAATGGCAACCTGTTCGGCGTCGAAGTCGCGGCCTTGGGACATCAGCGGCAGCTTTTCGGAGAAGGTCTCGCGGTCGTCTGCGAACTGCATGTTGGGGAACATGTGGTTCGCCGACAGGTTGTCGTAGCGCTTGCGGAGGTACTTCACCTGATCCTCGCCCTGGGCGAAGGAGACGTGCGGAACCGGGTTGATAAAGGCGCGCGGATCCGTGAGCACACCGTTTTCAACCTGGTAGGACCAAAACTGTCGAGAAAGCTGGAACTTCTCGTTGATGGCCATTGCCTTGGACACATCGACGCGGCCGTTCTTTTCCGGCGTGTAATTCAGCTCGCACAACGCGGAGTGCCCGGTACCGGCGTTGTTGAACGGGTAGGAGGACTCCTGGGCGGGCCCGTCGAGCCGCTCGAAGATCATCTGGCTCCACTCGGGCTCCAGCTCATGCAGCATCGAGCACAGCGTGGCGCTCATGATGCCGGCGCCGACGTGCAGGATGTCCACCTCGTCCGCGTACTTGTTACCACCGTTGTCAGACATACGTAGTCATCCTTTGAGGTTTTTCGACTTTTGGGAGTGATGCTCATATTACGTCCCCTTTCCTGCGAGAGTACAAAGGCTTGTCGACGACCACAGGTCACCCCCGCCCCGCCAGTACTATCGGCGCCATGGTCGACAGCGAAACACCTTTGAATTGGCAACCCGACGTCCTCGGCAGCGGCTTCGAACAGGTTGCGCTTCCTCAAGGCAAAGACCCGGATAGTGGCACTCGCGTAGATGCGGTGCTGGTACGGGACGTGCGCGCGTCGCAAAGCGCGATGCGCAAGCCGGCGGTGTTGTGGGTGCACGGCATGTCCGACTACTTCTTCCAGACGCATGTTGCGGACGAGTTCGCCTCTCAGGGCTACCCCTTTTACGCCTTGGACCTGCGCCGCTGCGGGCGGGCGCTAAACAAAGGCGAACGCCCGCACTTCACTTTGAGCATGACACGCTATTTTCCGGAGCTGACCCAGGCGCTGCGGATCTTGGCCCGCCAGCACGGCTCAGTGATAGTTCTCGCGCATTCCACCGGCGGGTTGATCGTGCCACTGTGGGCGGACCACCTGCGCCGCGAACATCCCGAAGACCACTCGAAACTCCACGCCGTCATCCTCAACAGCCCATGGCTGGACATGCAGTTCCCCGCGTGGCAGGTCGCGCTGCTAAAGCCAGTATTAAACGCCTTCGGCGCGATTTTTCCATCCCTGCCCCTACTGCAACGCGGGGAGGGCACGTACGGAAAGTCCATCCACAAGGACTTTCACGGCGAGTGGGACTTCAACACCACATGGAAGCCCATTAACGGCCACCGCAAGTACCTGGGCTGGATCCGCGCGGTGCTGCAGGGCCAGGAACAGATTCACGCTGGAAACGTTTATACCGGTGTGCCGACGCTGACCTTGTGCTCGTCGCACTCATACCTCGGCGAGGAATACTCACCCGCCGCGGACACCGCCGACACTGTGCTGGACGTGGATCAAATTCAGCGCTGGGCGCCAACCTTATCCGCGCATGCGCAGGTACAGGCCATCGACGGTGCGCGCCACGATGTATTCCTGTCCGAACGGCACGCACGCGAGGCTGCGTTCAAGGCGGTTTTCACCTGGCTCGACGGCCTCGCCGCCACACAGTAACGTTTCACACCGAAACACACATATATATAGAGGAGGACTCCATGCCCGCTGCATCGAGCGAAACGCAGGAAGCAACCCAATACGACGTAATCATTGTGGGGGCGGGTTCCGGAAACTCCATCCTCACCCCGGACTTCGACGATAAAAAGGTCGCTCTTGTTGAAAAGGGTGCGTTCGGTGGCACGTGCCTGAACGTGGGGTGCATCCCGACAAAGATGTACGTTCTCGCCGCCGAGAAGGCTTTCGCCGCCCGCGAAGCCGGCAAGCTGGGCATTGACCTGGAGTACAAGGGCGCGGACTGGCCAGCGATTGTGCAGCGCGTGTTTGACAACCGCATCGACCTCATTGCGAAAGGCGGCGAGGACTACCGCCGCAACGGCTGCGACAACGTCACCGTCTACGACATGGAGGCCTCTTTCGTCGGCCCCAAGACGTTGAAGACCGGACGCGGCGAGGACGAAGAGCTCATCACCGCCGAGACGATCATCCTCGCCGCAGGAGCTCGCCCCTACATCCCCGACTGGGCGCACGGCGTGACCTTCCACACCAACGAGGACATCATGCGGCTTGAGCGCCAGCCGAAGTCGCTGACCATCGTCGGCGGCGGCTTCATCGCCATGGAGTTCGCGCACGTCTTCGATGCGCTGGGCACCGACGTGACCGTGATTTCCCGCTCGCAGCTGCTGCGCAAGCTCGACTCCGACATCGCTGAGCCGTTTAACGCGCTCGCCGCCGAGCGCTACACGACCCACATCGGCCGCACTGTTGCCAGCGCCGAGGAAACCGACACTGGCATCACGCTCACGCTTGACGACGGCTCCGCAATCACCTCCGAAGCCCTCCTCATCGCCACCGGGCGTGTGCCCAACAGCGACACCCTCAACGTCCACGCAGGCGGGATAGACACCCACCCGGACGGCCGTGTCGCGGTTGACGAATACGGGCGCACCTCGGCCGACGGCGTGTGGTCACTCGGAGACCTCTCGTCGCCATATCAGCTCAAACACGTGGCGAACGCCGAGCAGCGTGCGGTCACGCACAACGTCCTCTCTACGTGGTCCGGCTCCGAAGACTCGTCGCTGGTCCCTTTGCCCCACGACCACGTTCCTTCGGCGATTTTCACGCGCCCCCAGATCGCTACCGTGGGCATGACGGAACAGGAAGCCACCGATGCCGGGTTCGATGTCACGGTCAAGGTCCAAAACTACGGCGACGTGGCCTACGGCTGGGGCCTGGAGGACTCAACCGGTTTGGTGAAGCTCGTCGCCGACCGATCTTCCGGCAAGCTCCTCGGCGCGCATTACATGGGCCCGCAGGCGTCCACGCTCATCCAGCAAATGATCACTGTGATGGCCTACGGGCTCGACCTCCGGACCTTCCCCCGCGCTCAATACTGGATCCACCCGTCCCTCGCCGAAGTGACGGAAAACGCGATCCTCGGTCTCGACCTGACGTTCAAAGAAGTTTAAACCTCTGCTTCACCCCACTTTCGGGGGCTGCGAGCTAGCCCCCCTTCTTTTTGGTCGCAGCAGTCTAAAAGAGCAAGTGAGAGTTCATTTGCCTAGCCGAATGCTCCCAGCCAACCCCAAGCTTTCAAACCTTTGGTTGAACTTCTGGATAATTATCCGGGCCAACTTGCATTCAGCTGGAAGTGTTCGGCTATTGTCGAAGCAGACACCGGGACCGAGCCCCACAAGGGCTTGCTATCGGTCCTAGGAGCTCAATGCCCCTGGACTTCTTTGAATTCCACCCGGACGTCGTGCAAGAACTATCAGAGAAGGATTTCGTTTCATGCGTAATTTCCGTAAGGCAGCCCTCGCCGGCGCTACCGCCGTCGCTGTGGCATTCGGCTCCACCGCAGTCGCAACCGCCGTTGAGGGCGCCGAGGACAGCAAGGTAGCTGAGTCCACCTACGTCGCTCCGACCCGTAAGATCGACGCGGACGTCGACGCTGCTAAGGACCAGGAGCCGGGCCTCTCCTCCAAGATCGCCGGTTCCAAGACCCTTGGTTTCCAGAAGGACGGCGAGCTCCAGGGTGCCGATGGCCAGGCCATCTTTGGTAAGGACAATAACCTCGAGTCCCAGCCTGTGTGGGCAAAGGTTGCCTTCGCCCTGACCATCTTCACCTCTGTTTCCGCTGTAATCGGTCTGATTGTCGGCCCCCTGTACAACTTCATCGTTCACGGCCCGGTTAACTTCTAAGTAGCGGATTCCCGCAAACCGATCCCTATTAACTTCCGAAAGAAGGAACAAGATGCGTAACATCCGCACCGCCGCTGTTGCATCCGCAACCGCTCTGACCGTCCTCGCTGGCGGCACCGCAATCGCTTCCGCCGAGGGTGCGCCCCAGAACAAGCCGGCAGAAGAGACCAACTCCTCTTCCAAGGCTGAGGACAACAAGGATGCCAAGGCTGACCGCGCCGTAATTTTCGCCGGCAAGCAGACCGACGGCGTCAAGGCTAACGGTAAGACCGAGGCCGATAAGGATTTCGGTCAGGTCGTCTCAGACGGTACCAAGGGCCTCTTCGGTGGCCACGGCTCCTCCCAGTACGTCACCCAGGAAGACGCTAAGACCCCGTTCTACCCGACCGACGCTTTCGGCAAGAAGACCAACCCGGAGCTCGTTCCGCAGTGGGCACGTCTTTGGATCGACGGCACCGTCGTTGCCGGTATCGGCGCTCTCGTCGGCCTGGTCATCGCTGGTGTGAACTTCGCTTCCTACAACGGCTGGATCCAGCTGCCGCAGTTCTAAGCCCATATTCTTAGAATTGCTTATCCCCGTCACAGCGTGGCGGGGATTTCGCATGTGATATCCAGCAACAGAAAGGGCCACCCATGACTACGCCACGGGTGGCCCTTCGTGATGCTGGTCTACTCCCCCAGCATGTGCTGTCCGGCAGCGATGTCAGCGTCCGGGATGGTGAGGATCTCGTTGCCGTCATCGGTGATCACGATGGTGTGCTCGAACTGGGCGGTGTACTCGCCGTCGATGTTCTGCACGGTCCAGCCGTCGTCCCACACGCGGTATGGCAGCTCGCCGAGATTGATCATGGGCTCGATGGTGAGCGTCATCCCCGGCTCGAGGACGTCTGTGTAGGCGTCAGAGTCGTAGTGCAGAACCACCAGGCCGTTGTGGAAGGTGGTCCCCACGCCGTGGCCCGTGAAATCGGTGACCACGTTGTAACCGAAGCGCTTGGCGTAGGACTCGATCACGCGCCCGATCACGTTAATCTGGCGGCCGGGTTTCGCTGCCTTGATGCCGCGCATCATCGCCTGGTAGGTGCGGTCGACGAGGTCCTTGTGCTCCTGCGCCACCTCGCCGGCCAAGAACGTGGCGTTAGTGTCGCCGTGCACGCCGTTCTTGTAGGCGGTGACGTCGATGTTGACGATGTCGCCTTCCTGAATCACCGTGGTGTCCGGGATGCCGTGGCAGACGATCTCGTTCAGGGAGATACAGCTGGACTTGGGGTACCCGCGGTAGCCGAGGGTGGAGGGGTAGGCGCCGTGGTCGATGAGGTAGTCGTGGACGATACCGTCGACTTCGTCGGTGGTTTTCCCGGGGGCGACGGCCGCACCCGCGAGAGCGAGCGCGTTGGCGGCGATCTTGCTGGCCTCACGCATGGCCTCGATGGTCTCCGAGGACTGCACTACCGGCTCGCCGATATTCTCTTGAACCTCGTCCTTCCACGCGTATTCAGGGCGCTCGATCGACTTCGGAACCTTGCGCTCAGGGGTGGATTTTCCTGGGGTAAGTAAGCCTCGTGGATTCATGGTCTCAATGGTAGACCTCCGGTCAAACGGGCTAGCTCACCGTTAAAGTCGGCTACGGCGCGGGCGTATCCAGGTTGAGCAACATGCGGTCGGTGACCGCCACCGCCGCCTCGGAACCGCCGCCGAGGACAACCAGGGTCGCAAACGCAATGTCGTCATCTACCCGGTAGCCGGTAAACCAAGCATGGGAGCCTCCATTGATCTCCGCCTCGCCGGTTTTGCCGCGGATATCGCCGCCGGCGCTGAGGCCCCCTGCGGTGCCGCCGGGACCGGTGACTGCCGCCATGAGTTGGCGGAGCTCGTCGATAGCCTGCGGGTCTACGGGAGCCGGGTCTTCGCTTAAATTCGTCTGCTCCCCCTGTACGAGGAACGGTACCGGCAGCGTGCCCCGCGCAGCCGTGGCGGACACGAGCGCCATCCCGAACGGGCTGGCCAAATCCAGACCCTGGCCGTAGCCGGCTTCGGTGCGGTCCAGAGGCTCTTCGCCCTCCGGGATGGAACCGGTGATGGTTTCCACGCCGGGAATCTCCATGTCCAGCCCAAGGCCGAATTGCTTGCCTAGTGCTTTCAGCTCCCCCGGTGCCAGCTTCGTCGAGATGTCGGCGAAAGTGGTGTTGCAGGAACGGGCGAAGGCTGTCTCTAGCGGCACCGTGCCCAAGCCGAAGCCCGCGTAGTTGGTCACGGTTCGCCCGAAAATGTTCATGGTGCCGGGGCACGGCACGGGCGAGCCGGGTACGAGGCCCAGTTTGGTCAGGCCCGCAAAGGCCGTGAGGATCTTAAACGTAGAGCCCGGCGGGTACTGGCCCATCGTGGCCAGGTTGCCCTCCGCGTCCGCGGCCGGAGTCTGAGCGACGGCCAAGATGCCCCCGGTGGAAGGGCGGATGGCCACGATCATGGCTTGCTGGCCCGCCACCGGCTCCAGCGCCCGCTCGGCGGCGCGCTGCACGCGGTGGTCGAGGCTGATGTGCACCGCGGGAGCAGGTGCCGGATCTTCGCGTGTGATCTCCTCGTAGGAGGCCCCGTTTTCGTTAACCACGTCAACGCTCCAACCGGAATCGCCCTGCAGGTCGTCGCGAACCAGCTCGCCGACGCGAGCCATGATGTCCGGCGCGAAATCGGGTTGCGCGTTGACCATCGCGGCCTCTTCGTTGAGCCGCACACCGGGCTCTGCGCCCAAAGCGGCTTCGAACGCATCGCGAGCGGGAGCCGGCACCACGGCCACCGAGTAGGTTCCGGAGGCCCCCTCCAGCTCCCTGGTAAGGCCCTCCTCGTCGCGCAGAGGCACCCCGCGGTCCGTCTCGTGCGCGCTCCCGAGCGCACGGCTAATCCCCGCCGCTGCGGCACCCGCCGAGCGCATCTGATCGGTGTCGACCAGGACGCGGTAGGCGGTACCGGGCGTGAGCAGCTCCACTCCATCTGAGGAAACCACGCTGGCCTGCGAAGGAGCAACGGCTCGCAGCTCTAGGTGCTGGTTCGCTCCCAGCCGGGGGTGGAGCACGGATGGCTGCCAGCGCACCCCCCAGTTGTCGCCGCTTTGCGTCAACGTCATCTGCGCCGTGTACGTGAGGTCACGCTCGCGCGGGAGATCCCAGTGCAGCTCATACGTTGCGGTGGCGAGGTTGTCTTCCTGGTTGACGCTGAGAAGCGAGGCGCTCAGCCCCTCCGCCTGGAGCCCGCCCCACGTTTCGTTGAGGGAGGACTCGGCGGCGGAGGCGTCGTCGGTAAGCGACGCGTTTACCTCACGCTCCTCCAGCGCCTTCAGAAACGCCGTTGCGGCAGGCTCCGCGTCGTTCGGACGCGGGGTGCAGCTGCTTATCGACGCCGCCAGCGCCACCACCGCAACCCCCGCCACACTGCGACGGAGCATGTCAGCGCGTGACCTTGACCTCAGCCTTTGCACCGGCGACCTCCTCGAGGCCCTCCTCCTCGGCGATGCGGTGCGCGTAGTCAATGAGCGTCTCCACGATCTTCGACTCCGGCACCGTTTCCACTACCTCGCCCTTGACAAAGATCTGACCCTTGCCGTTGCCGGACGCCACGCCGAGGTCCGCATCGCGCGCCTCGCCCGGGCCGTTGACCACGCAGCCCATGACGGCCACGCGCAGCGGGAACTCCATGCCGTCCAGGCCAGCGGTGACCTCCTCGGCCAGCTTGTACACGTCCACCTGCGCGCGGCCGCAGGACGGGCAAGAAACGATCTCCAGCTTGCGGGGGCGCAGGTTGAGCGACTGCAGGATCTGGTCGCCGACCTTGATCTCCTCCACCGGGTCGGCGGACAGGGATACGCGGATGGTATCGCCGATACCCTCGGACAGCAGCGCGCCGAAGGCCACGGAAGACTTGATCGTGCCCATGAACTTCGGGCCCGCCTCGGTCACACCCAGGTGCAGCGGGTAGTCCGTCTTCTCTGCCAGCTGGCGGTACGCCTCGACCATGAGCACCGGGTCGGAGTGCTTCACGGAAATCGCGATGTCGCCGTAGCCGTGCTCCTCGAACAGGCCGGCCTCATAGATAGCCGACTCCACCAATGCCTCCGGGGTGGCCTTGCCGTACTTAGCCAAAAGACGGGGATCCAGGGAGCCACCGTTGACGCCGATACGGATCGGGATGCCCGCGTCACCCGCAGCCTTCGCCACCTCCTTGACTCGGCCGTCGAACTCCTTGATGTTGCCCGGGTTCACGCGCACCGCCGCGCAACCAGCATCGATGGCGGCGAAGATGTACTTGGGCTGGAAGTGGATATCCGCGATAACCGGGATCGGCGATTTCGCGGCGATGGCCGGCAGCGCGTCCGCGTCCACGGTCTTCGGGCACGCGACGCGCACGATGTCGCAGCCAGCGGTGGTCAGCTGCGCGATCTGCTGCAGTGTGGCGTTGATGTCGTGTGTCTTCGTGGTGGTCATGGACTGCACGGAGATCGGGTGATCCGAACCGACACCCACATCCCCCACCATCAGCTGGCGGGTCTTGCGGCGCGGAGCCAACGTCGGTGCCGGGCCTTCTGGCATACCTAATCCGATGGGGGTGTTCATGGTGGCTAACTCTAGCACCGTCAGCCAAATATCCGGACGGGGTTGACCACGTCCGCGGCCATCACCAGCACGCCCACTCCGAGCAGCACCGCCGCCATCACGTAGGTCAGCGGCATCAACTTTTCGTAGTCGGCCGGGGCGCCGGGGCCGAGGCCCCGGAGGCGTCGAAAAGCGTCGCGAACCCGCTCGTAGAGCACGACCGCAATGTGACCACCGTCCAGCGGCGGCAATGGCACCAGGTTGAACAAGGCGAGGAAGAAATTCAGGCTCGCCAGCATCATCCAGAACGCGGACCACATGTTTTGCTCGACTAGCTCACCACCCGTGCGCGAGGCACCAATGACACTGATAGGGCCAGCGACGTCGCGCTCAGCACCGAAAAGCGAGGCGACCACGCCCGGGATCTTGCCCGGGAATGACACGATGCCCTCGACCGTCGCACCGAGCATTTGACCGGTGAAGCGCGCAGTCGCTGGCACCGCTTCAACTGGGCCGAACTGCTTCACCGCATCCTGCACGGGGGCTGCAACAATGCCGACTGCCCCTTGCGTGACGCGCTCCCCGGTGGCCGGATCAATCCGCTGCACTGCGGCCACGGGCACGTCTATGACCATGGGGACCCCGTCGCGCGAGACTTCAAGAGCCACGGTTTCGCCAGGCCGCTTTGCGACGGCGTCCCGCAGATCCCCAAACCCATCAATGCTCTGCCCGTCCACCGACACCAACGTGTCACCCGCGCGCACACCCGCCCGGCCGGCGGGCCCCTCGCCCGAGCACTCGTCCAGCGTTTGGGCATCCTTTTGATCCGCAACACACACCGTTTGGCCCACGCGCGGCGTGAAGTCCGCATCTGGGTTGGGGATGCCGGAGAATACAGCAACAAGGTAGGTGATTACCACGCCAATGAGCAGGTTCATCACAATTCCACCGGCGAGCACCGCGATACGCTGCCACGCAGGCTTGTTCACCATTGCGTGCGGAGCCTCTTCAGGCGTGAGGGGATCCATCGCCGTCATGCCGGCGATATCGCAAAAACCACCGAACGGCAGTGCCGCGATGCCGTACTCTGTGTGCCCCTTGGTGGTCGACCACACCGTGGGCCCGAAGCCGATGAAGTAACGCCGCACACGCATGCCGAACGCACGGGCGGTGAACATGTGCCCGGCCTCGTGCAGCGCAATGGACAAGGCAATCGCAAGCGCGAACGCCAGAATGCCTACAGCACCCACAAAACCCCTTCGCCGCTACGCACCAGTAATGCGCTCGATGACAGCCTCGGCCCGCTCGCGCGCCCGCGCCTCGGTGCGCATGACGGCATTGACGTTCGCCGGTGACTCAGCGAAGTCAGCCGCACTATCGAGCACTTCGGCAATAATGTCCACGATGTGTGGGAACTTCACCCGGCCAGCAACAAATGCTGCCACCGCCACCTCGTTGGCGGCGTTGTAGATAGCCGGGTAGGGATCCCCCTGCTCCGCGGCCTGGCGTGCTAGCTTCACCGCGGGGAACGCGTCCTCATCCAGCGGTTCGAAGGTCCACTCAGAAGCCTGGGAGAAATCCAGCGCACGCTGCGCGCCAGCAATTCGGTTCGGCCAATTCAGCGCGTGCGAAATGGGAAGCATCATCGAGGGCGGAGAAGCCTGTGCGATAGTCGCGCCGTCGGCGAACGTGACCATGGAATGCACGATCGATTGCGGGTGCACCGTAACGTCGATTTTGTCCGGCTCCACGTCGAACAGTAGCGAGGCCTCGATAAGCTCGAGCCCCTTATTCACCATGGTCGCAGAGTTCAGAGAGTTCATGGAACCCATAGACCACGTCGGGTGCGCCACTGCTTGCTCAGGTGTGACTTCCATGAGCTCGGCGCGGGATTTGCCGCGGAACGGCCCACCGGAAGCGGTGAGCACAAACCGCTCTACTTCCGCCCGGTCCCCCGCGCGCAGGGCCTGCGCCATCGCAGAGTGCTCCGAATCGACGGGCACGATCTGCCCCGGGCGAGCGGCCTCCAGGACAAAACGGCCGCCGGCGACAAGTGATTCCTTATTGGCAAGGGCCAGTGTCGCACCCGTTTTGAGCGCTGCCAAGGTGGCGGGCAACCCAACCGAACCGACGAGCGCGTTCAGCACAATGTCGGCCTCCTGTGACTCCACCAGCGCGGTGGCGCAGTTGTCGCCGGTGATGACGAAGCCCTCGAGTTCCTTGGACACGCGCTTGGCGCCCTCAAGGTCGCGAACGGCAACCTGGTCCGAGCTCAACCCGAACTCGCGGGCTTGCGCGACCACCTGGTCCGGATTAGACCCTGCGGAGGCGATGCCGACAACCGTGAATTGGTCACGATGCTCGCGGATCACCTCTATCGCCTGCGAGCCGATAGAACCGGTGGAGCCCAAGATCACTACATTCTTCACGCGACCATTGTGACACGTCGAAGCCATTCCGGCACTAAGCAAGCGTTATCCCCGGGCTCGTGATGCGAAAGTTTGAACACAATGGGGGTGACGTGTCCCCTTGTTCATGCCTGGTATGCGATGATAGTTGCTGACAGTTTTGACCAATCTTGGCAACCGCTATCCAGGCTAAGAAGGAGCATTCCAGTGGCCCACGCGAAGGACAACGCACCCCAGGTGTACAACGGTGTTTCTGAGGCGGATGTTCCGTCCGCACGCTTCGGCTGGAGCGCGTTCACCGACCGCACCATTCAGATCGCCGGTTGGATCTCCGTGCTCTTCCTCGTCGCTTACAACTTTGGCAACCACCAGGGCCACGTGGAGACCATTTGGTTGGTCGCCCTCGCCGTGCTTATCGCTCTTGGGCTGATCCTGCACGCCACCAAGCCGAAGCTGAGCCAGGTACGCACCGTCACCTCGCACAACAAGCCGGTGGGCCACCAAGAGCCGGACTGGATCTACAACCAGGCGACCTTGTCGGGCGACGTGTACGAGAACCTCACGGACTCTCAGCTGCGTTCCCTGAACATCGAGCCGTGTCGCTCACCTGCGCCCGGCCCGCGGCCAGGAGCGCGTGGTTGAGCGCACCACCGCGCGACCGGTGGAGCCCGCTCGCCAGCGCGAGGACGTCGAGGTCATCACCGTAGACTCCCGCGGCAAGCACGAGCGCATCTAGCCACGATCTCGTCGAAAACCGCCAGCCCTTCGCTGGCGGTTTTTCCTGCCGCTATACCGCTTTTTCGTCGGCAGCGAGCTGACCGCAAGCCGCGGCGATCTCCTGCCCCTTGGTGTCGCGTACGGTGCACGGTACCCCCTGGGCTGCAACACGCCGGACGAACTCGTCTTGGCGCGCCCGCGGCGAGGCGTCCCATTTAGAACCAGGGGTGGGGTTGAGCGGGATGACGTTGACGTGGACGCGCGAGCCGAGCGCGGAGTGCAGCTTCTTTCCCAGCATGTCGGCGCGGAAATCCTGGTCGTTCATGTCGCGGATCAGCGCGTACTCGATGGAAACGCGACGCCCAGTCTGGTCGGCGTAGTACCGCGCGGCGTCCAGCACTTCGGCGACCTCAAAGCGGTTGTTCACCGGGACGAGTTCGTCGCGGAGCTCGTCGTCAGGCGTGTGCAGGCTCACCGCGAGCGTGCACGACAGCCCCTCGTCCGCGAGCATGCGGATCTGCGGTGCCAGGCCCACCGTGGAGACGGTGACGTTGCGCTGGGAGATGCCGAAGCCGTCCGGGGACGGCTGGGTGATCTGGCGCACTGCGGAGACCACGCGCTTGTAATTGGCCAGCGGCTCCCCCATGCCCATGAACACGATGTTGGAGAGGCGCGAGCCCTCTGCTTGCATCATCGCCGCCGCGGCGCGTACCTGGTCCACGATCTCGGCGGTAGAGAGGTTTCGGTCCAACCCGCCCTGCCCGGTGGCGCAGAACGGGCAGGCCATACCGCAGCCAGCCTGGGAGGAGATGCACAACGTGGCGCGACCCGGATAGCGCATGAGGACGGATTCCAGCAGAATGCCGTCGTGCAACCGCCACAGCGTCTTCGTGGTGTCGCCCTCGTCGGTTTCCACCGTGCGCACGGGGGTGAGCAGCGTGGGAAACAATGCGTCTTTGACGGTTTGGCGCTGCCCCTCAGGCAAGTCCGTCATGGTCAGCGGATCCGCCTCGAACTTGCCGTAGTAATGACGCGCGATCTGGTCCGCGCGGAATTTCGGAAGCCCGAGCTCGTTGAGCGCCTCAACGCGCTCATTTTTAGTCAGGTCCGCGAAGTGCTTCGGGGGCATGCCGCGCTTCGGCGCGAGCAGCTGGATTTGTGGGAAGTCGCTCATAATGCGCCCATTTTGGCACGTTGGGGCGGCAACTTCGAATCTTGCGGGCGGCTACTACGCGCCGTTCATCAACGAGATGGCGGTGAGCAGGATGTAGGTGGCCGCAGCGGCTGGGAGCATGCCGTCGAGGCGGTCCATGATCCCGCCGTGGCCCGGCAGGAGGTTGGACATGTCTTTGATACCCAGCTCGCGCTTGAACTGGCTTTCCACCAGGTCGCCCATCGTGGCGCAAATAACCAAGGCGATGCCGAGGACAATGCCCATCCACCATGGGCCGTGGATGAGGAAGGAAACCACCAGTACGCCGGTGACGACCCCGGCAATGAGCGAGCCGGCAAACCCCTCCCACGACTTGTTCGGGCTCACGGCCGGTGCCATCGGGTGGGACCCGAACATGACGCCGGCGGCATAACCGCCCACGTCATTAGCCACCACGCACAGCATGAACGCGATGATGTAGGCCGAGCCGTCCACGCCGGCCTCGGTAATCCGGGAGATCATTGCAGCGAACGTGCCGAACAGCGGGATCCACGCAAGGACGAAGATGGCTACCGCCGTATCGCGCAGGTAGTTTTCCGGCCTGCTGTGGCGGCCCCTGTGGAACATCCCCCAGAACATCACCACCAAGACCGTGAAGGCGAATCCGGCCACCAACCCCGAGGTGCCGTATGGAACAGAAAGCCACAGCATGGCCTGGCCGAGGATGATCAGCAGCGTACGCGGCTGGATGTAGCCGGCCTCACGCAAGCGGGTCATCACCTCCCACATAGCCAGCGCCACAGCAACAGCGACGAGCGGGTACCAGGCGACTGGCCCAACCCACACGGCGGCAATCACCAGTGCGCCGAGAACCACGCCGGTGGTGATTGCCGCGGGCAAGTCCCGCCCCGCTTTGTTCTTCGGCTTCGGGGCGTGGGTGGGCCAACGGCTCGGCGTCGCCTCCGCCTCCGCCGGGGTTTCCGCTTGCGTCTCGGCCACGTCGGTCTAGACCTCCAGCAGCTCGTTTTCCTTGCGCTGCACGATCTCGTCGATCTGCGCGACGAAGCCCTGGGTGGTTTTGTCCAGGGTTTTTTCGGCGGTGGTGACCTCGTCCTCACCCGCGTCGCCGTCCTTTTGGATCTTCTTCAGCGCATCCATGCCCTGGCGGCGCACGTTGCGGATAGCAATCTTGCCGTCCTCGCCCTTTTGCCTCGCCTGCTTCACCAGATCCTTACGGCGCTCCTCCGTCAGCTGCGGGATGGTCACGCGAATGACCTGTCCGTCGTCCGTTGGGTTAACACCCAGGTCGGAGTTGCGGATCGCGTTTTCGATCTCGCCCATGGTGGACATGTCGTACGGCTTGATCAGCAGCATGCGCGGCTCCGGCACCGAGATGGTGGCCATCTGGTTGATCGGCGTCGGCGAGCCGTAGAAATCCGCCATCACGCCGTTGAACATCGCCGGGTTCGCACGCCCGGTGCGGATGGTTGCCAGCTCATCGCGGGTGTGCTCAACCGAGGAGGTCATACGCTCTTCGGCGTCCAACAAAACGTCATCAATCATGGGTGTACCCCTATCGTTTCTCGGGTTTGCGTCCCCTTTAACCTACCAGCGTCGCGCGAGTGCCTAGACTGTCGCCATGCCGCACCCCGCCTTCACTTATGTCGCCGAACCCGGCGCAGCTCCGGTAGGGCCGCCGGGCGGACGCCTGAGCGGATGGCGCATTCCAATCAAGGACGGCACCGACGTTGCTGGCATGCCCACCACCAACGGCAACCCAGCTCGCGCCTACACCGCCCGCGAGACGGACCCCTTCGTCCGGCAGCTGCTCAACGCCGGTGCGGAGATCCACGCAAAAACCCTCACCTCCGAGCTTGGGGCAACCTGCTACGCGGAGCGGCCCGGGGTGCCCGTACTCGAATCACCCGCATTCCCAGGCTGCACCCCCGGGGGCTCGTCCACGGGAGCTGCGGTGGTGGTCGCGGACGGGACCGCGAGGGCCGCGCACGGCACCGACGCGGGGGGCTCGATCCGCGTTCCGGCTGCCGCCTGCAATGTCGTGGGATTGAAACTTTCCAGCCAGGAGCTACCTGCCCACGGGTTCCTCACGGGGAACGTGGCGGACCTGTTCACACTGACTGGGTGGGTCCAACCGATAGAACGGCGGATGCGTGTCGGAGTGCTCACCACCGGGGTGTTTGCGCGCCCCGAGGTGGCAAAGCGGCGCGGAGCTGACGTCGAGAAGCTTGCTGGCCTCCTCGGACGCCGCCACGAGGTGGTTGAGATCTCGCCGTACGCCGAGTCGCGCGAAACATACGCGCACTTCACCACCACCATCACGCGCTCGTTCAGAGACATCGACCCACGGGATAACGCCTACATCGCCTGGCTCGTGGAAGAAGCGAAGCGGTTAACACCGGTGCAAGTGGCGGCGGCGTGGACGCACACGCGCGCGCTCCCCGAGCTTATTGCCCGCCAATGGGACGTGGACGCGGTGCTCAGCCCCACCATCGCGTACGACCCGCCACCGCTGGGCCACTTCCCCGCCCTCGCCCCCGAAGAGAGCTTTCACGCGCAGACGCACTGGTCACCGTGGTGCTCCGTGTTCAACATGTTGGGCACCCCGGCTATCGCACTCGGCGGCGTTCACTTGGGGAGCCTGCGCCTGAGCGGCCCGGAACTGCTCGCCCTTGCCCGCGAGGCCGAGGAGCTGCTCGGGCGCTAAGCCACGAGGGTGCCCACCTGCTCGCCGGAGACTGCCCGCGCGATGTTGCCTTCCTCGAGCAGGTTGAACACCAGGATCGGCATATTGTTGTCCATGCAAAGGCTGAACGCGGTCGCGTCCGCCACCTTCAGGCCCAGCTCGATAACCTCGCGCGGGGAGATCTCAGAGTACAACTGCGCGTCGGGGTTCTCTCGCGGGTCGGAGTCGTACACCCCGTCCACGGCCTTCGCCATCAACAGCACCTCGCACCCGATCTCCAGCGCTCGCTGCGCCGCGGTGGTGTCGGTAGAGAAGTACGGCATGCCCATGCCCGCGCCGAAAATCACCACGCGGCCCTTCTCAAGGTGGCGGGCGGCGCGCAGCGGCAGGTACGGCTCGGCGATCTGGGCCATGTTGATGGAGGTCTGCACACGGCAATCCACCCCCATTTGCTGCAGGA
Organism: Corynebacterium wankanglinii; assembly: GCF_013601005.1. NCBI lineage: Bacteria > Bacillati > Actinomycetota > Actinomycetes > Mycobacteriales > Corynebacteriaceae > Corynebacterium > Corynebacterium wankanglinii. Next base: position 317,685 of record NZ_JABFED010000002.1, read on the forward strand.
AGTCCTGCAGCGCCAGACAGTTCATCACGGTGCCCAGCATGCCCATGTAGTCGGACCGAGCGCGATCCATGCCGCGCTGCTGCAGTTCCGCGCCGCGGAAGAAATTGCCGCCGCCGATAACTACGGCAACTTCTGTTCCGCCGCGCGCGATGTCGGCGATCTGGCGGGCGACCGACTCCACGACGTCCGGATCGATGCCGACCTTGCCACCGCCGAACATTTCACCGCCCAACTTCAGCATCACTCGCTTAAAACCTGTGCGGCTGGGATTGAGGTCAGTCACCGAAGATCGCTCCTTTTACGCGGGATGTGCAGATGTCCGCCGACGATTCTAGACGGGCGGGCCGACAGGTACCGAACCGCGCGCGTGCAGCCCCCGCTCCACGGCAAAGCCCCGCACCGCCCACCAGCTCAACGGATGGTGCGGGTGCGGGGCGAGAAGGACGCTCAGCGTCCTCGGCAGACGGTTAGGCCTGGCCGACCTCGTAACGCACGAAGTCGGTGACCTCGATGCCGTTCTCCTCGGCGTACTGCTTCACGGTCTTCTTGGAATCAGACAGGGACGGCTGATCCAACAGAACAACGTCCTTGAAGAAGCCACCCATGCGGCCCTCGACAATCTTCGCGATGGCGGCCTCAGGCTTGCCCTCGTTGCGGGTGATCTCTTCCTGGACTGCACGCTCCTTCTCAACGACGTCAGCCGGCACAGCCTCCTGATTGAGGTAACGGGCCTTCATCGCCGCAATCTGGAGTGCAATCTGGTGCGCGGCCTCAGCGTTGTCGCCCTTGTACGCGACGAGCACGCCGACGGCCGGCGGCAGGTCCGCTGCCTTCTGGTGCAGGTATGCCTCAACCTTGTCGCCCTCGACGGTGGCCGCGCGGCGCAGCTCGAGCTTCTCACCGATCTTCGCGGACAGGCGCTCCAGCACGTCGTGCGCGGTCTCGCCGTTGACGTCTGCGTTTGCCAGCTCCTCCTGGGAGTTCGCCTTCACAGCGGCAGCGCCGTCGGCGATCTGCGCGGCAATGTCCTTGAACTCCTGGTTCTTGGCCACGAAGTCAGTCTCGGAGTTGATCTCGACGATGGTGTTGCCGGACACGGCGACCAGGCCCTCGAGGGCGTTGCGCTCTGCGCGCTTGCCCACGTCCTTAGCGCCCTTGATGCGGAGGTTCTCAACGGCCTTATCGAAGTCGCCGCCAGTCTCCTCGAGAGCCTTCTTGCAGTCGAGCATGCCGGAGCCGGTGGTCTCGCGGAGCTTCTTGACGTCAGCAGCAGTGTAGTTCGCCATGTGGGCGATCCTCCTCATAGAAGTGTTGCGTAAAGATGATTAACCGTTAATAGCGTAGCCGACGTTACCCACGACGGCATGGCTGGCGCACGGTTACAGCGCGTTCATACGACAAACACCCCGGGTCCGCCGCTGCCCACCGGACCGGCCGGGAGGAACTGGCGAACACGGGGTGCGCGAGTGTGCGAATCGAAGATCCGTGCCCTGTGGCTTACGCCTGGGTGGCGGACTCGGTGCCCGAAATCTGGACGCCCTCGTCGACTTTGCCGGTCTCGTTCGCGGCCTCAGCCTCGTTCGCCTGCGCAGCCGCGCGGACGGAAGCCGGCTGCTCAACCTCAGCGACCTCTTGCGGAGCTGCGGTCTCAGCGGCAACGGCAGCCTTGGCTGCGTCAGCTGCGGACACTTCGTCGGAGGCGGCGGCCTGGGCAGCAGCCTCTGCGGCTTCGGCCTGACGCTTCGCGTCGGAGTCGCCTGCAGCGTCGCGTGCGGAAGCGAGCTGGCGCTCTTCGCGCTGCTGCTTACCGGCGATGACAGCCTCGCCGACGATGTGGGTGAGCAGCTTGACGGCGCCGATGGCATCGTCGTTGCCCGGGATCGGGAAGTCCACAACGTCCGGGTCGCAGTTCGTGTCCAACACTGCGACAACCGGGATGCGCAGCTTCTGGGCCTCGGAGACGGCGATGTGCTCCTTGTTAGTGTCCACGATCCACAGCGCGGAAGGCGCCTTGGTCATGTCGGCGATGCCGCCCAGCACACGCTCGAGCTTGACGCGCTCGCGGGTCAGCATAAGGACTTCCTTCTTGCCGCGGCCAGCGTAGCCGTCCTCAGCCGCGTCCATTGCCTGCAGTTCCTTCATGCGGCCAATGCGCTTGGACACAGTCTGGAAGTTGGTGAGCATGCCGCCCAGCCAACGGTGGGTCACGTACGGCATACCGACGCGCTGCGCCTCTTCCTGGATCGGCTCCTGCGCCTGCTTCTTGGTGCCGACGAACAGGATAGTGCCGCCGTGAGCGACGGTCTCCTTCACAAACTCGTACGCCTCATCGATGTAGGTCAGCGTCTGCTGCAGGTCGATGATGTAGATGCCGTTGCGGTCGGTGAAGATGAAGCGGCGCATCTTCGGGTTCCAGCGACGCGTCTGGTGGCCGAAGTGCACACCAGCGTCGAGGAGTTCACTCATGGTTACAACTGCCATGGTTTTGTCTCCTTCGGAGAAAGTAGTTCGGTTCTCTTGCATGTCTCACGCACGGGTTTTTATCCCGTGCCCTGGCACCGTGCTCGCCCCGCACCCTGTGAGAGGGACCGTCACTGAGCAGGCATTATCCGGCGCGCGTAGTCAGCCCATAAAAGCTGCCGGTGCAACATTACCCGCTCACGGGCGCAAAACCTAATCTCAACTGCGGCTTTGTGTGGATACGCCACCAACCACCGACGAGTTATCCACAGATCCCGCTCACGCTCTCGTTCTTGGCCAGTATTCGTGCTGGGATCAAAAACATGCGCTTCTCGACGTTCCTTCGGTCCGCCCTTGCCGCCCTCGCCCTGTCCGCCTTTGATATCTCCCCCGCGGCCGCCTGGGTCGACCCATCTACGGGCTCCCGCCAGCCCTCCAGCGTGGGCCGGCCCGCCGATATCCCCCAGCAGAACTGGAAGCCCGGCCACCGTGGCGTCGATCTGCGGTTGCGCGTTGGGGACCCCGTGCTCGCGGCCGGCGACGGGGTCGTGGCTTTCGTCGGCTCGGTTGCCGGCACGCCCGTGGTGGCAGTCGACCACGCCGGCGGCATCCGTACCACGTACCAACCAGTGCGCTCCGGCCTCAAACTCGGCGACGACGTGCTGGAGGGTCAGGACATCGGTGCCCTTGACCGTGCGCCGGCGGGTTTTTCCGGGTCGCATGTCGGTCTGCATTGGGGCGCTCTGATAGCAAAGGACACCTATATTGACCCGTTGACACTCTTGGAGCCGCCCCGGATCCGGTTAAAGCCACTGGTTCCCGACGCTACGCCCGCGGATGCGCCTGGTCGTAGACGCGCTTAAGCCGCTGGGCGGAGACGTGTGTATAGATCTGCGTGGTCTGCAGGCTTGTGTGCCCGAGCATCTCCTGCACGACCCGCAGGTCGGCCCCACCTTCAAGCATGTGGGTTGCGGCGGTGTGGCGCAGCGTGTGCGGGCTCACGTGTTCCACTCCAGCGCGCTGCCCAGCGCGTTCCACCACACGGCGGACCTGCCGCTGGTCGATGCGTTTTCCTCGGGAGCCGACGAACACAGCGCGGGTATCTCCTGCCAGCTGATCGCGTCCGAGCTCGAGCCACTCGGCTACAGCGGCGGCAGCCTTGTCGCCGAAGGGGACGACGCGCTGCTTGTTGCCCTTTCCGGTCACGTGCGCCAACCCGCGCGCCAGATCCACGTCGCCGATGTCTAAGCCAGTGAGCTCGCCGACACGCATTCCGGTGGCGTAGAGCAGCTCCAGCATGGCTCGGTCTCGCACGTCTTCGGCGCGGTGGCCGTCATCATCGGTGTCTGCCTCCACCAGTTCAGAGGCGCGCTCGCCTTTGACCACGGTAGGAAGGGCGCGGTTGATTTTCGGTGCTTTCAACCGCGCTGCCGCGTCGGTGTCGATATATCCCTGCCGGTAGGCCCAGGCAGAAAAGGCGCGGGCAGCTGCCGTCCTGCGCGCCAGGGTGGACCGGCTTTTGCCTGCGGTAAGCGCGTCGGCGAGCCACAGGCGCAGCGTGTCCAGCGTGAACTGATCAAAGGTGGCCGCGTACCCGTCCAGGCTCCGGAGGTCCGCGACGTATCCCTTTACCGTGTTCGGCGAGCGGCCCAGGACGAGCTCGGCGTAGTCGGCGAAGTCATCCACCGCCGCCTGCAACTGTCCCAGCCGTTTACTCATGCCCCGGGAGTCTACTCCCCTCCCTCTTCCGGCTGCTCCGCTCTGGACCAGAGGCGCCGGTCTCGTTCGACCATTCCCCGCTTGGACAGATCCATGAGGAGGTGCACGGTGAGTGCGATGGAGAGGCCGGAATCTGCGGCGATTTCTTCCGCTTCCCGGCCCCGCCGGCCGGCGGGCGGGAGTGCGTCATAGACTCGCAGCTCGTTGCGGGACAGCTTTTGGGTCATCGTGGGTGGGAACTGCATCTCCATCTGCTCCTCGGCGTCGAACTCGCCGATTGCGCTGAGTTGTTCGTGGATTTGCCCCGCGTTGAGCACCAACTGCGCCTCGTGCCGCTGAATGGCCAAGTTGGCGCCGAGGGACTGCGCGTCTGTGATTGGCCCCGGCACCGCCATCGCCCGCCGGTTGAAGGCGTTGACCCATTTCAGAGTGTTGAGCGCACCAGATCGAAACGGCGCCTCAACCAGAACTGTTCCTAAGGTGAGCGCCGCCACGAGGCGGTTTCGCGTGAGGAAGCGGTGCCTGTCGGGCGAGATCCCTGGCGGATACTCCGTGACAATCGAGCCACCGCGTGCCACTACCCGCTCAAACAGTGGTTTGTTCGATCGCGGGTAGTGCTCGCCCGGCCCGCACGCCGCGACCACGATGGTTGGCGTCTGCACGTCGAGGGCCGTCTGATGGGCGACAGTATCAATGCCCAGCGCCCCACCTGACACGATGGTGTACTTGTGCCCGCCTAGCCCGGCCACGAGGTCCTTTGTGGCCATGTGACCGTACTTCGTCGCGTGGCGCGTGCCTACCACGCCGACGGAATGAGCAAACAGTCCCGCGAGGTTGGTGTTGCCCTGCACCCACAACGCGTGCGGGGCGATCCCGTCCGGCTGGGGGCTGGCCTTGTTGGCCGCCCCGGTTTGTTGGCACCCGAAGGAGCGCTGCATTGCCTCAGCCGGCCACTGCGGTGAGTCCGGGGTGAGCAGCGTGTAGCCAAGGTCCGCGGCGCGTTCGAGGTCTTCGGCCGGGCGATCCCAGGTGTACCGGCTTTCGGTTTGACCGAGGAGCCCGCCCACCCAGGAGGCGCGGGTACGCACTGCGTGGGCGATTTCATCGGCCGTCCTCCCAACCGCCAAAAGCGCCTGGATGTGGTGCGACGGGCCCTCCACTACTCGGCTGAGGTATGCCCACGATTCCTGCGAAGACATCTACACCGCCTCCTGCAATGGGGACTCGCGCATTTCTACAGCGCGGTATGCGTGGTCGATGTCCGGCTGCTCTGCCTGATCCAAATCCGCTAAGGTCCAGGCAACTTTCAGGCACTTGTCCACCCCGCGTTGGGTAATCGCCCCGTCCGACAAGCGCGATTCCAGCAACGCCATCGCCGATTCTCGCGCGGGAAAGTCCCGCCGGATCACCGTGGCCGGCACCCGCCCATTGACGGACTCTGCAATGCCCGCCCGCGCCCAGCGGGTGGCCGCGCGCTCCCGGGCCGCAGCCACCCTCTCTGCGATAACACTCGACGGCTCGGCGTCCATGGGACTGAGCACAGCGGATTCGCCCGAGGTGGTGATAAACACGTCCAAACGGTCCCGCAGCGGGCCCGAAACATTGCTCAAGTGCCGCGCACGCTGCGGCGACTTACACGTGCACTGTCCTTTCACCCGTTGGCAGGCGCACGGGTTTGCGGCCAGCACGAGCTGGAAATCAGCGGGGTACACAACCTCCCGTTGCGCGCGGGTGAGCCGCACTTCCCGTTTCTCCAGCGGGATGCGCAGTGCATCGAGCACGTGGGCGTGGATCTCAGACGCCTCGTCCAGGAAAAGCACACCGCGGTGGGCTTGGCTCACCGCACCCGGAGTCGGAATGCCGCTGCCCCCGCCAATGAGCGCGACGCGTGTCAACGACGGGTGCGGGGCGACAAACGGCCGCGTCTGAACCACCGCGCCGCCCGAGATTCCCGCCGCGGAGTGGATAGCGGTTACCTCGACAGTCTCCGCGATCTCCATTGCAGGCAAGATTGACGGCAGGCGCTCTGCCAGCATCGATTTCCCAGATCCCGGCGGGCCAATCATCATCACGTGGTGCCCTCCCGCCGCAGCGACCTCGAGCGCCTCCCGCTCCTGCGACATACCGGCGAGATCGCGAAAGTCCGGGGCCACCGGTTTACGCACCGGTTCCGCGGGTGCGGCTGCCGGCTCGAGATCGGCCTCCCCGGTCACCCACCTACACACATCGGCCAGGGAATCAGCCACCAAAATATCCTTGCGTCCCAACAATGCCGCCTCGGCGGCGTTAGCCCGGGGCACAACGGCGGCTTCGACGGCGGGCTCGGGGCCGTTGAGCGTTGCGAGCAACATCGGCAGCACGCCTTCGGCTCGTCGTAAAGCACCGTCTAATGCAAGCTCCCCGCAGAACATGGTGGCCCTCAACCGACGCTCCACGCGCGGGTCGAGGCTGCCCAGCACAGCGAGGGCAATGGGCAGATCAAAGTGCGAACCCGCCTTCGGCACATGCGCCGGCGACAACGACACCATGATCTTGGTGCGCGGCCAGGGCAGTGCCGAATTGGAAATTGCGGTGCGAATCCGCTCCCGCGACTCTTTTACCGCCGCGTCGCCCAACCCGACAATGTGCATGCCGGGCAGACCTGCCCCCACGTTCGCCTCCACGGTGACAAGACGCGCGGCGACACCCTCGACGGTCGCGCTGATCGTGCTAGCAAGCGCCATCTTCGACCCCCGGGAAGCGACGGAGGATGTAGTCCTCTCCGTCGAAGACGACCTCAACAACGTCGAAGCGAAGGGGGCGGAACTCCCCCGCACTCCGCTCCTCCATCCACTGGGCCGCGCAACCGCGCATGGTGTTGAGCTTCTTCGCGGTGACAGCCTCGGCCGCACCAAATGCGTTGCCGCGGCGAGACTTCACCTCGACGAAGACGATAGTTCCATCCTCATCCTCGACGACAGCGTCAATCTCGCCCGCCCGCATGCGCTGCCGGTGGCCGAGCAGCCTGTACCCCTCGTCCTCGTACCACCGGATGGCGGCTTTCTCCCCCGCCCTCCCCAGCTCGTACTGGGCCTGATAATCCACCTGCACGGTTCCTCCCCATCTCTCGGAAAATCACAAACTGACTTCCCATAAGACGGAAGGAATGGCGCCGCGGTTCCCTCGGCCGCCCTTTTCGCGTCAGGCGCTACTCCGGGAAGGTCAACTCGGGCTTGTCCAGCTCTTCGATATTGACGTCCTTGTACGTAATAACGCGCACGTACCGCACGAAGCGGACTGCGCGATACATGTCCCACACCCAAGCGTCTGACATGAGCACCTCGTAGTACACATCGCCGCCCTCGGTATGCGGGATGAGCTTGACGCCGTTGGCCAGGTAGAAACGGCGCTCAGTCTCCACAACGTAGGAGAACTGGCTGGCCACGTCGCGGTATTCGCGGTAGAGGGAAAGCTCGACGTCTGCCTCGTAGTTGTCAAGATCCTCTGCGCTCATGCGTGCCCCTTCATGCAAGACTGCCTGTAGAACTCGTCAGCTTCCCTGACGTTCGCATAACTATAACGGTGCTCCGCGCTCGCACCGTGGCGGCGCACCGCGTCCATATGCGCCTTCGTGGAGTAGCCTTTGTGGCCCTCTAACCCGTACTGGGGAAACCGCTTCGCCATGTCGCACACCAGCCTGTCGCGGCTTACTTTCGCGAGCACACTGGCCGCGGCGATGCATCGTGCGGTGTAGTCCCCGCCCACCACCGGGAGCTGTGGTGAGACGAGACCGGGGATACGGAACGCGTCGACAAGCACGTAGCCCGGGCGCAGGGACAATCCGGCGATAGCGCGACGCGCACCGTCGATATTGGCGTGCTGGATGCCACGCCGGTCGATCTCTGCCGCCGGGATGTGCACAACCGAGTACGCGAGCGCGGTGTTGACCACAGCGTCGAAGAGCACATCACGCTTTCGAGCGGTGAGCTGCTTTGAGTCCGTCACCCCCTCCAGCGCAGGGTGCGGCCTAGTAGGTAGGACGCACGCAGCGATGGTGATGGGGCCGAAGCACGCGCCGCGGCCGGCCTCGTCCACACCGGCGACTGGCCCGAGACCGGCCTTGTCCAGCGCGACCTCGTAGGTGCGCAGCTGCTTGAGGCGGCGCACCTAGCTACTGCTGGATGTCCGGGTCGCCGACACCCTGCATGCGGTTGACCGGGAAGACTACGGCCTTGACCTTGCCACGGATGTTCTCCTCCGGGATGGTGCCCTGGTACTGATCGCCCATATGCGCACGCGAGTCAAGCGAGTTGGTGCGGTTATCGCCCATCATGAAGTAGTTGCCCTCCGGCACCGTCACCGGCCCGAAGTAGGGGCCGCCGCATGCGTCTGACCCAGTGGCCTGATCCACCGGGTAGAAGTTCGGCTGCAGGGTGTAGGACTGGTCGATGGGTTTGCCGTCGACCATGATCGCTGGGTCTCCCGCCTGGCAGGACACGGTCTGGCCACCGGTAGCCACGATGCGCTTGACCAGCGTGTTTTCGTCCTTAGGCACCAGGCCCACCCAAGAGCCGACCTCCTGCATACCCCGCACTACCGGGTTGGAGGAGCGGTTGGAATCGAAGCCCGTGTTCCATGAGTCCGTGCCGGCGAAGACAATCACGTCGCCCGGCTCCGGATCGGAGAAGTAGTAGCTGACCTTCTCCACGAAGATGCGGTCGCCGGAGCCGTTTTCACCGTGCAGCGTGGGCTCCATGGAGGCCGACGGAATGACGTAGAGGCGGCCGATGAACGTCTGGATCACAAACATGATCAACAGCGTCAACACCACCACAACGGGGATTTCGACGTACCAGGGAAGTTCCTTCTTCTCCTCCGCCGTAGCCGGGGCCACCTCGTAGGCGGACGCGGGGCGCGGGCTCGAGTGCCCCTCCGCCTGCGCGTACGGGTTGTGGGGCTGTGCAGGCCGGCTCTGGTGAGTCCCGCCTGCGGGTCCGTTCACATTCGTCACCCGGGATACGTTAGCACCGCCCCCGAGACACCCCAATACGACGCGATACGCAACGTGCCCCGGCCGAGCTGACTCGGACGGGGCACGTAAGCACGCTGGGACTAGCGGCGCTCCTTGATGCGGGCAGCCTTGCCACGCAGTTCGCGCATGTAGTACAGCTTGGCGCGGCGGACGTCACCCTTGCGGACAACCTCGATCTTCTCCAGGTTCGGGGAGTGCACCGGGAACGTGCGCTCAACACCGATGCCGAACGAAACCTTGCGCACGGTGAAGGTCTCGCGGATGCCTGCGCCCTGGCGGCGCACAACAAAGCCGGTGAAGACCTGGGTACGAGTCACAGAACCCTCAATCACCTTGACGTGCACGTCGAGGGTGTCACCCGGGCGGAAGTCGGGGATGTCGTCGCGCAGCTGACCTGCGTCGACAAGATCAATGATGCCGTTGCTCATGAAAGCAATCCTTTACGTGTTCGGACAGAGGACCCTGGCGGCACTTCCCCTCTGGGGCGCTCGGCCGGTTCATGTCGATTACAAGAACCTGGAAGATGTTACATACGCGCCGGTCACTTACCAAATCCGGCGCGCTTGAGCGCGTCCGCCATCGAGCCGGATGCTTGACGACGCCCCTCCGGTTTCCCACCACCCCGGCGCTTCTTGGCCTGCCTGTTCTGGCCGCCTTGGTTCCGAGCATTCTTCGGAGTGGGCTGTCCGGGTTCGTCGTCGAGCCGCAGGCTCAGGCCGATGCGGTTGCGGGCCACGTCTACGTCCATGACTTTGACCTTCACTACCTCACCGGAGCGCACCACCTCGTGCGGGTCGGAGACGAATTTGTGGCTCATGGCGGAGACGTGCACCAGCCCATCCTGGTGGACGCCGACGTCCACGAAGGCACCGAAGGCGGCCACGTTGGTCACCGTGCCCTCAAGGATCATGCCGGGCGCGAGGTCCTTGACCTCGTTGATGCCTTCTTTGAATTCGGCGGTCTTGAATTCTGGGCGCGGGTCGCGCCCCGGTTTGTCCAGCTCCGCGAGGATGTCCGTGACGGTGGGCACGCCGAAGGTCTCGTCGGCGAAATCAGCCGGCGCGAGCTTAGTCAGCACGGCGGTGTTGCCGATGAGCTGCTCGGTGCCCAGCCCCGTCGCCTGCGCGACGCGCTCGACCACCGGGTAGGCCTCCGGGTGCACTGCGGAGCCGTCCAGCGGGTTCGCGCCGCCCTGGATGCGCAAGAAGCCGGCGGCCTGCTCGAACGCCTTCGGCCCAAGACGCGGGACCTTGCCCAGCTCCTTGCGGGTGGTAAACCGGCCGTGCTCGTCGCGGTAGGCCACGATGTTCTTCGCCACCGTGCCGGACAGGCCGGCGACGCGCTCGAGCAGCGGCGCCGAGGCGGTGTTGACGTCCACTCCGACGGAGTTCACCGCATCCTCCACCACCGCGTCCAGCGTCTGCGCGAGCGCGGTCTGGTTCACGTCGTGCTGGTACTGGCCCACCCCGATGGATTTCGGGTCCACCTTCACCAACTCTGCAAGCGGGTCCTGCAGGCGTCTCGCGATGGACACCGCCGAGCGCAGGGAGACATCCATATCCGGGAACTCCTCCGCCGCGATCGGGCTTGCCGAGTACACCGACGCACCCGACTCGGAGACCACCACCGGGGTCGGCCGCTTACCGCCAGCCTGGGCTATGAGATCCGCGACTTCGCCGGCGAGCTTCTCCGACTCGCGCGAAGCGGTGCCATTGCCCACCGCGATCAGCTCCACGCCGTGCTCCGCGGCCAGCGACGCCAGCTCCGCCCGGGAGGCATCCCAGCGGTTCTGCGGCTGGTGCGGGTAAACAATCGTGGTGGCCACAACTTTGCCCGTCTCATCCACCACCGCGCACTTCACACCGTTGCGGTAGCCCGGATCCAACGCCAGGGTGGCGCGCTGTCCCGCCGGGGCGGCCAGGAGCACGTCGCGCAGGTTAGTTTTGAACACCTGCAGCGCGCCCTCTTCCGCCTTTTCCTTCAGGCGCATGCGGGTATCCAGGTTCGCGGAGACCTGCAGCTTGGTGCGCCAGCCCCAGCGAACCGCTTTGGCTACCCATTCGGAGTCTTTCACCGGCAAGTCGAAGCGCTCGGCGATCATCCCCTCGTACACGGCCTCCTCACCGGCATCCATGTCGAGGGTGAGCACGCCTTCTGCCTCGCCGCGCAATAGTGCCAGGATGCGGTGGCTGGGCAGCTTGTCAAACGGCTCGGAGAATTCGAAATAGTCCGCGAACTTCGCCCCCTCGGTCTCTTTGCCCGCCACCACGGCCGAGCGCATGGTGCCCTGCTCGTAAACACGGTCGCGCACCGCGCCCACCAGGTCGGCGTCGGTGGCAAATCGGTCCACCAGGATGGCGCGCGCACCTTCGAGCGCGGACTTCGCATCCGGGAAGCCCTCCGAAAGGTAGGCCGCAGCCAGGATTTCGGGGTCGGCCGAAGGGTCGTCGATAAGCTGCTGCTCAAGCGCCTCTAAGCCCGCCTCGCGCGCGATGTCCGCCTTGGTCTTGCGGCGCTTCTTGTACGGGAGATACAGGTCTTCCACGCGCGCCTTTGTGTCGGCGGCGAGGATTGCCCCCTTTAACTCATCCGTGAGTTTGCCCTGTTCCTCGATGCTTTCCAGCACCGCCTGCTTGCGCTCGGCGAGCTCGAGGAGGTAGGTGTTGCGCTCTGCAATGTGGCGCAGCTGTGCGTCGTCGAGGCCGCCCGTGGCCTCCTTGCGGTAGCGGGCGATGAACGGGACAGTGTTTCCCTCGGCCAGCAGCTTCAGCGCCTGCTCGACCTGGCTGTCCCGGACACTCAGTTCTTTCGCGATGGTGGCTGCGATTGATGTCATTCGGGCGAGTGTAGTCGCCCGCGACTAGAGCAAGACTTGCGCCAGAAGCGAGCCGACGACACACGAGGTGAACACCGAAATCGCTCCCGGTACCAAGAATGAGTGGTTGATTACGTACTTGCCAATGCGCGTCGTGCCCGTGCGGTCGAAGCCGATGCACGCAAGGTCTGACGGGTAGGTCGGCAGAATCCAGTACCCGTAGGCTGCACCGTAGAACCCGACGATGATTTTCGGGTCGATGCCCAGCGCCAGGCCGATCGGAGCGATGGCCACGAGCGCGGCCGCCTGCGAGTTCACCAGCTTGGACACGATGAGCAGCACGATCGCGTAGGCCCACGGGGCCGCCTCCACCACGGAGCCGAGCCCTTCTTCCAGCTGGTCGATGTGCGCCGCGAAGAACGTGTCGGCCATCCATGCGACGCCGAAGACCGAAAACACTGCGGTCATGCCGGCCTTGAACACCGGGGTCGAGGCAATCTTTTTGTGGTCTACCTTGCAGAACAGCAGGATCAGCGCACCCGCGAAGAGCATCACCATCTGGATTGCAAGGTTCATCGACAGCGGCTTCATGCCTCCCTCGCCGTCATCGAAGGCCGGGCGCAGTCCTTCGAACGCACCGAGGATGACCACAAACACGATCGCGCCGAGGAATACCCACACGGCGTTTTTGGCGGAGCGCGGGAAGACCTCGTCCATCAGCGAGTGGCTGGACTGGTTGATGGACTCTGCAAACGCCGGATCTTTCAACCGCTCCTGGAACACCGGGTCCTGGTCAAGGTCTTTGCCCCTGCGCAGCGACCACAACGCGGCCAGCACCACACCAGACAGCGACGCCGGAATGGCCACCATGAGGATCTGCGGGATGGAATACGCCTTGTCAATCACACCGGCGTTTTCCGCCAGGATGGATGCGAGCGACACGGTTGCAACCGAAACCGGGGAGGCCGTGATACCCATCTGCGCGGAGGTGGACGAGACGGCCATGGGCCGCTCGGGACGAATGCCCTTCTTCAGCGCGATGTCCTCAATGATGGGGAACATGGTGTAGACGACATGCCCCGTACCGCAGAGAACGGTGAGAAACCAGGTAGTCAGCGGCGCGAGGATGGTGATGCGCTCCGGATGGGCGCGCAAAACCTTCTCCGCCTGTTGCATCATGACTTCGAGGCCGCGCGATTGCTGCAGCGTTGCGGCGCAGCCGATCACGGCGATGATGGTGAGCATCACGCCCACGGGCGGCTCGCCAGGCTCGAGCCCGAAGACGAACACCATCAGCATGAGGCCGATGCCGGAAATCAGGCCGAGGCCCAGCCCGCCGTAGCGGGTGCCGAGCAACAGCGCACCAAGAATTATGACGACTTGCAGGACGATGGCGACCACAGACGTTGGGTCGAGCACTGACGCGAGCATTTGTGTCCTTTCTCCCGAACACGCGTAACACTCTCAACCTTATGCAGCAATGGTCAGATCATTAAATTTTCATAGGGTGATGTCAGCCACCAGATCGGCTAAACCTCTATGGTCTGGCCCGACTCATAGGTGCCCACAACATCACCGACCGCCCGCGTGGCCTGCTCCACCGGCAACGCAGTCCTCCCCTCGACAGTGAGCACACTGCCCTCCTGCGCAATCCGGGTAGCCCGGTACCCCGCCTTCTTCAGCGCCCTGCGCATTTGCTTTGCGACGATCCGCTTCGCCCCACCCACTTGCAGCGTTGTAACCACGTCGCGGGCATCGAGCATGAACCGGTCGTCGGCGCTGAGCTCTGCCTGCTCCAACAGCTCGGGGCGGACCGCACGCGTGCGCTTCAGGGATTGCTCGCGGCGCCAGGCCTCCACCTTGGCGTGGTCGCCGGATGTGAGCACCGCCGGCGCCTCAATGCCGCGCCACACGCGCGGTTTGGTGTAGCTGGGCCCCTCGAGCAAGCCATCGGAGAAGCTGTCGTCCTCGTGGCTTTCGGTGTTGCCCAGCACGCCCGGGATCAGGCGGGTGACGGCCTCGGCGATGACGAGCACGGCCACCTCACCGCCGATGAGCACGTAGTCTCCAATTGAGACCTCATGCACCCGGTACCGGTGTGTGGCGTCCTCGAAAACGCGCTGATCGATGCCCTCGTAGCGCCCGCAGGCGAACACGATGTGTTTCTCTCGCGACCACGCCTGCGCATCTTTCTGCGTGAAAGGCTTACCCGCCGGAGTGGGCACGAGCAGCAACGGCTTGTCGGTATCGCCACCGCCTTCGTACGGGCGAGGTGCGACATCATGGACGTCGTCATGGCGCAACTTATCGTTGCGGTGGGCCTCCGCCGAATCTAGCGCGGTGCCGGCGCGGCCCGCAGCAACGTCGTCGAGCGCAGGGCCCCACACCTCCGGCTTCATCACCATGCCCGGTCCCCCACCGAGTGGCGGCGAATCCACCGACTTGTGGTTGCCGGTTGCCCAATCGCGCAGGTCGTGCACGCCCACGGAGAGGATGCCCTGCTCGATCGCCTTGCCCAGCAGCGCGTGGCGCAGCGGATCGAGGTATCCGGGGAAGATGGTGACAACGTCTAAGCGCAGCTGCGGGTTAGACATCCAGCAGGCCCTCGGGCGGGGTAATAACGAGGTAGCCCTCATCCAGTTCGAGCTCCGGCACAAAATCCATCACGAACGGGACCATGACATCCTTGCCCTTGTAGTCGATCTCCAGGATCTTGCGGTTCGGCGCGTCCATCACGCCAGTGACCTCGCCGACCTCAGCGCCGTCGTGGCGCACCTTCAGGCCAATCAGCTCGTGATTGTAGTACTCATCCGAGTCCTCGTCGCGCTCCAGCGGTTCCGCGTAGAACTTCATGCCACGCAAGCTGTCCGCCGCGGTGCGGTCCTGCACCTCTTCAAAACTGACCAGCAAGCGCTTTTGGTGCGGCCTAACCGACTTCACGGTCAGCTCCCGCTCCTTGCCCGCCTGGCGGCCAGCCAGCACAGCGCCAACAACGATGTGCTGCTCCGATTCGTCCGCCAACAATTCGACGGCGACTTCGCCTTTCACACCGTGGGATTTCACCACCCGGCCAATAATGAGCTCCATGGGTGGTTACGGTAGCAGGGTGCCGGTTTCCGGCCTATCGTTCCTCCCTCCCGGGTCCACACTTACACCACTCAAATTGTTCAACCCCTCCTAAACGCGAAACCCCCGCTCCTGCACGTGGTGTGCGGGAGCGGGGGTTCGTCGAAAAGCGGGAAGCGCTTAGTTTTCCTCAGCCGGAGCGTCCTCGGAAGCCTCAGCGGACTCGCCTTCAGCCTCAGCGGCCTCAGCCTCTGCAGCGGCGGCGGCCTCGGCAGCCTCCTTCGCCTCAGCCTCTTCCTTGGCCTTCTTGCGCTTCTCGGTGATGGCCTCGGCGGTCGGGCCGTTCTTAGCCTCCTCGAGCGCCTGGTTGAACAGGTCGAGCTTGGACGGCTTCTCCTCGGCCACCTTCAGGCTGCCCTCAGCGCCGTCGAGGCCCTTGTGCTTCTGCCAGTCGCCGGTCACCTTGAGCAGTGCGAGCACCGGCTCGGTCGGCTGCGCGCCGACGCCCAGCCAGTACTGTGCGCGCTCGGAGTCGATGCGGATGAGCGACGGCTCTTCCTTCGGGTGGTAGATGCCGATGTTCTCGATGACGGCGCCGTCACGACGGGTGCGGGCGTCAGCGACAACAACGCGGTACTGGGCGTTGCGGATCTTACCAACGCGCTGCAGCTTGATCTTTACAGCCATGATGTACTTCCTTGTAGGTCACTGGGCAGTGCAGACACTCGCCGCTTGCCGACGAGCCGGTTCAACCCTTCTTATTTACCCTGCGCGTGCCTGGCCGGGCGACCTCCCCGTCGAGGTGCGACCTCGTGGAGTGCAGACGGTTCCGGCGCGTACGCAGTTATGGACTTGTCGTGCCTGACGCCAAAGCGCCGGGCAACCCAAGGGAGTCTACGCGGAACCCACTACGACGCCAAAACCGGTGGGGTTGCCGGTTCGGCGCAATGCGGATCGAGTTGTAATGTCTTCAATCGCTTGTGACGTTAGAGGATCACAGCATCACGATTGAGACGGGTTGGAGAAGCGGTTGACTACGACAGCGGGACACACGTCGCAGCCGACGAAGGGTTCAACCGCCTACAGGGTTGACTTGGACGGCCTGCGAGGCTTTGCCATCGCCCTCGTGGTCATCTTCCACGTGTTCGTCGGTCGCGTCTCCGGCGGCGTGGATGTCTTCCTGCTGCTGTCCGGCTACTTCTTCCTGGGCGGGCAACTGCGTTACGCATTACGCCCCAACCCGAATCTGAACCCGTGGTGGCCCCTGTGGCGCACGATCCGCAGACTGGTGCCCGCGCTGGCACTGGTGGTTGTGGCCGTTATCGGGCTCGTGCTGGCAGTAGCACCCGAACTCATGAGCGTGGAGCTGTCCCGCCAAGTCACCGCATCCATGCTGTACTACCAAAACTGGGAGCTGGTCGCCCAGAACGCGGACTACGCCGCCGCGAGCCAAGAGACCTCCCCGTTGCAACACCTATGGTCCATGTCGGTGCAGGGGCAGTTTTACCTGTTTGGCATTGCGATGGGCTGGCTGATCGCTATCGCTGTGGTGAAGCTCCGCGCCAACCCGGTGCACGCACGCCGCGCCGCGATCGGTGTTTTGGCCGTGATCACTGTCGTCTCCTTCGCCTGGGCATCCCGTTTCGGGCTCGAAGGAACTGGTGAGAACTACTACTCCACGTTCTCCCGCGCATGGGAACTGTCTCTGGGCGCCCTGCTGGCGTTCGTGCCTGCGCACCGGTTTTTGCCCGAAGCCACCGCGTGGCTCACCGCGCTGCTGGGCGTGGTCCTCATCGCCGTCACAGGGCTGATCGTGCCCACTTCGCTGGCGTTCCCCGGCCCCGTGGCCCTGATCCCCCTCACCGGCGCTGCGCTGGTAATTCTGTCCGGCAACTCGAACCCCGTCTCCGCCGTGCTCGCGTCTTCGCCCATGACCTGGCTGGGAAACGTCGCCTACTCGCTGTACCTGTGGCACTGGCCGCTGCTGATCATTGTCACCGTCCTCGGCGGCTACGACACACCGCCGGCATGGCTGGGAGCCCTTGTCATCGTGGTCTCGCTGTGCCTCGCGCACGTGACGCACACGCTAGTGGAAGATCCGCTTCGCCAGCACCGCCCCCGTCCGCGTGGGGACGACGATCCCGTCGCGGCCGCCCGCACGTCCCTTCGCACGGTGCCGGGTGCGGCGCGCGCAGTGGGCGGAATTGTAACCGGCGTTCTCTTTGTTGCCGCCCTGGCCCTGCAACCGTACTGGGACCACCGGGTGGATACCGCCGAAAAACCGCTCGACCCTGTGACGTACCCGGGAGCCCGCGCACTGCAAGGCGCAGCGGTGCCGGACGTGGAGGCTCGCCCAAACCCCCAGCTCATCGCCGGTGTATTCCCCCCGATCGGCGAGGAAGGCTGCATGATCTTCCTCCCCGAAGGCCCGGAGGAAATGCCACGCCCGGACTGCGTCTACGGCGACCTGGAGGCAGAGACCACCGTCGTACTCGCCGGCGGCTCCCACATCGAGCCGTTCATCGTTCCCTTAGACGCCCTAGGCAAGGAACACGGATTCAAGGTTGCCACGTTCGTGCGTCAGGAGTGCCCGCTTGTGGTCGGCGGCCCTGAGGACCCGGCCAACGAGATCGTCTCTCCCGAGTGCGCCGAGTGGGGCGAGAACGCGCTGCAGGAGATCCTCAACCTCGCACCCGCCATGGTCATCTCCACCTCCACCCGCCCGGCTGGCCATGCCGGCGGCGGCCTCGTCTCCGCCGATTACGTGCCGGACGCGTACGCCAATCTCTGGCAGCGCCTCGCGGAGCTGGGCATTCCGTTTGTGGGGCTGCGCGACAACCCGTGGATGTTCAACCCAGACGGCGATCCGATGGACCCCAACCTGTGCATTGTCTCCGGCTACCCGGAGTACGCCTGCTCCATGGCCGCGGACATGGTCTACGCGCCGGAGGACCCGGCTGCGGTGTTCCTCGACGGCAGCTTCGCCCAGTGGAGCATCGACACCTCCGGGTGGTACTGCGTCGACGGCATCTGCCCGCCGCAGATCGGCAACGTGTACATCTACCGCGACCAGAACCACATCTCCAACGCGTACGCTGAATCGCTCGCGCCCCTGCTCTGGGAGCAGCTCTCCCCCATCTTCGCGGAGCTTTCGCTTATCGACGCACCTCCGGCCACCCCCTAAACCCAGCCGTTCACGCCACCCGGGGTGCAACCCCCATCCAGGGCGTAGATCCCGGGCACAGACCCCGAGAAGCAAACCCCGAGAATGCGCCGAATGTGCGGGCGTTCTCGGGGTTTGGTGAGCGGTTAGAAGAACTTACCCTTCTGCATGCGCTTCATCGCCTCATTGAAGTCGAGGTTATTCAGATCCATGCCCTGCATTCCTGCCGGCAGTTGCTCCTGCAGCTTCTCCAGCTCCTTCGGGTCCGGCATCCCGCCGGGCATACCCGGCATGCCCGGCATCTCAGGCATCTTGGGCATGCCCGGCATACCCCCTCCGCGCTTCGGCGGCTTGCGCTTGCCGTTTTTACCCTTCCGCCCCTTCGGCTTTTTCTTGGTGGCAGAGCGCCCGCCCATACCCGGCATGCCCGGCAGACCGAACTGGCTGGCCATCTGGCCCATCATCTTCTTCGCTTCGAAGAAGCGGTCCACCAATTGGTTGACGTCGGAGACCTTCACACCGGAACCGTTGGCGATGCGCTTGCGCCGGGAAGCGTTGAGGATCTTCGGGTCCTTGCGCTCCTCCGGGGTCATGCCACGGATGATGGCCTGGATGCGGTCGAGCTGCTTCTCGTCCACCATGTCGGCCATCTCGTTCATGGCCTTGCCACCCGGCATCATCTTGAGCAGGTTGCCGATGGGCCCCATGCGGCGGATCATCAGCAGCTGGTCCAGGAAGTCCTCGAGCGTGAGCTCCCCCGATGCGAGCTTGTTCGCGGCGGCTTCAGCGTCCTGCTCGTTGTACGTCTGCTCCGCCTGTTCAATCAGGGACAGCAAATCGCCCATGCCAAGGATGCGGCTGGACATGCGCTCCGGGTGGAAGACGTCGAAGTCCTCGAGTTTCTCACCTGTGGAGGCGAACAGAATCGGCTTGCCGGTGACCTCCCGGATGGACAGGGCCGCACCGCCGCGGGCGTCGCCGTCGAGCTTGGTCAGCACCACGCTCGTGAAGTCCACGCCCTCGGCGAAAGCCTCGGCGGTCTTCACCGCGTCCTGGCCGATCATGGCGTCGATGACGAAGAGGACTTCATCGGGATTGACCGCGTCGCGGATGTTTCGCGCCTGGGTCATCAGCGTCTCGTCGATGCCGAGGCGACCCGCGGTATCGATGATCACCACATCGTTCTTTTGTTGCTTGGCGTACTCGATGCCTTGCTGCGCTACCGCGACCGGATCACCGTGGGAGGTGCCCATCTCGTGCTCGAAGGAATCCAGCGAGGTACCCGGATCCGGCGCGAATGTGGGCACGCCAGCGCGTTCGCCGACGATCTGCAGCTGTTGCACAGCGCCTGGGCGCTGCAGGTCACACGCCACCAGCATCGGGGTGTGACCCTGCTTGGCCAGGTGCTTGGCCAGCTTGCCGGCCAAGGTCGTCTTACCGGCGCCCTGCAAACCGGCGAGCATGATCACCGTCGGCGGGTTCTTCGCCATGTTCAGCCGGCGCGTTTCGCCGCCGAGGATGTTGGTCAGCTCCTCGTCGACGATCTTGATCACCTGCTGCGCAGGGTTCAATGCCGCGGAGACGTCCGCGCCGAGGGCACGCTCCTTGACGCGCTTGATAAACGCACGCACGACCGTCAAAGACACGTCCGCCTCAAGCAGCGCGAGCCGGATCTCGCGCGCTGTGGCGTTGATGTCTTCCTCAGTGAGCTTGCCCTTGCCTCGCAAGCCGCCGAGGGCTGATTGAAGCCGGTCGGACAGTGACTCGAACACGGTGTGCACGCTCCCTTGCGCTGCTAGCGGAAAAATATCCCCACAAGACTAGCGCGCGCCCCGGGTGGCTAGCACATCACCGGGGCGCAGGGCCGTGGTCGAGCGAGCGCCTAGCCAAGCAACGCGTCGACGAAGCTTTCCACCTCAAACGGCGCGAGATCGTCGGCCCCCTCGCCCAGGCCGACGAGTTTGACCGGCACGCCCAGCTCCTCTTGCACCTGGAAGACGATGCCGCCCTTGGCGGTGCCGTCCAGCTTGGTCAGCACCACGCCGGTGATGTCCACCACCTCGCGGAACACACGCGCCTGCATGATGCCGTTTTGGCCCACGGTGGCGTCGAGCACCAGCAGCACCTCGTCGACGTTGCTCTTCTTCTCCACCACACGCTTGACTTTGCCCAGCTGGTCCATGAGACCGGTGGAGGTGTGCAGTCGCCCGGCGGTGTCCACGAGCACGACGTCCGCACCCTCAGCGACACCGGTGGCCACGGCGTCGAAGGCCACCGACGCCGGGTCCGCACCCTCCTTGCCGCGCACGGTGGACGCGCCGACGCGCTTGCCCCAGGTTTCCAGCTGGTCGGCGGCCGCGGCGCGGAAGGTGTCGGCGGCGCCGAGGACCACGGAGTGGCCCATGGACACCAGCACGCGCGCGAGCTTGCCGGTGGTGGTGGTCTTGCCCGTGCCGTTCACGCCGACGACCAGGATCACGGCCGGCTTACCGTCGTTCGGCATGGCCTTGATAGAGCGGTCCAGGTCCGGGCGGGCGGCCTCGATGAGCGTCTCGCGCAGCATAGCGCGTGCCTGCTCCTCGGTCTCCACGCCGCGCTCAGCGATCTTCTCGCGCAGGGAGTCGGTGACCTTCATGGTCAGCTCCGCACCGAGGTCCGCCATGATGAGCGTATCCTCGATCTCCTCCCATGCGTCCTCGTCCAGGTCGCCGGCGGTCAGGATGCCCAACAGGCCCTGGCCGATGGCGTTCTGGGAGCGCGACAGGCGGCCACGCAGCTTGCCCATGCGGCCCGCTGCCGGAGCGATGTCATCCAGCGGCTCGTCGGCAGGCGCCTCAACCACGACGGCATCGTCGGAAACCTCAGCACCCTCCTGGCGGGCTTCATCGGCACCGGTTTGCGCAGCCGCTGCCGCTGCGGCGGCCTCCTCGGCCTCTTCCCGGGAGGCAGCCTCTGAAGTGGCCTCCGGCTCGACCGGGTCAGGTTCCGTGACGACGTCCTCCGCAACCGGGAGCTCTTCCTCCTGGACTCGCAGCTCCTCTTCGACGGCGCCATTGTCAGGAGCCGTTTGCTTATCGACGCGCTCCGCCGGGACACCCGCAACCGGTTGCTGCTCGGCGGGACGCTCCGGCTCCACCGGTTCGTCAGCCTGCTCCACCGGTTCGTCCGCCGGCACCGCCGGTTGCTCAGCGGCAGGCTCTTCCTGCGCCGGTTGGGAGATCTCGGTGGGGACCTGCGGCTCGTCGTCACGCGAAATTGCTCGCTCGATGACGCTTTGCTCGCCGTCCTGCTCTTGTGGAACAAAAGCAGCCGCGGCCTCGGGCTGCGGCGCCGCCTTCTCACGGCGGATCGGCTCCGGCTGCTTGGGCTGCGCGTCGGCCTGCGCGAAGTTGAAGCCGCCCTTCGCCTGGTAGTTGCCCGACTTCTCCTGTTGGGTGAGCTCCTTGGGCTCCTCCACCTTTTCAAAGGAGATGGTCTTCGATTCCTTGCGCTTCTTCCCGGCCGCGACAATGCCGATGAGGATCAGCGCGATGACAACGACTGCAAGGACGATCCAAAATGCAGTGCTATTTACTAAGGCATTGAGATCCATGGGCTCCAGTGTGCCAGCCCCGTCGACATCACGCGGGAGCGGGCACCAGGAAAGCTCTAGTGGCTCCGTTGGTAGAGCTCCCCGTCACCGAGACCGATCCTCACATCCCCGTCGTCAGTCTTGGCCACCGGCAACCGTGCTTCTTCGCCGCCCTCGGTAAACACGATGTGATCGCCATCGACGGTGCACGTCTCGTCGCGCTCTACGCTCCCAGGCTCGGCAGCGTGGTGGAGCGTGCAATCTCCGCCGTCGATGGTGAGAGTGCTGGTCAGGTTCTCCCCACCGGCTGACTCCACTTTGGTGTAGGTGCCGTCGAGATTCGTTGTAGCGGAGCATCCTCCCGCAAAGAACGTCAACGCAACAACACCGATAACCCCGGCAGTACGTAAAGCTGACATTTCCATCCTTTCTCCAACTTTCGGACGATACTACTCGGCGGGAGCCGCCCCCGCAGGTTGCATGCGCTGCGACAGCACCCGCGTTACCCCGTCCCCGCGCATGGTCACGCCGTAGAGCACGTTGGCTACGTCCATCGTCGGTTTCTGGTGGGTGATCACAATGAGCTGGGAGTCCTGCCGCAGCTCCTCCAGCAGGGCGATGAGACGCCGAAGGTTGACGTCGTCAAGCGCTGCCTCCACCTCGTCCAGCACGTAGAACGGGCTGGGGCGCGCGCGGAAGATGGCCACCAAGAAAGCCAGCGCAGTGAGGGACTTCTCGCCGCCGGAAAGCAAGGACAGACGCTTGACTCGCTTGCCCGGCGGGCGCGCCTCGATCTCGATGCCGGTAGCGAGCATGTCGTCCGGCTCGGTGAGCAACAGGCGGGCCTCGCCGCCCGGGAACAGTGTCTGAAACACGCGGGGGAACTCGGCCTCAACGTCCGCCCAGGCGTCGGTGAACAGCTGCAGGATCTGCGCGTCCACATCCTCGATCACGCCGGTGAGGTCCTTGCGCGCCTGGATAACGTCATCGAGCTGGGTGCTGAGGAAGGTGTAGCGCTCCTCCAGCGCCTTGAACTCCTCCAGCGCCAATGGGTTGACCTTGCCCAGTGCTCGGAGATCCTTCTCGGCTTGCTTCAGGCGGGCCTGTTCCGCTTCGCGGTCGAAGTCCTCGCCGGGGGTGTACCCGGCAAGCAGGTCGGACACGGCGATGCCGAGGGAGGAGGTGATGTTTGCCTCCGCCTCGTCGATACGCACCTGCGCCTGCGAGCGCGCGATGTCTGACTGGTGGGCGCTGTCGGTGAGCCTGGCGAGCTGCTGACGCGTGGCGTTGACCTGTTGGCGGGCCTGCTGCACCTTGCTCTGAAGACTGTTTACCTGAGCGTTCAGGTCGTCGCGCTGCGCGGTCGCACGGGCGAGCGCGTCGTCGATGCGGGCGGCCAGGTCGCGCGCATGCTTCTCGACGGCGCGAGCTAGCTCACCTTCCGCCCTACGCCGCGCCACCGCCGCCTCGTGCCGGGCCTTCGCCAGCCGCTCCTGCTCAGCCTGCCTGCGCAGCGCGTCGCCTTTGCCGGCCTCTGCCTCGGCGCGCTGCTGTGCAGTGCGCGAGGCAAGCGTGGCCTCCATCTCCAACGACTTGGCGTGGTTGAGCGCGCTTCGGGCCTGGTCGCGCTGCTCGGTGGAGGGCTCTTCCGGCGAGGCCGCCACGTCAGTGTCCACGCGGGTGAGGCGGTCGCGCGTCTCCTCCAGCTCGGCACGGCGCTGAGCCAGGCGCGCGTCCGCCTCCGTCGCGCGGGCGGCCGCACGCTCGTGCTCGGTCGTGTTCGCCTCAGCCTGCTTGACCAGGCGGGTGCGGTCGCGCCGCCAAGACTCGACCTCAGTGTCGTGCTCGCGTAGCGCAGCCTTGGCGGACGCGGCGCTCACCCGGGCCTCGTCCGCTGCCACGGTCGCGCCTTCGAGCGTGCCGGCGAGCTCGTCGAGCAGCTGCTGTGCTTCGGCGAGTTCGGCTTTCGCCACCTCGATGCGGGCGGAAACCTCCACAGTGGAGGTCTGCCCCGTGCCGGCGGCGACCCAGCCCTCGCCCACCAACACGCCGTTTTTCGTCACGGCACGCAGTCGCGGGTCTTGCTCAACCGCCGCGCGGGCCGCTGCAAGATCGTTGGCCAGCACCACGTCCGCGAGCAGGCGCGTCACCGGGCCCACCACCTCAGCGTCCAGGCTGACGTGGTCCAGCAGCCAGTCCACCTCT
Source organism: Corynebacterium wankanglinii (assembly GCF_013601005.1). NCBI lineage: Bacteria > Bacillati > Actinomycetota > Actinomycetes > Mycobacteriales > Corynebacteriaceae > Corynebacterium > Corynebacterium wankanglinii. The sequence continues at coordinate 341,695 of NZ_JABFED010000002.1, forward strand.
CCGTCGGTGTCCAAGCGCCAGGACGAACCGCCCTGCGTGTCCACCACCACGGTGCGCGCGGCTGCCTCCAGCGCACCCACCGCGTCCTCGGACACTTCTCCGGCGAGCGCCTCCGCGTGCTCCCCGAGCGCGGCCGCGAGCGCGCGGTCCAGCCCGGACTCCACGGTGACTAAGCCCGCTAGCGCTGTAAACCCTGTGAGCACGTCCACCGCCGACCGCTTCGGAGCCTGCTCCGCGAGCGTGTCGATACGCGACTGCAGCGTCGCCACTGCGCGCTCGTGCTCGCGCTGCTGTGCGCGCAGCTGGTCTAGACGCTTATCCGCGGCATCCGATTCGGTGTGGGCGCGGGCGAACGCGTCGTCGAGAGGCGCACGCTCCGCCTCAAAGCCCGCAATGCGCTCCTCCACTTCCGCGACCTCCGCGTCGGCTTGACGGGCCCGTTGCTTCGTTTCTGCCAGCGTTTCCTCGAAACGGCGGACCTCCTCCTCGGCCGCCTGTACCGCCGCCGCCTGGGATTCCTCCTGCGCGATCAGGCGCACCACACCCTCACGGCGGTCCGCGATTGCGCGCACCTGGGCCATGTGCTCGCGCTCGGCGGCGTCGAAGGCCTCCTGGCGCTCGGCCACCTCCTCACGGATGGTTTCCAGCTGCTCGGCAGCTTCCTCGGCCGCGTCGAGGGCTTCGGCGTAGCGCTCGTCCGCAAGCTGCGCCCTCGCCTCGAGCTCTTCGGGGTCCTGGCCGGAATACGGCGCGACCGCGTTGGAGCTGCGGGCGCGCTCGGACGCGATGCGCTGCGTGGCGCTCACGCGTTCCGCGAGTGTGGAAAGCGCGAACCAGAGCTCCTGCGCCTGCTGCGCCTGCGGCTGCAGCTCCTGCTGGCGGGCCTCGACGCTTTCCTGTTCTTCTACTGCCGTCTCTAGTGTGGCCGTGACGGTTTCCACCTGCTCCGCCAGCATCTCGGCCGCGCGCTCCGCATCGGCGTATTTGGCGCGCAGGTGCACCACCTGGTCGCCGGCGAGCTTCAGTTTGGCGTCGCGAAGCTCCGCCTGCACCGCGGCGCCCCGCTTCGCGGCCTCGGCCTGGCGCGCCAGCGGTTTGAGCTGTTTGCCCAGCTCCTCGGTGAGGTCCGTGAGGCGGTCCAGGTTCGCCTGCATGCCGGTGAGCTTGCGCTGTGCCTTCTCCTTGCGGCGGCGGTGCTTGAGCACACCGGCAGCTTCTTCGATAAACGCGCGGCGCTCCTCGGGGCGCGAATCCAGGATCTCCGAGAGCTTGCCCTGGCCGACGATGATGTGCATCTCTCGGCCAATACCGGAGTCGCTCAACAACTCCTGGATATCCATCAGGCGCGCCTTCGAGCCGTTGATCTCGTACTCGCTCGCGCCATCGCGGAACATGCGACGGGTGATGGCCACATCTGTGTAGTCGATGGGCAGGCGCTTGTCCGTGTTGTCGAAGGTCAGCGTAACTTCCGCGCGCCCGAGCGGCTTACGCCCGCCGGCGCCCGCGAAAATGACGTCCTCCATCTTTCCGCCGCGCAGGTTTTTCGCACCCTGCTCCCCCATCACCCACGCGAGCGCGTCCACAACGTTGGACTTCCCCGAGCCGTTCGGCCCCACCACGGCACAGATGCCGGGCTCGAACTTCATCGTGGTCGCCGACGCGAAGGACTTGAATCCCTTGAGCGTCAGCGATTTCAGGTGCATTTTGTGGATGTTACCGCGCGTTTGCTAGCGCGCCTGCATGACCACGATAAAGCCCCACCCGCGGCCGTCGACGTAGCCGTGCGCCGCACCAATACCCACCGCACGCGCGTTGGAGCGCATGTTTTCCTTGTGCCCCGGCGAGGTGCGCCACTGCTCAAACGCCGCCTCCGGGCTATGCGAGCTGAACGCGATGTTCTCGTACAGGTTCGCTCCCGAGTGCCGGAAGCTGTGTGTGCGGCTGAGCTCTTCCGCCCACGCCTGCGCCTGCGCGTCTAATTGGCCGCTTCGCAACCACGGCAGGCGGCCGTTCTGGATGCGATAGAAGCTGATGTTGCGGTAGGTTTTCGCGCGCGACGCTTCTGCCACGTCCCACGGCAGTCCGGGATCGTACTGGCGGGTGGGCAGGCTGCTCATGGACGCGAAACTTGAAGATAAGTCCTGCGCCTGCGCAGGTGCCGGGACCGCTGCGAAAGCGGCCACTGCTACAGCGGTTGCCGCGATTGGCTTTATCATCGCTCCTCAAACCCTTCCGCGCCTTTCGGCTCTGAGAACTGTGCTTGCACGTGCTCGACGTTACCGGGCCGACCCGCGGTAGTGGGCTGTTCTTCGAGGAGCTTTTTCAGCTTTGCGACGTCACCTTCGGCCCCCTCCGCAACCACCTCAACGCGACCGTCGCTGAGGTTCTTGGCGTAGCCGGTAAGCCCCAGCTCGAGGGCGCGGGAGCGGGTCCACCACCGAAAGCCAACGCCTTGAACGTGGCCGCGGACGTGAGCTGTCATGCGTGTGTTTGTCATGCCGCCCAAGGGTAGCGCCGATTAGCCCGCACTACTGTCCTGGCCGATCTCAATGCGGTCCTCCGAACTGCGGCGGGTGACCGGGTCGGAGCCGTCCCAGTACTCCACGTTCTTGATCTCCGGGAGCATGTCCCGGTTGAACACCGGATCGACCCCTTGACGGCGCTGCTCGTTGAAGTTCTTCAGCAGCTTCAGCGCCACGCCGCCGAGCGGGATGATCGCGACGATGTTGAAGATGGCCAGCAAGCCAGCCATCGTGTCGCCGAGCGCCCACACAAGCGGGACCGACCCGAACGCGCCGAAGATGACGAAGCCGATGACGATGAAGCGGAACACGTTCAGCGCCGTCTTGGACTCGGTGAGGTATTCCAGGTTCGTCTGCGCGAGGTAGTAGTTGCCGATCACGGACGAAAACGCCAGGAAGAACAGGATAAATGTGATGGCATGAGCGCTCCAGTCGCCGAGAGAATCTGCCAGCGCAGATTGGGTGAGCGACACACCTTGGACGTCGCCTAGGCCGTAGGACACGGCCGGGCCGAGCAGCACGATGAACGCGGTGATGGTGCACACCAGCAGGGTGTCGAAGTAGACGCCGAGCGTCTGCACCAAGCCCTGCTTCACCGGGTGGGACACCGTCGCGGAGGCGGCGGCGTTCGGCGCGGAGCCCATGCCGGCCTCGTTGGAGAACAAACCGCGGCGCATGCCCTGGGTGAAGGCGAGCCACACTCCAGCGCCGGCAACTTCTTTCAGCCCCAAGGCGTGGCCGACAATCAGCTCGAACATGCCGGGGATCTCGCGCCAGTTCACTACCAGAACCACGACGCCCATAATGATGTAGATGCCAGCCATGAACGGCACGATGACCTGTGTCCAGGAAGCGATGCGGGTCACGCCGCCGAAGATGACCAGTGCGGTGAGGGTCGCCAGCACACCCGCGACGATCGCCTTCACAACAACAGAGTCGTTCCCCACGGATGTCTCAATGGCCGCGGTGATGGAGTTGGTTTGGATGGCGTTGTACACGAAGCCATAGGTCAGCGCTAGGAAGGCGGAAAACAGCACGGCGAGGGGCTTCCACCCCAGCCCGCGAGTCATGTAGTACGCGGGCCCGCCGTGGTAATTGCCGTCAGCGTCCTTGGTCTTCCACAGCTGTGCCAGGGTGGACTCCACGAACGCGGTCGCACCGCCGAGAAGTGCGAGCAGCCACATCCAGAACACTGCACCGGGCCCGCCAATGGAGATCGCTAGCGCCACGCCGGCGATGTTTCCGGTACCGACGCGCGAGGCGGCTGAGATCGTGAACGCCTTGAACGCTGAAACGCCGCCATACTCCTCGTCGAGGTCTCGGCCCTCGCGGTCCTTGCCCTTCGGCGTCTCGGCTACCGCCTTGAGCATCTCCGGGATCAGGCGGATTTGAACGAACAATGTGCGGAAGCCGAAGTACACGCCTGCGGCGATAAGGAACCAAGGCACGAGGTTCCAGATCACGCCGTTCAGGGAGTCCTCGACGAAAGAAGTGGCTTCATCCATGGCGGGCAGTGTATCGCCGGGTTGTCGGGATCACACAACGGGCGCACTTTGAGCTACCCCTCCACAGGTTGCGTGCGCACCTCACCGGGCTTGATGGTGCCGTGGGTGCCGAACTCGCGCTGCCAGTACAACAGCGGGCAGTTGGAATTCACCTCCGCCGCCTCCACGTCCACGAGCACGAGAAAGTGGTCGCCCGCGGCGATGATTCGCGAGACGGTGCCCGCGACCCAGGTGTGGTCCCCTGCCAGCTGCGGCGCGCCGTCCTTCATCAACCATTCCACGCCCGCAAATCGGTCCACAGATTTGTCGGCGAAGCGCCGCGCGAGCACGTCCTGCTCCGTGGATAGCACGTTGATGCCTATCGACGAACCTTCGGCCAGCAACGCCAGCAACGACGACTTCCCGTCGAGGGACACCAACACCATCGGGGGGTTCAGCGACAGGGACATAAACGCGCTGACGGTGGTGCCATGCGGCTCGGACTCGGAGCCGGTGGTCACAATCGCCACCGCCGCAGCCAGCTGGCTCATGGCGTCTTTAAATGCTGACAGATCAACCATGTCGATCAACCGTACTCGAGCCCTACAGCACCTGGCAGGTGGGACAGAAGTAGCTAGAGCGCCCACCCACCACCACCCGTTTAATTGGGCTGCCGCATCGGGCGCAGGGCTTGCCGGCCTGTCCGTAGGCATTGAGCGAGCGCGAGAAGTATCCGGAGGCGCCGTTGACGTTCACGTACAACGCGTCGAAGCTCGTACCGCCCTGCTCCAGCGAGCGGGCCATCACCTCGCGCGAGGCGTCGAGGACGGCTTCAGCGTCGCGCTGCCGCATCGTCTTCGCACTGCGCCAGGGTTTGAGGCGCGCCGCCCACATCGCTTCGTCGGCGTAGATGGAGCCGATGCCGCTGACCACTTCCTGGTTGAGCAGCACACTTTTCAACGGCGACCTGCGCCGACGCATCGCACGCGCCGTTTCGCGCACGTCAAAGTCGGACTCGAACGGGTCCGGGGCGATGTGCATGGCGGGTTGCGGAACGCCGTCGATGAGCTGCGTGTACTGCCAGAACCCGAAGGTGCGCTGGTCCACGAAATCCAGCTCCACGTCCCCCATATCTGCGCGGATGCGCAGGTGCGGCGACGTCACCTCCCCATGCTCAGCCACGAGCATTTGCCCGCTCATGCGGAGGTGGATCAGTAGCGCATTGCCGTCGCTGAGCGTGAACCACATGTATTTGCCTCGGCGGCCCGTGCCGGTAACCGTCAGCCCCGGCAAAGTCGCTTCCAGATCCACAGTGTTGCCGCGGGCGGCGCGGGGATGCAAGACCGCGACAGCGCCGAAAGTGCGGCCGACAACGTGGGTGTCCAGTCCGCGGCGCACCACCTCAACCTCGGGCAGCTCAGGCATTGCCGCGTACGGCCTCCGCAGCGTGGTCGCGCAGGTAGAGCACCGCCTGGTGCGCCGCCTCCTGCTCAGCCAGCTTTTTATTTGGGCCGATGCCCGTGCCGCGGGAGACCCCAGCCACCAGGGCCTGTGCGGTAAACGTCTGGTTGTGCTCGGGCCCTTCCGCCTCGGAGACATACTCGGCCACCGGCAGTTTGAGCTCCGCTAGCCGCACCTGCAGGTCAGTTTTCCAGTCGTGGTGCTTCTTGCTCACGGTAGCGGTGCGCAGCTTTTCGTCGAAAAGCTTGAGAATCACGTCCCGGGCAGTTTCGAACCCATGCTGCAGGTAGATCGCGCCGAGGAGGGCCTCGGTTGTGTCCGCGAGGATGGACTCTTTATCCCGGCCACCAGTGAGCTCTTCTCCCTTGCCGATGAGCACGTGTCTGCCCAAGTCGATCTCTCGGGCGATATCCGCCAGACCGTAACGCGAGACGATGCTGGCGCGCATCGGTGAAAGGTCCGATTCTGGCCTGGATGGGTAGAGCTCAAACAGCTTGGTCGCCACAGAGAGACCGAGCACCGCGTCACCAACGAACTCCAGCCGCTCGTTGTTGGGAAGGTGGCCGTGCTCGTTGGCAAATGACCGGTGGGTCAGCGCGAGTTTCAGGCCGTCGCGTTCAATGTCGACCCCGAGGCGCCCAAGCAGCGGCGCGTGGTCGACCGCGCTAAACGTCTGCTCCCACAGCTCCTCCGCGTTGACTTTGTTCTTGCGGGAGCGGCTCACAGGAACTTCTCCAGGCCGGCCCAGCGGGGGTCAACCAGGTTGTTCTCCTCGCCTTCGACTGCGTCCGGCGCCGGAACATCGGTATCACCCTCGCACTCTGGCTGGCACGTGGGATTGAAAGGCCAATTCAGCCCCGCCTCGTCCACGAACGCCTGCTCCAAGTCGACGGCGTTGTCCACCACTCGACGAATCTCGTCGCCGGAACCCCGGTCATCTTCAGTTTCCTCATCACCGGTGACGAAATCGTCCGCTGCGGCAAACACCTCTGAAATGCGCACAGACTCAGTCGGGGTGAGCTCCTTGAGGCAGCGGACGCACTGGCCTTCCAGCGTGGCGGTCGCCGTAGCGTCCACCATCACGCCGGAGCCGAGGGGGATTAACGTAGCCTCGACCGTCACCTCCCGGCCTTCAGGGATGGCGATCATCTCGGGGCCAATGCGTGACGGGGAGGGACCCGTCTGTGTCACGGTCTCGGCAGTGCCGTCCCCGCCCAGCACATCGGTGACATCAAATACGAAAGGATTGGTAGCCATAGCGCCCACAGACTACCCCGTTTAATACTCCTCGCCGTAGCCGCCGGAACGCTCCGAGTACCCGGCCCGCTCACCACGGTCCGCGTGGACAGGACGCTCGGTGCGGCGGACCCGCGAGTTTGCGCCAGCGCCCGATGCCCCAGCGCCGCGACGAAGCGCACTGCGGTCCGAAGACACGGTCTGCAACACAGAACGCAGGCCGTCTTCAAACTCCGCGAGCTTCGAATCGACGTAATCGTCGCACTCTGCACGCAGGCGGTTCGATTCCGCGGTCGCCTCATCGACCAGACGGTGCGCCTCCTCATCCGCGCGACGGATGACCTCGGACTCCGAAATCAATCGCTCCTGCTCCGCCAAACCCTTGTCCACGGAGCGCTGGTACTCCTGGTTACCGGATTCCACGATGTTGTCCGCCTCACGCTGGGCGTTGTTTACGGTCATCTCAGCCACGTTCTGCGCCTGAGTGACCATCATGTTGGACTCTTCCTCCGCGTCGGTGACCATCGCGGTGGCGCGAGCCTGCGCGTCCGAAAGCATGGACTCGGATTCGGAGTGCGCGTCGCTGACAATGCGGCGCGCATCCTCCTCCGCGTCGCCGACCAGCATGTCGGCGCGGTCCTGCGCCCCGCGCAAGATCTCGTCCTGCTTGTCCAGCACGTCCTGCGCGTCGTCCAGGTCGACGGGCAGGGCGTTCCGGAGGTCGTCGAGAAGCCCGAGCATCTCGTTGCGGGGAACCATGCAATTGGAGGTCATGGGCACGCCGTAGGCCTGCTCCATCGTCTGAACTAACTCATCCAGGGCTTCGAAAACGCGGTACATGGTGCCCCAGCGTACCCGCTACGCAGTTAGATCACGCCCTGCGCGAGCATCGCGTCGGCCACCTTTTTAAAGCCGGCGATGTTCGCGCCGATGACGTAGTCACCCGCCCGGTCGTACTCCTCGGCGGTGTTCTTGGTCACCGTGAAGATGTTGGACATGATCTTGTGCAGCCGGTCGTCCGTGTAGTCGAAGGACCACGAGTCGCGCGATGCGTTCTGCTGCATTTCCAGCGCCGAGGTTGCCACGCCGCCGGCGTTTGCGGCCTTGCCCGGGCCGAAGCCGATGTTGCGCTCCCGGAAAACCTCGATCGCCTCCGCCGTAGACGGCATGTTCGCACCTTCGGCAACGTAGCGCACGCCATTGTCCACGAGTGCGCGGGCGTGGTCGCCGTTTAGCTCGTTCTGGGTTGCGCAAGGCAGCGCAACGTCCGCCTTGAGGTCCCAGATGGAGCCGTCGGAGTGGAACGTTGCCCCAGAGGCCTCCTCCGCATACTCCGAGACGCGACCACGGCGCTGCTCCTTCACCTCGCGCAGCAGCTCCACATCCACCCCGTGAGGTGTTTCTACCCAACCGGAGGAATCGGAGAAGCCCACCACGGTCGCGCCGAGCTCCTGAGCCTTCTTGATGGCGTAGATGGCCACGTTGCCGGAGCCGGAGACGATCACCTGCGCGCCGTCGAGGGAATCGCCGTTGGCCTTCATCATCTCGTCGGTGAAGTACACCGTGCCGAAGCCGGTGGCCTCCGTGCGCACCAAGGAACCGCCCCAGGTGAGCCCTTTGCCGGTGAGTACGCCGGATTCATGCTGGTTAACCAGGCGGCGGTACTGGCCGAACAGGTAGCCGATCTCGCGGCCGCCCACACCGATATCGCCTGCCGGCACGTCGCGGTACTCGCCGATATGACGCCACAGCTCCGTCATGAACGACTGGCAGAAGCGCATGATTTCGCCCTCAGACTTGCCCTTGGGATCGAAATCGGAGCCGCCCTTACCGCCGCCGATGGGCAGGCCGGTCAGCGAGTTTTTGAAAATCTGCTCGAAGCCGAGGAACTTAATGATGCCGAGGTTCACACTCGGGTGGAAGCGAAGCCCGCCCTTGTAGGGGCCCAGCGCGGAGTTGAACTGCACGCGGAAACCACGGTTGACGCGGATGTTGTTGTCATCGTCCATCCACGGCACGCGGAAGATGATTTGGCGCTCCGGCTCGCAGAGGCGCTCGATCAGCCCGTAGTCGGCGTAGTGGGGGTCTTTGCCCAGCACGATCTTGAGTGATTCGAGCACTTCGGCGACTGCCTGGTGGAACTCCGGCTCACCCGCGTTGCGCTCTAACAGCTTCTGGTAGTAGCCGGCAACTTCCTGGTCAACAGTGCTCATGGGCGAAAACCTCCGATACCTATAAGGGTGCAGAATTACGTACCGGGGGAACTTTACAGCACCTTCAGCCGTAAGATAAGACCCCGCTAAACTCTCCCCCATGGCTCATCCCCTCGACCCAGTCCCGTCGCCCAAAATCGTCGTCGCCCCCGATTCATTCAAGTCCACCGCGAGCGCCGCGGATGCTGCGGAGTGGCTCGCTGAGGGCGTTCGCTCAGTCATCCGCGACGCCCACATCGTGCTCACCCCGATGGCGGACGGCGGCGAGGGCACCTCTTCCCTGTTCGAGGGCGAGCGCATTTGCTTGCCGACGACTACCGCAGCCGGCCGACTGACCGAGGCGGAGTACACATTCCACGCCACCAGCAAGACCGCCTACATCGACGTTGCCGCAGCCTCTGGCCTACCGGCCGTGGAAGCGGACCCGGTGCCGTTGACCGGCGACACCTACGGCACCGGCGTGCTCATTGCGGACGCGCAGACCCGCGGCGCCGAGCGCGTCGTGCTGGGGCTTGGCGGTACAGCAACTATCGACGGCGGTACCGGCATCCTCGTCGCCCTCGGCGTCAACCCACTTGATCAGGCCGGCTACCAGCTTCCCCCCGGCGGCGGCGCGCTCGAGCATTTGGCCGGCTTCGACACCGCCAAGGTCAACGTTCCGGCCGGCGCGATGGAATGGGTACTGCTGACGGACACGACAGCTCCCGCCACAGGCCCGGAGGGCGCAGCGCACGTCTTCGGGCCGCAGAAGGGCGCCACGGAGGCGGACATTGAGGTCCTCGACCGGGGCCTGGCTCGCCTGTGCGAGGTCACAGAGGTGGACCCGTCCACACCGGGTCTGGGCGCGGCTGGCGGCGCGGGCATCGGCTTGACCTGGCTGTCCAGCATGCTCCACGGCGATTCGTCCCACGTGCACATCCTGCCCGGCGCGCGAGTGGTCGCGGACTCAAACGGCTTGGCGGAACAGGTCGACGGCGCAGCGCTCGTGATCACCGGCGAGGGCCGCTATGACGGCCAAACCGGCACCGGAAAGGTCGCATCCGTGGTGGGCGAGCTCGCCCGCGAAGCAGGCGCGGCCTTCGCGGTCGCTGCAGGGCGCTTCGATGAGCAACCCGCGGACGGCACCATCGCCGTCACACTGCCCGAACGTGCGGACGTGCGCGAGCAGCTTCTCCAGGCCGGCGCGGAGATCGCGGTGGCCTACCTGAACACCTCCACGGTCCAGGGGTAGATCGAGGGCGCTTCGAAGCGGTCCTGGTCTTCCAGCATCACCGGGTCGCGCGGCAGGTCCGCCTTCGGGGTGAGGATGCGCGACAGGCCCATGGCCAGGCCGTTGAGGCTGTCAGCGCCGTCCACCTCAATGCGGTAGCGGTGCACCTCGGCATCGTCGGGGGATTCGCCGCGGTCCCGCTCGTAGGTTTCTGCCAGTTGGGCGCGCACGGAGTCGTCGATAAGCACCCGCTGCATCCCCACCGTGCCGGAGGAGAGCATCTCGCGGCGCACCAGGATGTCAAGCGCGCGCTGAAACGCGTCGTTGACCTCGCCGGCTGCGGCAGGCGGGACAAGGACATCGAATTGGATCACAGACATGCGCACAAGGCTAACCGGTATGGTTGCGGGCATGTCCAACCCTTCCGTAAACCCCGCGCACTCGTACCACGTTGCGCTTCGGACCATGGCGGACGGGACGCTCAAGCAGGTCAACCCGTTCTCCGGGACGGAGGTGTGGACGGTACCCGGCCGCGGCAACCGTCCGTTGCGCGCAGCTGGCGCCCCTCCGGTGCCACTGTTGCCTGGCGCGTCCGCAGATACCTGTAATTTCTGCGAGGCCCGCAAGCTTCGCACACCCCCGGAGAAGTCGCGCCTGGTGGCCACCGGCGAGGGGTACGAGATCCTGCGCGACGCCATGCCCGAGGAGTTGGACACCACGGTCGCGGAATTTCGGCGGGTGCCTAACCTGTTCGAGATCGTCTCCTACGACTACTGGCAGAAGAACTACGGCTACGAGATGCCGGACACGCGGCGTGAGCACATGGAGCGCTACCTGGCGGATCCGGCGGGGCGCGAGCATGTGCTTGCGACGGTGCGCACGCGCCTTACGGCCGCTGGGCTGGAAGCGGACCTGCCGGAGCCGGAGCTGCTGCAGTACGCGCCGGCGTATTTCGGCGGCGGGCACGACGTGATCATCGCCCGGCGCCACTTCGTCGAGGGCGCGCAACGTTCGGACCAGATCGCTGGCTCAGGCTCGCTCACACCCGAGGAGCACTTCCGCTTTATTGCGTTCACCGTCGATTCGCTGCGCGACCTGGTGGAGCAGCACACCTACGCGCGCTACGTGGTGGTGTTCCAAAACTGGCTCTCCCCCGCCGGCGCCTCGTTCGAGCACCTGCACAAGCAGCTCGTGGCTATCGACGAGCGCGGGGTCAACGCAGAAACCGAAACTGCGAAGCTGCGCCAGAATGTGAACTTGTACAACGACTGGGGTGTCAACCACGCCTTTTACCAAAACCTGGTCATCGCTGAGAACGAGCACGCGATCCTCACCGCAGGTGTGGGCCACCGCTACCCCACCATGACCGTGTACTCGAAGTCGCGCGCTAGCGAGCCGTGGCTGCACACGGCCGAGGAAGTCCGCGGCGTGTCTGATCTGTTGCACGCCGCGCACGCCGCCACTGGTGCCGAGGTAGCCACCAACGAGGAGTGGCACTACCGCCCCGTGGACTTAGACGTGCCCATGCCGTGGCGCATCAACCTCAAGTGGCGCATCTCCACCCTCGCCGGCTTCGAGGGCGGCACGCAGATCTACGTGAATACGCTGTCGCCGTTTGACGTGCGCGACCGCGTCACCGCCTCGCTTCGCACACTGCGTAGCGGCGGCACCGTCTCTGCCTCCCTGCGCATCGCAGAAGAATGCACCCCGGCGCCGAACCTGCTGCTCTACAACCCGAACCTGGAAAGGTGATCTGTGAGTCCTGTGAGTCCTGTGAGTACTGTCTCTGACATTTTGCGCTCCTATCGCGTCGACGAGGTGTGGCAGCGTCGCCTCTACGAGCTGCTGCACGCCAACCCGGAGCTGTCCATGCAGGAGGAGGAGACGTACAGCCGCCTGATGATGGAGCTGTCCCGCTTCGATTGCGAAGTGGTCGCCCCCATTGGCAAGTTCGGCATCTGCGCCGTATTCCGCAATGGCGATGGACCAACCGTGCTGCACCGCGCGGACTTCGACGGCCTGCCGGTGGCAGAGCAGACAGGCGCGCCGTACGCGTCCCACAAAGTGGTGAAAACCACCGACGGCCAAACCGTTGGCACCATGCACGCCTGCGGGCACGATATCCACACCACCGCGCTGCTGAGCATGTGCGACTTCCTTGACAACACGCGCCAGCACTGGTCGGGTACGTTCATTGCACTGTTCCAGCCAGGCGAGGAAATCGGTGCCGGCGCGCAAGACATGGCCGACAACGGCCTGACGGACAAGGTGCCCACCCCCGACGTGGTCTTCGGGCAGCATGTCATGCCCGGCCGCGCCGGGGAGGTCATGTCGAAGCCCGGCCCGCAGTTCGCGGCGTGCGATTCCATCCGCATCCGTATCCCCGGCCGCGCCGCCCACGGCTCCATGCCGCACAACGCCATCGATCCGACCTACACCGCCGCAATGATCATGACGCGGCTGCAAGCCATCGTGGGCCGGGAGGTGGATCCGGCAGACTTTGCCGTGGTCACCGTGGCTAGCATGCACGCCGGCACCACGAACAACATCATCCCGGGTGAGGCGGAACTTGTGCTGAACTGCCGCTTCTACTCCGATAAGGTCAAGGCGAAGGTGTACTCCGCCATCAAGCGCGTGGTCCACGCCGAAGTTTTGGCGTCAGGCTCGCTGGACCAGGCCATGCTCAGCTTCTTCGCCCACGGCGAGCTGCTGGACAACGACGAAACCGTGTTCGCCCGGGTGCGCGAGCAGTTCGACCAGGTTTTCGGTGCTGAGTCTGTCACCGCCGACCCGAAAACCGTCTCGGAGGACTTCCCCGTCATCGGCCAGGCCTTCGGCGCGCCGTACTTTTTCTGGCTCATCGGCTGCACCCCGCACGAAGTGTGGGACAAGGCGGTGGCTGAAGATCGCGTGGGCGAGGACGTGCCGGTCAATCACATGTCCACTTTCCTGCCCGAATACGAGCCGACGATCTCTACTGCGACCCGTGCCGGCCTGACGGCGGTTTTGAGCTATCTGGGCAAGTAACGCGACCGCACGCCAGCACGAGCCCCCGCCTGCACACACCCCAACGCACCGGTACGCTCGGGGCACATGACTGCCACCACACCAGCATTCGAGCAGACCGTCGCAGGACACGTCCGTGCATTCTCCGGCCGCGCGCCGAAAGACTCCACGGTGAAGAAGTTCTGGACGGGCTTGTCCGCCGCCACCGTCGAGCAGTTTGCAGACAACTGGGCGAACACCCGCAACACCTACAAGAAGTCCCGGCGCGCCGCGTACTTCTCGGCGGAGTTCCTGGAGGGTAGGGCGCTGCTGAATAACCTGACCAACCTTGGGCTCGTCGATAAGGCGGAGGCTATTGCGAAAGACAACGGCTTCGAGCTTTCGGACGTGCTGGAGGCCGAGCACGACGCCGCGCTGGGCAACGGCGGCCTGGGCCGCCTCGCCGCCTGTTTCCTGGATTCCGCCGCCACGCAGGACTACCCGCTGACCGGCTACGGCCTGCTGTACCGTTACGGCTTGTTCCGCCAGGAGTTCGAAGACGGCTTCCAGCGCGAGCACCCGGACGCCTGGAAGGAGTCGTTCTACCCCTTCATCATCCGCCGTGGCTCCGAGCAGCGCATCGTGCGCTTCGACGACATGCACGTGCGCGCCATCCCCTACGACATGCCGATTACCGGCTACGGCACGGACAACGCGGGCACGCTGCGCCTGTGGGACGCCTCCCCGATTGCGGAGTTCGACTACGACGCGTTCAACTCCCAGCGCTTCGCCGACGCGATTTTGGAGCGCGAGTCCGTCCACGACATCACGCGCGTGCTCTACCCCAACGACTCCACCTACGCCGGCAAGCTGTTGCGCGTGCGCCAGCAGTACTTCTTCTGCTCCGCCTCGCTGCAGGAGCTGATCAGCGACTACGTCGACACCCACGGCGACGACCTGCGCGAGTTCCACAAGTACAACTCCATCCAGCTCAACGACACCCACCCGGTGCTAGGCATCCCGGAGCTCATGCGCCTGCTCATGGACGAGCACGGCCTGGGCTGGGACGAAGCGTGGGAGGTGACCACCCACACGTTCGCCTACACCAACCACACGGTGCTGCAAGAGGCGCTGGAAACGTGGGAGGAATCCATCTTCAAGCAGCTGTTCTGGCGCATCTGGGAGATCGTCGAAGAGATCGACCGCCGCTACCGCCTGGACATGGAGTCCCGCGGCATCGATGCCGAGACCGCCCACCACTACTCCCCCGTCCACGACGGGCGTGTGCACATGGCGTGGATCGCCTGCTACGCCTCCTACTCCGTCAACGGTGTGGCGGCGCTGCACACCGACATCATCAAACGCGACACCCTCGGTTTCTGGCACGGCCTCTACCCGGAGCGCTTCAACAACAAGACCAACGGCGTGACCCCGCGCCGCTGGCTGCGCATGTGCAACCCGCGTTTAAGCGAGCTTCTGGACCGCCTCGCGGGCTCCGACGAGTGGGTCACCGACCTGTCCAAGCTGCAGGAGCTGCGCCCGCTTATCGACGACCCGGAGGTCCTCCACGACCTGCGCGAGATCAAAGCCGCCAACAAACGCGACTTCGCCGAGTGGATCGCGGAGCGCCAGGGCGTGGAGATCGACCCGGACTCGATCTTCGACACCCAGATTAAGCGCCTCCACGAGTACAAACGCCAGCTGATGAACGCGCTGTACATCCTGGATCTGTACTTCCGCATCACCGTCGACGGCGAGCAGGACGTGCCGAAGCGCACCTTCATTTTCGGCGCGAAGGCCGCGCCGGGCTACGTCACCGCCAAGGGCATTATCAAGCTCATCAACACCATCGCGGAGCTGGTGAACAACGATCCGGTGGCGTCCAAGTACATCCACGTGGTGTTCGTGGAGAACTACAACGTCTCCCCTGCCGAGCAGATCATCCCCGCCACGGACGTCTCCGAGCAGATCTCCACAGCCGGCAAGGAGGCCTCGGGCACCTCCAACATGAAGTTCATGATGAACGGCGCGCTGACGCTGGGCACCATGGACGGCGCGAACGTGGAGATCGTCGACGCCGTGGGCGAAGACAACGCCTACATCTTCGGCGCGCGCGAAGAAGAGCTGCCGGAGCTGAAGGCGCACTACAACCCGCGCCAGGTTGCGGAGCAAACGCCGGGGCTGATGCGCGCGCTCGACGCGCTTGTGGACGGCACCTTGGACGACCGCGGCACTGGCGCCTTCCACGACATCCGCGCCTCGCTTCTGGACGACAACGGCTACGGCGAGCAGGATGTCTACTACGTGCTCGGCGACTTCGCCGCCTACCGCGAGGCCCGCGACCGGATGGCGAACGACTACTACGCCGACCCGGACGAGTGGGCCCGCAAGTGCTGGAACAACATCTGCGAATCCGGCCGCTTCTCCTCCGACCGCACCATCCGCGACTACGCCGAGGATGTGTGGAAGATCGAGCCCACCCCGATCAATTAACTAGTCGCGCACCATGCGCTTCAAAGTGATGCCGTCACCCGCGTGGTGCGTTTCCTCGCCGTCGAAGCGGTAGCCGTGTTTGCGGTAAAACGCCTGGGCGCGCTCGTTGAACTCGGCCACCCACAAAAACGCGGGTTCGCCGGGGTGCACGACTGCGTCCATGAGACGCGGGGCGATACCTGATCCGGCCGCCTCCGCTAGCAGGTAGAGGTTGCGCAGCTCGGTTCGCTCGCCGTGCTCGCCCCCTGGGATGCCGTACGCCATCCCAACCGGGCGGCCATCCACCTCCGCGAGGTAAACCCGGCCGTCCGGCCGCTGGAAGTATTTGGCCCACTCTCGTTCGAGCGGCTCGTGGTTGTTCAAGACCGCATCAGGGATGTGTCCGCGGAAGGTCTCGGCGCGTGAACGGTTGTGCACGTCGGCAACTGCTGCTGCGTCTTTCGCGCCGGCTGGCCGGATTGTGGCGTTCATGCGCGTTAACGCTATACGATTCCACGGCGATGATCCTGCTCATTGACAATTACGATTCGTACACGTTCAACCTCGCCCACCTCATCGCGGAGGCAGCCGGGCGCGAACCGCTCGTCGTCCCCGCGGGCGAAGCTGCGGACCTACCGGAGCGTGTGCGCGCCGGCGAGTTCAGCCACGTGGTCATCTCCCCCGGCCCCGGCACCCCGGAGCGCGAGGAGGACTTCGGCGCGTCGCGCCGCGTGATCCAGGCCGCCGCTGACGCGGACATCCCGCTGCTCGGCGTCTGCCTCGGCCACCAAGGGCTGGGCCTGCTCGCCGGCGGGCGCGTTGACCGCGCCCCGGAGCCGCGCCACGGGTTCGTCTCCACCGTCACCCATTCCGGAGAAGGCATCTTTGCCGGCATTCCGCAGGACTTCGAGGTGGTGCGCTACCACTCGCTGCACGTGGAGGAGCACCCCGGCATCACCGTCCACGCCCGCAGCGAAGACGGGGTGATCCAGGCGCTCAAAGTCGACGGCCTGAATCACTGGGGCGTGCAGTTCCACCCCGAATCCGTGCTCACCCAACACGGGGCGGCGATCCTGCGCAACTTCCTGGGCGGCTGGCATCTCCTCCACCGCGAGGTGCCCGGCGCGCTCGACTGCCAGCGCGTGTTTCACGCCATCCGCGAAGACGGCAACGACGCGTTCTTTCTCGACTCCGCCGATTCTCGCGGGCGCTTTTCCATCCTCGGCGACACCGCAGGGCCGCTTTCGCGCTCCATGAGCTATTCGCTTGACGACGGCGACATTCTGGACACCCTCGAGCAGGAGCTATCCACGCCGCTCTATGGCGCACCGGACCTGCCGTTTAGCGGCGGGTGGATCGGCTACCTGGGCTACGAGTGCGCGCAGCTAACTTTGCCGATCACGCTGCGCCACCGTTCGCCGTACCCGGACGCCTACTTTGTCCGGCCGCAGTCGTTTATCGTCTACGACCATGCTGCCGAGGTGGCTCACCTGTGCGTGCTGGCAGGCGAGGGTTCCGCAGAGCTCCTCGCACGGCTGGGCGACAAGCTGAGCGGGGCCGAGGAAGCGGAAGGGGCGCGGATAGGCAACGGCTCCTGGAGCAACCCCGACTACCTGGGCAGCATCGAGCGGGCTCAGGAGCTGCTGCGCGCGGGTGAGAGCTACGAGGTGTGCCTGACCGACACCTACACCGCCGCCGCCACAGGCGATCTCTACCCCGCACTGCGCGAACACAATCCCGCCCCCTACGCCGCACACCTGGTTTTCAACGGCGTGGAGGTCGCCAGCGCCTCGCCCGAGCGCTTCCTCACCGTGCGCGGGCGCGAAGTTGAAGCGAAGCCGATCAAAGGCACTGTCGCCGCCGATCAGGACCCGGCGCTGCTAGCGGATGAAAAGACGCGTGCGGAGAACCTGATGATCGTGGACCTGCTACGCAACGACCTTTCCCGCGTCTGCGACCCAGGCACCGTCCGAGTACCGGCCCTCATGCAGGTGGAAAGCTACGCGACGGTGCACCAGTTGGTCTCCACCATCACCGGCCGCCTGCGCGAGGGGTGCACCGCCATCGACGCTGTGCGCGCGACCTTCCCGCCCGGCTCCATGACCGGCGCGCCGAAGCTTCGCACGTGCGAGATCATCGACAGGCTCGAGACCTCCCCGCGCGGCGTGTACTCCGGCGCGTTGGGGTATTTCGGTTTCGACGGCCAGGCGGACCTGTCGGTGGTCATCCGGACCGCGGTGCGCGCCGGCGACACAATGACTGTGGGTGCCGGGGGCGCGATCGTGCTGGCCTCCGACCCAACGGCCGAACTCGCCGAGCGCAACCTCAAGGCACAGTCGGTACTGGGAGCCTTCGATGCGTAGGTACGTCTGGCGCGGCGACTTCGTCCCGCGCGATCTCTCCGACGGGCCCCTCGATGTCGCCGACTCCTGGCGCCACTCGTCCGGGCGCACCAACGGTCTGGGGCTGCACCTCGCGCGTTTTACTCGCTCGGCTGGGCCGCTGCCCGAAGGCTTCGTCGATAAGCTCATGCCGCTTTTGCAGGAGGGCGAGTTATTTCCCCGCATCGCGCTGTCGCAAGGACAATTGCTTCTCGACGTCCGCCCCGCCCCTTCTCCTCGCCCCACCACTGCCCTGACCTATGCGCCTGCCCCCGACCCGCGAACCCAGCCCGAGGTCAAAGGCCCCGACTTCGCCGCGTTTTCCGCATACCGTTCGCGGTACCAGGCCGACGGCACGGACGACACGGTGATCGTCGGTAGGCACGGCGCCATGCTGGAGACCACCACCGGCGCGCTCGCGATGTGGGATGGTGACACCCTCTGCGTTCCCGACGGCGTGTGGCTGCCGAGCGTGACATTGCACCAGGTTTTTGCGCGGGCTCAGCGGCTAGGCATCCGCGTGGAGCGGCGTCGGCTCAAACCCGAACCCGCCACCGAGCACCCGCTGTGGTTCCTCAACTCCCTGCACGGCATCAGCCCGGTGCGCGAGCTGCACGTCGGCGACACCGTGGTCGCGCCCCCGGCACACCCTTGTTTCGACGAGTGGCGCGATTGGTGGTGGGGCGGCTTCGCGGTCGAATTACCGGGCTCTGGCTTGAGCTGTACCGCTGCTACCACCTCGGTCTGGACATCCCGACAGAGTTAAGCCCACCAGACGAGGACATCGACCACGACGCCGAAGAATCGGAAACGCCAACCGCCGGGCTCAAAAACTATGCAGCCGCATAGTGGAATCGGCCCGGGAGACTATGCAGCTGCATAGTCCCCGCTTACAGCAACCTACGCTGATCGCTCCGCCAGCACCTTTCCGGTGGCGGTGTCGCGCTCGGCCAGCTCGGCTGGGGAGCCGGTAGCGACGATCTGCCCGCCGTCGGCGCCGGCGCCCGGGCCCATCTCAATCACGCGGTCAGCTTGCGCGATCACGGAGAGGTCGTGCTCGACCACGATCACGGTCTGCCCCGCGTCGACAAGGCTGTTAAGTTCCTTGGTCAGCAGCGCGACATCGGCCGGGTGCAGCCCGGTGGTCGGCTCGTCCAGCAGGTACACGGTGTGGCCCCGGCGCGAGTTGCGGGAGCGCTGCAGCTCGGTGGCCAGCTTGATGCGCTGCGCCTCACCGCCGGAAAGCTCCGGCGCGCCTTGCCCGAGCCGCAGGTAGCCCAGCCCCACCGCTTGCAGGGTTTCCACAGCACGCAGAATCTTCGGCTCGTCGGTGAACACGTCCGCGGCCTCGTCGACGGTGAGGTCGAGCACCTGCGCGATATTGAATCCCTCCCAGGTCACCTCCAACGTCTCGTCGTTGTAGCGCGCACCGCCGCAGTCCGGGCAGGTGGTGTAGGAGCCGGGCAGGAACACCAGCTCAACCTCGATCTTGCCGGCGCCGCCGCAGGTTGGGCACTGGCCTTGCTTCACGTTGTAGGAAAAGCGCGACACGGTCCACTTGCGGCGCTTTGCCTCGTCGGTGCTGGCGAACAGCTTGCGCACGCCGTCAAAGAGCCCGGTGTACGTCGCCAGCGTTGAGCGCGGCGTGCGCCCGATGGGTTTCTGGGTGATCTGTACCACGCGGCTGACAGCATCGAAGCCTTCTTGCTTATCGACGTTCCATCCGGCCTCCCCCGCCCCAGCGCCGTCCGCCGCGTCATCGTCCTCCTCGACAACGGTGGACGCCGCCTCCCGCAGCACACTGGCGAGCACGGTGCTCACCAGCGTGGACTTACCGGAGCCGGACACGCCCGCCACAGCGGTGAACTGACCCATTCCAAACGACACGTCGAGGCCCTCGATGGAGCGGGCGTGCACGCCGGACAGGGTCAGTTCGCCGGTGGCGGACCGGGGGGCGTCGTTCAACGACAGAGTCCGGTTGGCAAGGGCGCGCGCGGTAGGCGCATCACCGGTGTACTCGCTGGTGGGACCCGCGTACACCACTTCGCCGCCGCGCTCGCCTGCGAGCGGGCCCACGTCAACCAGGTAATCAGTCTGGGCCACCAGCTCCATGTCGTGCTCGACCAGGAGTACGGAGTTACCGGCGTCGATGAACCGGCGGCAGATTTCCAGTACCGCGCCGCGCTCGGAGGGGTGTAGGCCCGCGGACGGCTCGTCAAGCACGTACGCCACGCCAAACAAACCGGAACGCAGCTGGGCGGACAGGCGGATTCGCTGCAGCTCACCGGCGGACAGAGTCGGCGCGGGACGATCCAGACTCAGGTGCGCCAGGCCCAGGTCAAGCGCGGACTGCAGCGCGGGCAGGATCTGCTTGAGCAGCAGATCCTCTGCGGTACCGTCCGCTGGTTCCTGCGCGGCGAGCACGGAGTGCACCTGGTCGAGGGGTAAAGCGCCCAGCTCGTCGATAGGCATGCCTGCGTAGGTCACCTTGAGGGCCTCCGGGTTGAGGCGGCGGCCGTGGCAGGTCTCGCAGACGCGCGACTCCATGTAGGACAGCACGCGCTTGCGCAGCGTATCGGACTGGGTTTCGGCGAGCGTATTGGTCAAATACGACGCCACGGAACGCCACGTGCCTTTGTAATTGCGCTGGATCTGGTCCTCGCCGCGCAGGGGCTTGACGGTGACCACGGGGCGCTCCTCGGTGAACAGGATCCACTCACGGTCATCTTTTGGCAGGTCCTGCCAGGGCGAATCCAGGTCATAGCCGAGCGTTGCCAGGATGTCGTGGAAGTTTTTGCCCGCCCACGCGCCGGGCCAGGCCTGGATCGCGCCGTCCTCGATGGACAGCGTCGGGTCCGGCACCATGGACTCCTCGGTGGGTTCGTGCACCACACCGGTGCCCTGGCACGTCGGGCACATGCCCTCCGGCGTGTTCGGGGAAAATGAGTCGGAGTACAGCCCCTTCGGGTTGTCGCCTGCGCGCGAGTACAGCAGGCGGATGCTGTTGGACAGCGCGGAAACTGTGCCCACGGTCGAGCGCGCGCCGCCGCCGGAGGTGGACTGCTCCAGCGCCACCGTCGGCGGCAGGCCCTCCACGGAACCGACCTGCGGGTCCACCGCAGACCCGATAAGCCTGCGGGCAAACGGCGCGACCGACTCCAGGTAGCGCCGCTGGCCTTCGCCGTGGATAGTGCCGAACGCCAGAGAAGACTTACCGGAGCCGGACACCCCGGTCACCGCCACGAGCGTGCCGCGCGGGATGTCCACATCCACGTTGCGGAGGTTGTGCAGGTGGGCGTCTCGAACCTTGATACCAGTCATGGCACCCAGCGTAGGCCCCGCCGAACTACTGCGGGCTGCGGGTGTCCTCGCCCAGCTGGTGCACGTGGATAGTGTTCGTCGTGCCCGCTACCCCGGGCGGGGTGCCGGCAACCACAACCATGGTGTCGCCCTCGTTGTACTGCTCCATAGCGAGCAGCTGGCGGTCCACCACCTTGATCATGTCGTCGGTGCTGTGGACCTGCTCGCACAGGAACGTCTCCGCGCCCCACGTCATGGCCAGCTGCGAGCGCACCTGCTGGACTGGCGTGAACACCAGCAGCGGCAGTTCCGGGTGCAGGCGAGCCACGCGACGAGCCGTGTCACCGGAGGTGGTGAAGGTGACAATGGCCCGGGCGTTCAGGCGGTCCGCAATGTCGTTGGCGGAGTAGGACACCACGCCGCGCTTCGTGCGTGGAATGTGGTTGAGCGGCGGCACGTCCCCCATAGTCTCAGCGGAACGCACGATGCGACTCATTGTGCGCACCACGTTGTGCGGGTCCACGCCCACGGACGTCTCGCCGGAGAGCATGACCGCATCAGCGCCGTCGAGCACCGCGTTCGCCACATCGGAGGCCTCGGCACGGGTCGGCCGGGAGTTCTCGATCATGGAATCGAGCATTTGCGTAGCCACGATCACCGGCTTCGCGTTCTCGCGCGCAATCTGGATCACGCGCTTTTGCACCGCCGGCACCTGCTCGAGTGGGATCTCGACGCCGAGGTCGCCGCGCGCGACCATCACAGCATCAAACGCCAGGATGATGGATTCAAGCGCGTCGACAGCTTCGGGCTTTTCAAGCTTCGCCACCACGGGCACCCGCCGACCAACCTCATCCATGATCTCGTGCACGAGCTCGACATCCGCCGGGGAGCGCACGAACGACAGCGCGATGATGTCTACGCCCAGACGCAGGGCAAAGCGCAGGTCCTCTTTGTCCTTTTCACTCAGCGCTGGCACGGAGATGTCCATGCCCGGCAGGGAAACGCCCTTGTTGTTGGACACTGGTCCGCCCTCGGTGACGCGGCAGACCACGTCGTTGCCCTCTACCTGGGTGCAGACAAGCCCCACCTTGCCGTCGTCCACCAACAGCCTGTCGCCCGGTTTCGCGTCTAGCGCAAGCTGCTTGTAGGTGGTGGACACGCGGTCGTGCGTACCCTCTACGTCATCGACGGTGATACGGACAGTCTCGCCCGTTTCCCAGTAGGTTTTCCCGTCGCCCTCGAAACGGCCGAGGCGGATCTTCGGCCCCTGCAAGTCCGCGAGGATGCCCACCGCGTGACCGGTCTCGTCGGTCGCCTCGCGGACCCAATGGTAATTCTGCTCGTGGTCCGGGTAGTCCCCATGCGAGAAGTTCAGCCGCGCCACATCCATACCATCGCGCACCAGCCCGAGAATCGCCTCCTTGCTGGCCACAGCCGGGCCGAGGGTGCAGACGATCTTTGTCCTTCTATCCACGTGTACCAACCTCACCTTCGTCGGTTTCTTGCGCGTCATTCACCGCCACACGGTACCCGCGATCTCCAGAGCCCGCCGTGGATGAACGGTTGTACTCCGGGTCCACTTCTTCCGGGGTTTCCCTGCCCTTGCGCAGCATGAGGAAGATAACCACTGCTGTGATGAACAAGATCGCCGAAACCCAGGTGTTCACGCGCAGGCCGAGGATGAGATTCGCCTCGTCGCGGCGCATAAATTCAATGAAAAAGCGACCGAGCGTGTAGCCCGCCACGTACAACCAGAACACCCGGCCGTGACCGAGCCGGAAGCGGCGGTCAGCCCAGATGAGCACGAAAAATACCGCCACGTTCCAGATCAACTCGTAGAGAAACGTGGGGTGCACGCTCGCGATGACTTCACCGGTGGATCTGCCGGTGAGCGGGGCGTACTGGCCGGCCTCGTTCACGCGGTAGTAGATGTCGAGCGCCCACGGCACGTCCGTCTCCGCGCCGTAGAGCTCCTGGTTGAAGTAGTTGCCCAACCTGCCAATGCCCTGGGCGAGAATGACGCTCGGCGCGACCGCGTCGGCAAACGGCGCCATCGGCAGTCCCTTGCGGCGCATCATCACCCACACCGCGAGAGCACCGAGCGTGACCGCTCCAATGATGCCCAAGCCACCAGCCGTAATATTGAAGGCCTGCCAGGGGTTTTTCCCCTCCCCAAAGTATTTCTGATGGTCCGTAATCACGTGGTACAGCCGCCCGCCGATAATACCAGCGGGGATGACTACCAGCGCCGCGTCCCACACCGTTTCCGGGTTGCCGCCGCGCGCGCTGTAGCGGCGCAGCGACACAGCCATAGCAACGATGATGCCAGCGATAATGCACAGGGCGTAGGCGCGGATCGGAATGGGCCCCAAGTACCAGACGCCTTGCGGCGGCGACGGGATGTTGGCCAAGTTCAGCATTTGCACGCAAAACAGTGTGCCATCTAGTGCCGGGAGGGGCACGCGGGGTGCTGCCCCGCTGTGGCCAACGAGCGGGTGGCCGAAAGCACGTCGCCGGCTGCCATGACAGCTTCGGCCGCAAGGACAGCGTCCGCGCCGCAGGACGCGGCATCGATGAGGTCCCGGGGTGTGGCCACACCGCCGAGACTGATCTTGATCACTTCGCTGGGCAAACCCGGTGCGATCTCCGCAAATGCGTTTCGGTTCAGGTCGTTGGTGTCGAAGGTCCAGGAATTCACCGCCACCACGCTCACCCCGGCGCGTAACGCCCGATCAGCCTCCTCGGGGGTGCGAACTTCCGCCACAGCCACCATGCCGAGCGACTCAGCTCGGTCCACCAAAGCCTCGAGCCTGTGCTGATCCAGGATGCCAACCTGCAGCGGCAGCGCATCCGCCCCGTAGCAACGCGCCTCGTGGATCTGGTACGGGTCGACGATGACATCGCGGCACACCATCGGCAGCTCTACCGCAGCCCGCGCTTCGGCCATATCCGCCAGGGAACCGTCGAAGCGCAACCGCTCCGTCTGGCAGGCAATGAGGTGGGCACCACCGGCCTCGATGTCTCGGGCAAGCGCCTCCACCGGTACGTAACCGGCCCCGGTAGGGCCGAAGACGGGGGAATTGCGTTTAATCTCCACGATGACGCTGCAGCCGTGACGCAAAAGCGCCGCCCGGGCATCCCGGGTCGGCGCCATGTCGCGGGAACGAGCCTTGATGTCTTGGAATGGCACGGCGGCCTCCCGCTTCGCAACGTCGCGAAGCACACCAGCGACGACGTCGTTGAGCGTGCCCGGTGCCGGCATGGCTACCTCCCAGTTGCAAAGGGCCTGTCAAAGCTAAGGCTAGCCGGTGGGCTACGGGGAGCGGAAATCCCGCCCTGCGCCGTTGGAGGGGTCGGTCGGATCGATATCGGCACTGATAGCGTCCCAAAGCACACGTCCGGACTGGGGATCCTCCTCCAAGTCGTCGCGGACCTTTTCCCGCCGCACAGTTTCTTTTTCGTACTTGTTCTGCCGCGGCGAGTCCGTGCCGGGGCGCACAAGAAGCACGAGCGCGCCGAGCACGCCAAGCATCGCGGCGAGCAGCGTAAGCGCTGGCCCTAACGGTTGTGTCGTGACCGAGGTGATCTCCGCCCACTCGGCCACGGCCGGGGCCGAATTCGACCGCTGTGCCTGGTCCGCACCTGCAGTGAGCAACGTGCGCACACGCTCACTGTCGGCACCTGAAACAAGCAGCCTGGCCGCGGGGACGGCGAGGCCGATCGAGGCTGCGGCGCAGATTCCGCCCACGATTCTCCGGCCCACGCGCCGCAGCGCGAACGCGGCCACCATCCCGGCGAGCAGAAGGACGGCAACGGCCGAGGTTTCGGTGGACCAGTCGGTGCCGTTGACGGCCGCGGTGCCGCCGCCTGAGATGTCGTCGCTGTACTGCGCACTCACCCATTCCAGGCGGGAGGCGATCCAGGTCAGTGCGCCGGATACCCCGAGTAGCGCCGCGCCGGCGCGGGCTGGCCCTTTGCCGTGCTTGTCCTGGGATTTGACTTCAATTGCCATCTATTCCTCCTCGCCCGTTCGGGCTTGCACTGACTCGATGGCACGCATGACTGCCGCGTGCGCGGCCGGATTGCCCACTACCGCACCGGTCTTCCCAGGCTCCCAGCGTGAGCCGTCACCCGCCGTGGCCACAGCTCCTGCGCTTCGAGCCAGCAAAATCCCCGCGGCGTTGTCCCACACATGCGGGGAGAAACTCACTGCCGCTTGGTAAATTCCCTGCGCGGCAAACGCAAGATCGACGCCCACCGAACCGCTGATACGCGGCCGCAGCCCAACCCGGGTGAGCTCCCCCGCAAGCTCTACACGCTGGTTCGACGGCATACGTGGGCGATCCCGTGAAAATACAGACCCTATCCCCACGTGCGGTGCGGCAGCGGTTGCAGTCCCCACCCGCGGCAACGGTTCACCGTTGAGGTGCACCGGTTGGCCGTCGAGAGCAGTCAGACGCATGTTCAGTAACGGGGCGTCTACCACGGCAACTGCGGGCTGGCATTCGAGCAGCAGTGTGACCAGAATTGCGCAGTTGGGGTTGCCGGCTGAGTAGTTGGACGTGCCGTCAATCGGGTCAACCACCCAGCAGGCCTCCTGGCTGAGCTGCCCTCCGTGCTCTTCGCCGACGACGTCGATCCCAGTTGAGCCGGTGAGTTCAGTTCGGAGCAACTCCTCCACAGCCAAGTCAGCGGCCGTAGCGAAGTCGCCCGGCCCCTTGTGCAGCGCGGGCGCAGCCCCGAGCTCGTTGAGAAAAATCTCGCGTGCGGCGCTGACTGCGGACTCTGCAGCCTGCAAACTCCCCGTCACATCCGTCATGGCGTTTACCCCAGCTGTGCAATCCAGTTGCGTAGCACCGCGGCCCCGGCCTCGCCGGAGCGCTCCGGGTGAAAACGCACCGCCCACAGTGGGCCGTTTTCCACGCCCGCCAGCACCGGCATGCCCTCCGCCCAGCTCAACTTCGGGTAGGCGATGAACTCGTCTTGCGCGAGTTCAAAATTGCTCACCCCAGTGTGGGCGTCGAACACAAATTCCGCATCGCCTGCGAGCATCGCGGACCCCTCCGCCGCGGCTACGGTAGCTCTGTTCACAGGAGCGGCGAGCTTATCGACGCCCCCCGGCCACTCCCCGAACCCGGCTTCCTCTTTCGGGCCCCGCTCGAACAAGGCGTCCATGGCTGCCCCGACCACAAGTACCGGGCGAGATCCGGCGAGACGCTGGCCGACCACACGATCTGCCTGAGACGCGAGCAGCGCCCGCAGTGCCACTGCAGTGTCGCCGCTGGCAGCGATCACCATGCCGTCCGCTGTCGCAGCCTCTGCAGGGTTTGTGGTCACCGACACATTCGCGCCTAGCGCACTGAGTGCGGCGTGCACCTCCCGCACGCAGGGGTCTTTTCCCGCGAAAGCGTCAAAGACGGCAACCGTGGGTGCAGCCGTAGTGCCAATTGCGTCGCTCATAAGTGCGTAGTCTAGCTACCGTCACAACTAGCGGCCCCGGCGCGGGTAACGGCGCGGTGCCTGCACGGCCTTGAGGCGAGCGGAGAGGTTGTTCACCTCCACAACACGGTGCCGGCCCAGTTGGCGGTCGAGCAGCGTGATAGCCAAACCGATGGTGATCACGCCGGACGCGACGCCGAATACTGGGGCGAAAGCCATTTGGGCTACCAGCATGCCGTAGAACGTAGAGCCCAATCCGGTGCCGCCGTCGAAACCGATGTTCCAGATCGCGGACGCCTCCGATGTCTTGTGGCGCGGCAAGCGGTAGAACAACAGCGTCAACGCCTCGTTTTGCACCCCACCGAAACCGGCGCCGTAGAACAGCGCGGCGATGAGCATCGTCCACGCAGGCAGCTGCATCGCCAAGATGATGGCCATCAGCGCCACACCAATGGCGGCGGTGATCTGGAACGGAATGAGCACGGTCCCTGGGTAGCCGCGGCGGTCCATGATGCGGCCGGCGATGTAGCGCGAGATCATTGCTGCGAAGTTGAGCACGCCAAGCATGACGCCGGCGAGCGCGGCACCGGAGACCGGGTCGAGCTCGCGCATGGACACCGGGAGGAAGTTCGTGATGGCGCCGTAGGCGGTGGTGACGAACATCAGCGCCAGTGCCGGCACGAGCGCAAGGTGCCACATGGGCACCCGCACGCTTTGCGACGTCTCCGTGTCCGGCTCTGGCGGCGGAATTGTCGGAATGGCCAGGCACGCCACCAGCGATACCGCGCCGATTGCCGTGGCGATCATATACACCGCGTCGTAGCCGATCATTTGCACCAAGGCCAAGCCCGACGGGAGCGCGACCATTTGCGCAAGCCCCACTACCACGCCGAAGATGCCGGTTGCGCTGCCTAAGAGCCGCAGCGGCACCAGCTCCGCGATGATTGCCGCCTCGGCCACCGACAGTGCACCGAAGCCGATCCCGCGGATGGCACTGACGGTGAGCAGGGGCGTGGCCCCCATACCAATCATGTAGCCGAGGGCGGGGATGCCCAGGAGCAGCGAAGAAATCGCCATCACCCAGCGGTACCCGATCGTCTTCAGCGCTTTCGGCGTGAAGATTTGGGTGATAACCGTGGCCAGCATAAACACGCCAGTAGACAGCCCAGCCAGCGAGGCCGGCTGCTGCGCGTCAATCACGGCGGTGGGCACCACCGGGAGCAGCAGCGCCCACGCCGCGAACGCCGCGGCGACCGCGACGAGCACGGGAATCAGCCCTCGCGCGCGCCAGACGTTGGTCAGCGACTCAACCTCGGAGCGGCTCAGCGGCGCAGTGGACCATGCCATGTCACATCACCTCCACGAGGGTGAGCGCTGCAAAGAGTACGGCCATGACCGCCAGAAGCGCCAGTACCCCGGTCACCGCGCGCGATGCCCCGCGTTGGTAGCTAGACCACACTCCACCGACGAGAAGCCCCGCCATAAGGCTGAGCACAACCACCAAGATCGGGTTCCCGACAGCGGACACCGCAACGACCTCCTTCATAACCGACTCAAACCAGCCGACATTGTAGACGTTGCAGGCGCTGCGCAGGATTCCACCGGCAACTCTTCGCCATCGGGCGTTATGCTCGCCCTATGGGAAAGCACGCCGCCCCCGCTGAAGACCAGCGCCCGACCGAGGTCACTCTCGATCGCGTCGCCGTCCTGCTGGAAGGGCTCGGGCTCGAGCCCTTGGCTGGCCCGGATCGCCTTGTCATCGGCGCGCACGCGTTTACCGCCGCCGTGTGGGTGGACTACGCCCGTCCCATGTGCCTTGTTGTGGACACCGCGGACCGCATACCCACTGACTTTGAGCATTCCACCGCGCTTGCCCGATTCATCAACACGTGGAACCACGACCGCGTTGGACCGGCCGCCTCCTACCGGTTAATGGAATCCGGTGACCTTCGTGTGGGCATGCGCCGTGGGATTCACATCAAGCATGGGCTTAGCGACGACCAGCTGGCCGCCGAACTCATCGACACCCTGGAGCACGCCGCCACGTTCTACCAACAGGCGCGCGAGCGCTTCCTCGATGCGGGACTTGACCAGCCGCTGCCACCGCAATTGATGCGCAAACAAGATTCGGACGAGTTGCTTGGGCGCCACCCGTCGTTGCGGCACATTCCCCGTGGCAGCACACACGACACTGGCACCGTGCCGGAGCTGTACAGCGAAGTCGAGGAGGTGCTCAGCCCAGTGGACGTGGAGGACCTGACTGCGGCCTTGGAGCGACTCGACTTCCGCTACGGCGTCGGAGCAGACGGCATCATC
Source organism: Corynebacterium wankanglinii (assembly GCF_013601005.1). Classification (NCBI taxonomy): domain Bacteria; kingdom Bacillati; phylum Actinomycetota; class Actinomycetes; order Mycobacteriales; family Corynebacteriaceae; genus Corynebacterium; species Corynebacterium wankanglinii. The sequence continues at coordinate 370,714 of NZ_JABFED010000002.1, forward strand.
GCCACGGGTGTCAACGGCGTGGCGTTCGCGTTAACCGTCGACGGGCAGCCGGGGACGCGATACGTCCGCGTTACCGGAATGTGGGATACAGGACGCGACGCTCTGGAGGATTTCTTGCCGTTGTGGTTGGTGTGCAACGACGTCAATGAACGCACGTGCGCCACCGCAACCTACCTCCACGAATTCGACGGTCTCATCCACATGCACGCCGAATCCACGATGTTCGCCGGCGAGGGAGCTGCGCCAGCGCAGGTCGTGCAGTTTGTCGTCTCCGCGATGGCCGCCTGTTTGGCCGCCATCGACCATGTCAGCCAACAGGCATCTGGCCAGTCCGTGGTTGATTGGCCGGGGAGGTCTTAAGCTCCCGGTCATGGGAGTACGCAACGAGGTTTGCGCTCCAATAGACAAACACTGCGCTGAAAGGCCCGACTGCCCAGGCGGCCCCGGGGTTGACAGGCGGCACCATCGTGACCGACGCTCCATCCGAAAGGGCGTCTGCCTCAGGAACGGGGTGCAGCAGGCCGACAAACCAGTCACCAAACACGTAGACGCTCAGCACCGCCACGGCACTGACAGCACCGGCCCAGAGCAGCCAACCGGCTCCCCCGCCGACCTTGCCGCGGCGCGCAGCACCGAGGGCGGCAACGGCTAAAGCCAGACCAATCAGTGCGGAGATCAGGGCGAACGTGCCGAATCCCGCGAACTCGACGTTTACCGGGCTGGCTGCCTGATCCACCCGCAACCCGTCGCCCTCCACTTCACCGACGTAGGCGGGGCGCAGCGTCGCCCACGCTCCGCCGCCGACTATCCCCAAAACGCAACCGAGCGCCAGGAGTCCAGCTCCGGCGCTCAGTGACGGTCTAGTTACTAGTTGCACAGCTTCCAGCGACCGTCTTCCTTCTGGAAGATCATGGTCTGGGTCTCCTCACCCTGATCGTTCTTCACTAGCACGCTGCCGGATGCACGATCCCCGTCGACGCGGACATCGGAAAGGCTGACATCCGTCTTCGGCAGATCAATGCCCTGGCCCTGTTCTTCGGCGAGGCGGCTCGCCTCATTAATCTGGTCGAGCGTCATGCCCTGGCGCTCAATCTCCTGCATCATCGGCTCGGTGACGGCCTTGCAGGAGTTTTCCAAGATGGTCGGCGTCCAATCGGCGAAAGAGCCCGGGTTCAAGACGGTGCGAACCGTGTCCTCCATCTCTTTCCGGTCCTTCTCACTGCCCTCTTTGCCGCTGGCTAGCGGCTGGTTTGTGTTCTGAGGCATGCCGTTTTCAAACGGATTGACCAGCGTCGGGGGCTGTTCGCCGTTACCCCCCTGGGCGTTCTGCTGCGACTTCGCGTCCTTCTTGTCTTCCTGCTGCTTGTCCTTCGCGGAGCTCTTCGTCGTGGTCTCCGTCTTCGTCGTTTCCTCCGAATTCTCGGCGGAGGCCTCACTCGACGTGTTTGCTGCGGAAGCGGAAGAGGGGGCCTCTGCGGCGGTGGACAGGCCGCCGGAAGCACCTTCGTCGTCAGACCCACAGGCGGCGAGGGGGAGCACCAGGGCAACCACTGCTGCCGCCACTGTCACGCTCTGTTTCGTTTGCATCTCCACGGTATATCAGTACCTCTCGTCGTCGGACCCGGCCTATCGTTCGGCCCGGGATTACACCTGCGGCCGAGTTTCGGTAACTGCAGTCGCGGTGAAGACCTGTCGGAAATGGTACCAACTAATCACTGTCGCGCCCGTGGGACGCCTATACAAGCCTTCTGGATGGTTTCTGTGAGCCCGCGTAAAGCCTCGCCCTACCCTGGCCGCGGTCTATGTTGGAAGGATGCAGTTGACCCGCGGGCGAATTACCGACGCAGCCTTGCGCATCCTGGCAGAGTACGGGCTCGCGGATGTGTCCATGCGCCGGGTAGCCACGTCGCTCGGGGTTGCACCGGGTGCGCTGTACTGGCACTTCGAAAGCAAGCAGGAGCTCATCGCATCTCTCGCCGAGGCGATCGTGCAGCCGCTCTTCGACGACCCTCTGCCAGACCCGGCGCGTTTGAGCAGCGAGCTGCGCGCCGCGGTCCTCGCTGTGCGCGACGGTGCGGAAGTGGTGGTTGCTGCGGTAAGCCAGCCCGGCGCGCGGGTGCAGTTGGATCTGGAGGCTCGGTTCGTGGCTTCGGTTCGGGGGTTGCTGGGCGAAGCGGCGTCGATAGGCAACGCGATGGATAAGGTGCACGCCGGTGCCCGCGGGCTGTTGCATCTGACGCTGGGCAACGCTGCGGTGCACCAATCTGCGGCGCAGCTCGCGCAAGCCACGGGCAGCGCATTCTCTGACGATGACGGCAGCGCAGAGCACGCCGCGGCGGTGGCGTTCTTGCTTGAAGGCCTGAAGCGAAGCGAGTGAGGGGGCACTAAGCTGTTGCCCCATGAATGACACCATCGTGTGGCCTGGATCCGCATATCCCCTCGGTTCAACGTTTGACGGGGCGGGCACGAACTTTGCACTGTTTTCTGGCATCGCGGAGAAGGTGGAGCTGTGCCTCATCGACGATGAGGGTGCGGAGACCCGCATCCCCCTGGAGGAAGTGGACAACCACGTCTGGCATGCCTACCTCCCGGGTGTGAGCCCCGGGCAGCGCTACGGCTACCGGGTGCACGGCCCGTGGGACCCGAACGACGGCAAGCGCTGCGACCCCAGCAAGCTGCTCGTGGACCCCTACGCACGGGCTTTCGACGGCGAGTTCGACCAGCACTCTTCACTGTTCTCTTACGATGTCCGTGCCGAGGAGCCGGGCACTGGCCGCAATGAGGAGGACTCGCTGGGTCACACCATGCTCTCGGTGGTCATCAACCCGTTCTTCGATTGGGGGGATGACCGCGCGCCGAAAATCCCCGAGGACGAATCGGTGATTTACGAGTGCCATGTGAAAGGGATGACGCAGACGCACCCCGGCATCCCCGAGCAGCTGCGCGGCACCTACGCGGGCATGGCGCACCCGGTGATGGTGGACTACTTGAATGACTTGGGCGTCACGGCCATTGAACTCCTGCCGGTCCACCAGTTCTTGCAGGATGACCGTTTGCGTGACTTGGGGTTGCGCAATTACTGGGGCTACAACACGTTCGGGTTTTTCGCCCCGGAGCACAATTACGCCTCGTCCTCCGCCCCCGGTGATGCGGTCGCCGAATTCAAGCAGATGGTGCGCGCGTACCACGAGGCAGGTATTGAGGTCATCCTGGACGTGGTGTACAACCACACTGCGGAGGGCAACCACATGGGCCCCACCATCGCTTTTCGCGGCATCGACAACGAGGCCTACTACCGCCTAGTGGACGGAGACAAATTCCACTACATGGACTACACCGGCACCGGAAACTCCTTTAACGTGCGCTACCCGCACTCGCTGCAGTTGATTATGGATTCGTTGCGGTACTGGGTGACTGACATGCATGTCGACGGCTTCCGCTTCGATCTGGCGTCCACCCTGGCCCGCGAGTTTTCGGACGTGGACCGTTTGGCCACCTTCTTCGACCTGGTGCAGCAAGACCCGGTGGTGAGCCAGGTCAAGCTCATCGCAGAGCCGTGGGACGTGGGCGAAGGCGGCTACCAGGTGGGCAACTTCCCCGCGCTGTGGAGCGAGTGGAACGGCAAGTACCGCGACACCATGCGAGATTTCTGGCGTGGAGAGGATTCCACGCTTGGAGAGTTCGCCTCCCGCTTGACCGGCTCGTCCGATCTCTACCAGCACAACGGGCGCAGGCCCACCGCGTCCATCAACTTCATCACCGCCCATGACGGGTTCACACTGAACGACCTGGTCAGCTACAACGACAAGCACAATGAGGCGAACGGCGAAGACAACCGCGACGGAGAGAGCCATAACCGGTCCTGGAACTGCGGCGCGGAGGGCGAGACGGATGATCCGCAGGTACTGGAGCTCCGTGCCCGCCAGCGCCGCAACTTCCTGACCACACTGTTGCTCTCCCAGGGCACACCGATGCTCGCGCACGGCGACGAGATCGCCCGCACCCAAGGCGGAAACAACAATGTCTACTGCCAGGACAACGAGATCGCTTGGATGGACTGGTCGACGCTGGAGGAGGCGGGAGGTCTGCACGATTTCACCCGGCGTCTGATCGGGCTGCGCCGGGACCATCCGGTGTTCCGCCGCCGGCGGTTCCTGGCAGGCGGCGCACTCGGCGACGACGAGCATGGCCGCGAAATTGCGTGGTTGACGCCGGAGGCGGCGCAGATGACGCAGGACGATTGGAACGCACCGTTCGGCCGCGCGCTCATGGTGTACCTGGATGGCGAGACTATCGCCGAGCCCGATTCGCGCGGGCAGCGCGTGGTGGACGATTCTTTCTTGCTGATGTTTAACGCTCACTTCGAAGACATCGCTTTCACCGTGCCGGGAGCGGAGTTCGGCGACGAGTGGGAGGTGGTGGTGGACACCACTGAGGATGTGGGGATCAGAGAGGACGCAGCCCCGGTCCAGCCTGGCACTACCGTCAATGTCGGCCAACGCTCAACTGTGGTGCTGCGCCGCACCCAACCACCCGCAGGCGAAACAACGACGGAGGCTAACCAATAATGATCACCGCGCACGGCGCAACGCTGACCGTGACAAACGACGCGCTGGTCCTCACCCCCACCGCACTCGCCGCGTCGTTGAGCGGCACTACCTCGAGCCGCGAAGTGGCCATCGCCGACATCACTGACACAACGTCCGTTCCGGGCGACGCGTGGACGCGCACCCGCGTCGACGTGCAGACGGGTGCTGGCGCCCTGGCCGTCTGGTTCGCCCCCGGCGATACAGAAGGCCCGGCCGAGCTGCTGCAGCTTCTCGACGACGCGAAGCGCGGCGAGGCGCCTGCGGTCGACACAGTCGCGGGCGGTGCCGGCATCCCCGGTTTTTCTTTCGTCGGCTTCGACGTGGAGACCGCGAACCGCCGTTGGGGCTCCATCTGCCAGATCGGCCTGGTCAAAATCATCGACGGTGAAGAGGTCGACCGCGCTTCCTGGTTGTGCAAACCCCCGGCACCCCTCGCCCAGTTCGAGGAGGGCAACGTAGCCGTCCACGGCATCACGGCCGATGACGTCTCGGATGCGCCCGATGTGCGCGACCGCATCGGTGAAATGGTCGAGTTCGTCGGCGATTTGCCGCTCGTCGCCCACAACGCCCAGTTCGATGCCTCTGCACTGCGCGACGCCTGCCTCGCATCCGACGTCGACATTCCCCAGATGCTCTTCGCCTGCACCCTCGCGCAGGCCCGCGCCACCAAACTGGATGTGCCGAACCACCGCCTGCCCACCCTCGCAGAACACTTTGGGGTGGAGTTAGACAACCACCACGACGCGTGCGAGGACGCCGCCGCGTGCGCGGGTGTGATGGTGGGTTTGGCGCGGGAAGCCGGACACACCGGCAGTCTCATGAGTTTTGTGCACGACTCGGGGTTTACCCTCGGCTCTATCGACGAAGCCCGCGTGACGCCCGTGTTGCGGGATCGCTCTGGCGCCGGACGAGCCACGCAAGCGGAACAAGCCGCGCAGGGCGGTGTGGCAGCGGCGGTGAAGGCCACCGCGGCGCCGCGCGGATCCAATCAGGCGGGTCCAGCGAAGCGGGCGTCGCAAAGCGCAAGCCCTGGTAAGAAACCCGCTCCTTGGCAATCCGTGGCCACCCCGGATACAGTGCCCGAGCCGAATCCCGAGGCGGATCCGAATGCCGCGCTCTACGGAGAGCATGTGACGCTCACGGGCGAGTTCGAGCCCCACGACAAGGGCGAGCTGTGGTCGAAGATCGCGGATCAAGGCGCGAACGTGGGCAAAAACGTGACCAAGAAAACCACCATCCTGGTTGTCGGGGAATGGGCCACGATGACGTCGAAGGAAAAGCGGGCGCGGGAGCTCATGGACAAGGGCCAGGACATTCAGATTTGGCCTGCGCACCACCTGTTCGAGGTGCTCGGGCTTGGGGAGCAGCCGCCGTTTTAAGAATTTTTCCCGCCGAGGGAACCGGGGGCGTGAAGCGAGCGTCTAAGTAGCCATGCAGCTTCTTCATTCAACGCCCGTCTCTCTCGGCGGGGTCACCTTGCGCCTGGCGCGCCTGGACAACCAGGAGTCCCGCGCGTGCATCCGAAGCGGGTTCGGCTCCTCCACCGCCTTCATCAGTCTGTCCCCTGGTTTGGTGTGCGTGTTCGACTCCCCCACCGCGTCAGGGCTGACGCACCAGGAGGTCGGCGCCGCCGGGCTTAGCGTGCACCAACTGTGGAACGCCGCGGCGGACCAGCTCACAGCCCGTGCCCAGCGCGAACAGGGCGTGGAGTTCCTTGTGCGGTGCCCCACTGCGGTGCTCGACTGCGCATCGCTTCCGCGCGGGTTTGAGGTGGACGGCCACGGCGTGCCGGCCGCCTGGTGGCTGGCCCACCCGCAGCCCTTTTCCCTCTTGCACAGGCACTTCGAGGCCGTCATGCAGCCGGATACCGGCCTGGTGTACGCGACCCGCGACGGCCGCGAGCTGTTTGTCTTCGATGCCGGCGTGGACGAGGTAGCCCGGTGCCTTTCCGACGCGGATGTGCTGACGTACTCAGTGGGCTTTCCCCTACTGTGCCGTGCGCGGGCGCACTAGGGTGTGAGAGGTGAAACGCACGATCACCTCCACCTACCGCCTCCAGCTGCGTGGGCCCCACGCTGATCCGGAGGGCCGCGAATTCGGCTTTGCTCAGGCGGCCGAGCTAGTGCCGTACCTGGCAGATTTGGGGGTGTCGCACCTGTACCTGTCCCCCATCTTCGCCTCCGCGCCGGAGTCCAACCACAACTACGACGTCATTGACCCGACGGTGGTGAATCCGGAGCTCGGCGGCATCGACGGGCTGCGGCTGCTCGCCCGCACCGCCCATGAGGCGGGGCTCGGGCTGGTGGTGGATATCGTGCCGAACCACCTAGGCGTCGAAGTCCCGCGCCGGAACAAGTGGTGGTGGGATGTGCTCAAGCACGGGCAGGGTTCGGAGCACGCCCGCTTCTTCGACATTGACTGGGCCGCGGATAACGGGGCAGACGGCAAGCTCGGCCTGCCGGTGCTGGGCGCTCCCGACGACGTCGGGGCGCTTGAGCTGCGCTGCATCGACGGCGAGGACGTGCTCACCTACTACGATCACGTCTTCCCGCTCGCCCCCGGCAGCTACTCGGGGCTGGAGGACGATCCTGTCGCCGTCCACGGCCGCCAGCACTACCGCCTGATGTACTGGCGCGACGGCATCATCTCGTACCGCCGGTTCTTCTCCATCAACGGCCTCGCTGGGGTACGCCAGGAGGACGAGGATGTCTTCAACGCCACCCATGCCCAACTCCGCGAGCTCGTGAGCGAGGGGCTTATCGACGGCGTCCGCGTCGACCACCCCGACGGCCTCACCGACCCATTCGGCTACCTCACCCGCCTGCGCGACGTCATCGGCCACGACACCTGGCTCATCGTTGAAAAAATCCTCGCGGTGGACGAGCCTCTGGATCCCCGTCTGAACATCGACGGCACCACCGGCTACGACGCGCTTCGCGAGTTCGACGGCGTCTTTGTCAACCCCGACGCAGCGGGTCAGCTCGGTGACGTTGCTTACCTTTACAGCGGCTCGCGCTGGGACGAGCGCGCCGTGGAAGTCTCCGAGTGGATCCTCAAAGCGCGCGTTGCGGAAGACGAGCTCGCTGCGGAGATCCGCAGGCTCGCCCGCGCGGTGCGCCACGACAGCCTCTCTTCCACAGGTTCCCAGGTCGGCGACGAAGCGCTCACCGAGGTGCTTGTGGAACTGGTTGCGCGCATGCCCGTCTACCGCGCCGACTACCGTTCGCTGTCGAGAGTGACCGCGACGCTGGTTGCGGAATTGGCCCAGAGCCCAATCGGGTTTGACGCGGCGGCGCTCGACCTTGTCGCGGGTGCCTTGGCCGCCCGCGGCGAGGCCGCCCACCGCTTCGCGCAGGTCTGCGGCGCGGTGATGGCGAAGGGTGTAGAAGATACCCTGTTTTACCGCGCCTGCCGCCTGGTGGCGTTGCAGGAGGTCGGCGGCGATCCGGGCCGCTTTGGCGTGAGCCAGGCGGAGTTCCACCTCCTGCAGGACGAGCGCGCACAACTGTGGCCGCACACCATGACCACGCTGACTACGCATGACACCAAACGCAGCGAAGATACCCGCGCCCGCATGCTGGAGATTGCAGAGATGCCAGAAGAGTTCGCCCAGCTTGTGCACGATGTCTTCGCACTGACTCCCCCGCCGGATCACGCCACCGGGCTCTTCCTCATCCACAATGTGCTCGGTGCCTGGCCTCGCGATGGGCGTGCGACGGAAGATTTCACCCGCCGCCTCCAGTCCTACGCCGTCAAAGCCGTGCGCGAGGCCGATGTGTTGTCCAGTTGGAACGACAGCGATGCCGCGTACGAAACCGAAATCACCGAGTGGATAGGCCATCTCACCCACGGCCCTGCCACACGCATATTGGCGGATTTCGCGGTGCACCTCGACCGCGGCGGGGTGGCAGTCTCCCTCGGCCGCAAGCTGCTTCAGCTCGTTGGCCCCGGTATCCCGGATACGTACCAGGGCACCGAGTTCCTAGATTTTTCGCTGGTGGACCCGGACAACAGGCGGTTCGTGGACTACGGGGCGCTCAAAGATGGGGTGGGGTCACCGGAGGACGTCGCAAAGCAACGCATCGTGCGAGAGGCGCTCACCTTGCGGCGGGAACAGCCGGAACTGTTTTTGGGCGGCGGCTGCCAGGCAGTGTTCGCCGAAGGCGCCGCGCGCAGTCATCTGGTAGGGATGGCGCGCACACTTGCGGGTGCGCCACGGGCCCTTGCGCTAGCGACTCGGGCACCGATCGGATTGCAGCAGTCCGGAGGGTGGCGCGGCACCACCGTGACCCTGCCCGAGGGAACGTGGACCGACCGGCTCACCGGACGCAGGTTTGCAGGCCGCGTGGAAGTGGACCAGCTTTACGCCGAACTGCCAGCTGTGCTGTTGACCAGGTAAACTAACCGGCCGTTATGAGCACACAGAAGCATCCCGCCAAAGCGCCGAAACCCCGGAATAAGGCGGTGGACGACACCATCGCGCGCCTCGGATCGACGTATTTTGCCTGGGTGCGCGAGCACGAAGACGCCGCCACAACGTTCCGGCACGCGCTTCACGAGCTCATGCGCGATGCTGGCGTGAACTTTGACCGTGTGGATGCGCGCGTGAAATCGTGGACGTCCCTCAAAGAGAAGGCCCGGAAAACCCGCCCCGATGGCGAGCTAGTGTACCCGGATCCGTGGCACGACATCAAAGACATCGTCGGCGCACGCATCACCGTGTTGCACTCCACGGAGATTCCAGCGGTGCAGCGTCTGCTGGCCGACCAGTTCGACGTGCTGCGAAGCGTGGACAAGGCGGAGGAAACACGCGTCGCCGGCGGTTTCGGCTACGGCTCCCACCACCTCGTGGTGCGCGTGGAGGAGCAGTCCGAAGGGTTGGAGGACTACCTTGGACAGGTCTTCGAGGTGCAGATTCGCACGGTGCTCCAGCACGCGTGGGCAGAGTTCGAACACGACATCCGCTACAAGCGCGCGGGCAAAAGTTTGGACCCTCAGGTAGACCGCGCCTTCACCCTCGCCGCCGGATTGATCGAGCTGGCGGACCAGCAATTCGACCAGATCGCGTCCCTGGCCGACCCTCAAGAGAAGGTGAACACGGACGTGGACGCGGAAATCTCGCCGGAGACCCTGCCCGGCATTCTGACAGTGCTGCTGGGCAATCAGTTTCCTCTCTCGCGCGCGGGCGACTACCGCTTCTGCACGGAACTCCTGCGCGCGCACGGAATAGAGCACGTCTCTGAGGTGGCGGAGCTGACCAACCCGGCGGACATCGAGGCGCTTTCCAACTCACTGTCCTACCCGTTTGTCCCGGGCCAAGTGCGGGTTGTCGATGACCTGTTGCTCAACCGTTACGGCACCGAGCACATCGAGCGAACCTGGGATGCCGGCAACCGCCCGCAGGTGCGCCGCAAACGCCTGACCACCCGTCTGGCGCTGCTGCGCGGCGAATAGTTAGCGGCGGCGTCCGAGCAAGCGGTCGGTCTCCCTGCGCTCTTTTTTCGTGGGGCGCCCAGAGCCGCGATCTCGAACTGGGGGTGCCGCGAACAGCTCCCGGGGCGGGGGAGGCGGCGAGTGATCGATGTAGCACGACCGTGCAATCGGCGCGCCGACACGCTTGCTCACTGTCGCGGCAACTTCGAGGATGTGCTCGCGGTGGTCTTTCCACACACGCACCGTCTCTCCCGGAACCACCTGGGCCGCGGGTTTGACGGCCTTACCGTCGATCTTCACATGCCCGGCGCGCACTGCCTCTGCGGCTTGACTGCGGGTTTTGAAGATACGTACGGCCCACAGCCACACGTCGATGCGCACCGCGGCCATCGTAGGCTGCGTCAATTTAGTACTGGTCCTTGTGGTTGACGATGCGCTGGACCTTGTTCCAGTTAGAGAACCCGCCCGCAACAGCCACGATCAGGCCGAGCAGGAAGATGGTCCAAGATCCAAAAATCAGACCGAAAGCGATGCCGCCAGCCACCCCGCCACCGGCCCAGAGGACGGCGTTGCGGGAGTATTGGCGCACGGCGGCTTTGCGTTGGGCAATAGGGTCGTTGGGGCGCGGCTGCATCGTCATGGAGTGTAAGTGTAGCCCCTTACAGGGCGCGTTCGACCCAACGGTGGCCAGCAGGTTTCATCTCCGCTCCCCCATGCGTGGCCGCAGCAAGGAGTGCGTGAACGCGCTCTGCTTCCCCAGGAGCGAAGGCGAGCGTGTATGTCGCCGCGCGGTTGTATGAAACATCCACTACGTCGATGCCGGCCGCACGCAGCTCCGACTCTATCCGCCCGGCCTCCGCATGCGGGAAGTCCACGGTGCCGAGCTCCCGGACCTCCCGCGTCACTCGCGTGGCCCCCTCGAGGGTCGCGCTGACAGCTTCGGTGTAGGCGCTGACTAAACCGCCGGTGCCGAGCTTGATGCCGCCGAAATAGCGGATCGCTACCGCTACCATGTCCTGCATCCCGGAGCCTTTCAGCACCTCGAGCATAGGTTTGCCCGCGGTCCCTGAGGGTTCCCCGTCGTCGGAGGAGCGCTCGATCGGCTGAGCGCCGTCCTGGTGCACGATGAAAGCCGAGCAGTGATGGCGCGCATCCGGGTACTGATCCCGCGCAGTCTGGATGACCTCGCGGGCCCGCTCTTCGGTGTCCGCCCGGGTGATCCAGCCGATAAAACGCGAGCGCTTAACCTCGAGCTCGTGGGTTACCAGCTCTTCCGCTGGGCGAACGTAGGATTGCTCCACTGCTCTACCCCGCCACGATGAAGTCGTACTCCGGCGTGCCGGGTTCCAAGCGTCGGCAGCCGAGCGGCGACGCCTCCATGCGCCCCAGCAGCGGTTCGAGGTCTCCAGCGCGAGCGAGCTCAATGCCCACCAGAGCGGCGCCCGTTTCACGGTTATTCTTCTTCAGATACTCGAAGAGCACGATGTCGTCCTCCCCGCCGAGGATGTCGTTGAGGAAGTGGCGCAGCTGCCCCGCTTCCTGCGGGAAGTTCACAAGGAAGTAATGCCTCAATCCTCGGTGGACGAGCGAGCGCTCCATCACCTCGGCGTACCGCAACACGTCGTTATTGCCGCCGGAGATGATGCACACCGCAGTCGAGCCCGGGGCAAGATCAGCTAACCCCAGACCAGCCACCGATAACGCGCCAGCGGGCTCTGCGATGATGCCCTCGTTTTGGTACAGCCCGAGCATCTCCGTGCACACCGCGCCTTCGTCTGCTGAGAACAGCGCCGTCGCGTCCCGGTGCCCGTTGAAGATCTGCCATGGGATGGCGCCGATGCGCTTGACCGCTGCGCCGTCCACAAACGGGTCGATGGTCTCCAACGTCACAGGCTCGCCTGCTGCGCTTGCCGCGCCTAACGACGCAGCACCTTTCGGCTCCACCCCAACCACCTTTGTCGCCGGAGACATGTCTGCCAGGTAGGACAGCACCCCGGAGATGAGACCGCCACCGCCCACGGGCACGAGCACGGTGTCCAGCTCCTTGCCCAGGCTGGCAAGCTGCGCCACTATCTCTGCCGCCACGGTTCCTTGGCCAACGACGGTGTCCCGGGAATCGAACGGCTCGATGATCGTTGCGCCACATGCAGCCGCGTCCTCGCGTGCGGCCTGCGCTGCTTCGTCGAAAGTGTTGCCCGTGACCACGAGGTCAATCGCGTCACCGCCGTGCACGCGGATCCTGTCGCGTTTCTGTTTCGGCGTGGGCTTCGGGACGAAGATCCTGCCCTGAATACCCATGGCGCGGCACGCGTACGCAACGCCCTGGGCGTGGTTACCGGCGGAGGCGGCTACCACGCCTGCCGCCCGCGCGTCATCGTCAAGCTGAGAAATGCCGTAGTACGCGCCGCGAATCTTGTATGAGCGCACGTCCTGCAGATCTTCGCGCTTGAGGTAGACCTCCACCCCGTGCTGCTCCGACAGTCGAGGGCAGTACTGCAACGGCGTCGGCGAAATCACCGACGAAATACGACCCTGCGCGAATCTAATATCCGCGGCATGGACGGCATCGAAGGCGGCATCGGACGATTCTGGGGTGCCTGTACGCATGGTTAGCGAGTTTATCCCTGTCCCACTGCGCATGTTCGTTCACTCTCTTGGCTCCTGGCTCGGTGCCCTGCACTCCCAACCGAAACAGAGCACTATATTTTTAACGACGAACCTGCTAGGTTCATCGGAGTGTCATGTGGGGCGCAGCTCCCACAATGACGGCTTTGCATCTTTTACGAGGAGAATACGAGAACATATGAAGCGCATTTCCACTGCAGCAGTCGCTGCGGCTACCGCCATGTCCCTGGCCACCGTCCCCGCATTCGCGCAAGACGCCGACACCGCACCCACCGTGTCGACCACCACCGAGTCCAAGCCGACCACCACCGAGTCCAAGCCGACCACCACCGAGTCCAAGCCGACCACCACCGAGTCCAAGCCGACCACCACCGAGTCCAAGCCGACCACCACCGAGTCCAAGCCGACCACCACCGGTTCCAAGCCGACCAACAACACCAAGCAGGATTCCAATAGCTCCGGCTCCTCTCAGGGCACTCTCGTTGCCGTCCTCTCCGGTACGCTCGGTGCGGTGCTGACCACGAGCCTCATCGTGCTCTCCGACCCGCGTGGCGCCAACAAGATCATCGACCTGGTCAACAACCAGTTCGGCCTTGGCATCCCGCACCTGAACGTTCCGAAGATCCAGCTGCCGAACCTCCCCTTCTAACCAATCACTCTTTCGCCTGAGGAAGGTCCATCAATGAAGTCCCGTTTCGTAGCCGTGTCCTTCGCCGCCACCGCTATCGCAGCCGGTTCCCTCGCGGGTGCCGCAGCCGCCGCCGAATCTGCAACTTCGACGACGACCCAGTCCAAGCCTGCCGAGCCTACTTCCTCGGTAGCGCAATCGAAGGCGACCGCCGAATCCAGCACGGCGGCCACCAAGACCAGCGAGCCGGCACCGAAGCCGTCCGTTGTTGCCCCGAAGCCCACTGAGAACGATCCGACCACGACGATCTCCCTGGGGGAGGAGGCTTCCGAGTCCGCTCCGGCCACGAAGCCCAAGGATCCTAAGAACACAAGCACCCCCGGGGTCACCATCACTCCGACCCCGACGTACACGGCGCCAGAATGGCTGCAGCCGTCCTCGCACGAGGAGAAGGCGCTTGAAGTCATTGCGAAGATCACCTTGTGGGTTACCGCGATTACTGCCGCTGTGAGCTCGCTGATGGTCATTGCGGGTTCCATTCCGGGCCTGAAAGAGAATATTCGGCAGATAACTGGCGCTTTTAAGTAAAAACGCGCCTAGTCTCGCTTAAAAGCCCGCCCGGCCTCCGCCGGGCGGGCTTTCACTGTTGCCCCACCCCGCACGGGGCGGGGCTAGCCTAAAATGCCGGCCCCAAGGGTTGCCTTCAGGTCGCCCATCAAGCTGGCGGAGCGGTTTACTCGGAGGTGGTCTCCTAAAATCATCAATTGGCTATGCTCTCCGTTGATGAGGTTGAGGTAGACATCCGAGTCGCCCGGATTGTTCACTAGGACCTGTTTCAAACGCGCGATGTTCTCCGCTGTGCACTGGTCCGTGCGCATCGTCAGCCGAAGCGGCAGCCCGACCCCGTTCCCTGGGCCCAATTCAGGCACCTTCACGTCGTCGCCGAACAAGCTCATGCGATCGTCTCGTATGGACACATGCGCTTTCACCAGGATGATGTTGTCCTCCACGATCTGTGGCGCCACGAGGGCGTACACCTTGTTGAAGAGCAGCACATCCACCTGTGCGCCGTGGTGGTCCTCGATCGTGACGATCGCCCACGGGGATCCGTCCTTTTTGGAAAAACGACGGTCGACGGTAGAGATCAACCCACCAATGGTTACCTCCGCGCCATTGCGCAGTTCGCCGGAAAGGATGGTTGTCAGTTGCGTGTCGGTCTGCGCGTCGATCGCTTCCTCGAAGCCGTCGAGTGGGTGGCCGGAGACGTATAGGCCGAGCATTTCACGCTCGAGCGCGAGTTTGTGTTTGCGGTCCCACTCGTCATCGGGTACTTCGATTGTGAAGGCGGAGCTGTCTGCCCCGTCCGCGCCGCCCAGACCTGCGAAGAGATCGAACTGGCCCTTATCGGCCGCCTTCTTCGTGGACAAGACGGAATCGACGGCATCCTCCTGGATGAGCATGAGGCCCTTGCGCGGGTGTTCGAGCGAATCGAAGGCACCGGCCTTAATCAAGGACTCTGTGATTCGTTTATTGCAAGCAAGTAACTCGATCTTGTCCAGGTAATCGGAGAAACTGGTGAACTGTCCTTTCTCCTTCCTGGTCGTCTTGATGGACTCCACCACTTCAGCACCAACGTTGCGCACTGCGGCGAGGCCGTAACGGATGTCGTCGCCGACAGCCATGAAATTTTCCTCGGATTCGTTGATGTCGGGCTGCAACACGCTGATGCCCAAATGCCGGCAGTCCGACAAATAGATGGCGGACTTGTCCTTCTTATCTCCCACTGAGGTGAGCAGGGCGGCCATGTACTCAGCGGTGTAGTTAGCTTTCATAAACGCCGTCCAGTAGGACACCAGGGCGTACCCGGCGGCGTGCGACTTGTTGAAGGCGTAGGACGCGAACGGCTCGATGGTGCCCCACAGCGCATCAACAGCCTCCTTGGAGTAGCCGTTGGAAAACATGCCGGCAGAAAACGTTTCGTATTCTTTGGCCAGCACTTCCGGCTTCTTTTTGCCCATCGCCTTGCGGAAACCGTCTGCCTGGCCCGCCGTGTAGTTCGCCACCTTCTGCGAGATGTTCATGATCTGCTCTTGGTAAACGATCAGGCCGTAGGTCTCGTCCAGGATTTCCTTGAGCGGTTCCTCGAGCTCCGGGTGAATCGGGGTAATCGGCTTACGCCCGTTCTTTCGGTCCGCATAGTCCCAGTGAGCGTTCACACCCATCGGGCCCGGGCGATACAGCGCCAGCGATGCAACGATATCGTTGAACCCAGTCGGCTTCATCCGTTTGAGCAGCTCCTGCATGCCACCCGAGTCCAGCTGGAACACGCCGAGCGTGTCGCCTCGGGACAGTAACTCGTAGACCGCCTGGTTATCAGTGTCCAGCGCCTCCAAATCGATGGTTTCGCCGCGGTTTTTCTGCACATTCTCCAACGCGTCGCCCAGCACTGTGAGGTTGCGCAGACCCAGGAAGTCCATCTTCAGCAGGCCAATCGCTTCGCACGCCGGGTAATCCCACCCGGTGATGATGGCGCCGTCCGCGGGCCGCTTCCACATAGGAATGTGCTCCATCAACGGCACGGAGGCCATGATCACTGCACACGCATGCACGCCAGCCTGCCTGACCACACCCTCCAGCCCTCGCGCCGTCTCGTAGATCTTTGCGACGTCTGGGTCCGTCTCGATGAGCGAGCGTACCTCGGCAGCCTCTGCGTACCTTGCGTGTTCCGGGTCAGTGATTCCGGACAACGGAATGTCCTTCGCCATGATCGCTGGCGGCAACGCGCCGTTGATCCGGTCCGCCATCTGGAAACCGGGCTGGCCGAAGTTCACTTTGGCCGAGTCCTTGATTGCTTGTTTGGTCTTCACCGTGCCGAATGTGATCACCTGGGCAATCTTGTCTTCGCCCCAGCGCTCGGCCGCGTAGGTAATCATCTCGCCGCGGCGGCGATCATCAAAGTCGATATCGATATCGGGCGCGGACGGACGCTCGGGGTTGAGGAACCGCTCGAACAACAAGCCGTGCTCCATTGGATCGATATTGGTGATGGTCAGCGCGTACGCAACCAGCGATCCAGCCGCCGAGCCACGGCCCGGACCGACGCGGATGCCGATCTCGCGAGCATGCTTGATCAGCTCGGCCACGATAAGGAAGTAGGACGGGTAGCCCTTCATATCGATGACGTCGATCTCGTAGCTCGCTCGCGTGAGGTACTCCTCGGGAACCTCTCCTCCGTCGAAGCGATCCTTCAGCCCGCGGAGAACTTCCTCGCGCAGCCACGTGGTCGGAGTGTGGCCCTCCGGCACGTCGGCGATTGGCATGCGGTCGTGCGGGTGCTCCTCCCACAATTCCCCGTAATCGCCGACGCGCTCGGCGATCCACAAGGTGTTGTCGCAGCCGTCGGGCACTGTGGAGTCCCACAGCTCGCGCATTTGCTCGGCCGACTTGATGTAGTACCCGGTGCCGTCGAACTTAAAGCGATCCGGATCTAAAAGCGTCTTGCCCGTCTGCACACACAGCATCGCCTCGTGCGCTGGCGCTTGGGATTCGAGCACGTAATGGCAGTCATTGGTCACCAGCGGCGGCAAGTCGAGCGCCTGACCGATACGGAGCAAATCCTCGCGAACCCGGCGTTCGATGTGCAAACCGTGGTCCATCAGCTCCAGGAAGTAGTTGTCCTTACCGTAGATGTCCTGCCACATCGCGGCGGCCTCCAGCGCAGCGTCGTACTGGCCGAGACGCAACCGAGTCTGCACATCCCCCGACGGACAGCCTGTAGTAGCGATGATGCCGTCTGCGTGTTCCGCGATCAGCTCCGCATCCATGCGGGGCCACTTGCCCAGCTGCCCCTCGTAGGACGCCAGCGACGACAGCTTGAACAGGTTGCGCAGACCCGTCGCGTTCTCCGCGAGCATGGTTTGGTGGAGGTAGGCGCCGGAGGCGGACACATCGTCCTGCTTCTGATCCGGGGTGCCCCACAGCACGCGCTTTTTGTTGAATCGGGATTCGGGCGCCATGTACGCCTCAATGCCAATGATCGGCTTCACGCCAGCGTCCGCCATACGGCGGTAGAAGGCGTTCGAGCCGAACATGTTGCCGTGATCGGTCATGCCCACCGCGGGCATGCCCTGGCGGGAGACTTCCTCGGCGAGCAGATCCACCTTCGCCATGCCGTCCAACATGGAGAATTCGGTGTGGTTATGCAGGTGCACGAAGGAGGATTTTTTGGCCATGCGGCACATCTTAGACAACGGGCCGACACGGACGAATCCCCTCGAAAATCTATTCGGTTATTCGTACCGGAGGGCGTCGATAGGCTGCATTTTTGCGGCCTTCGACGCAGGGTACGCACCGAAAAACACACCCGTAGCAAGCGAGAACAGCAGGGAGAAGATTACCGCGCTGAGCGGGGGCCACGTCATGTCGAGCACCACGGAGCTTGCGATCATGCCGACTGCCCCGCCGAGGATCACGCCGATGATGCCGCCGATGAGGCACACCAGCATCGCCTCGACAATGAACTGCACACGAATATCGTTCTGGGTCGCCCCCAGTGCTTTGCGCACACCGATTTCGCGCGTGCGCTCCGTAACGGTGATGAGCATGATGTTCATCACGCCGATCCCGCCGACGAGCAGCGAGATGCCGCCGATGGCGGACAGCACAGTCGACAAGGTGCGGAAGATCGTGGTCAGGCCTTCCAGCCCGGCGGCGATGTCGAACACCTCGGCCTCGAAGTCCTCGTTGCCGGCGTACTTTCGGTCGAGGTAGCTCTGCAGGTCAGCACGGAAGGCCTCAGGGTCCTCGTCCGCTGAGGAGCGGACGCTAAACGACGGCACCCAGTTGACCTCCATCCCCAATCGGTCGGCCGACGTGATCGGGATGAAGATATCCGCGAAAGAGGACTCGCCGAAGGTCGGGTTGTCCGCTGCCTTCTCCAAGACACCCACGATGGTGAACACGCTGGTGTTGTTATCCACCTCCACGTCGAACCGGGAGCCGAGGGCCGCGCTTGCGTCGCCGCCGAAAAGTGCGTCCACGAGCTCGGGGGAAACCACCGCAACGGGGCGCTGACTATCGATCATGTCCTGCGAAATGCCGCGCCCGTACTGCACCTTCAGACTGCGGATGTCGAGGGATCTTTCGAGCACCGGGTTCACGCTCACGCCGGCGGTCGTGTCTCCAAGGCTGGCCTCGCCGTCACTGGAGATGTCGATGTCGACGCCCTGAACGCGGTCGCCGAAGGAGGCGGCGAGGGCGTTCAAGTCGTCGATAGTCATCCCGTCGCGCTCATCCGTCGGTGGAGCCATGCTGAAACCGGCGAACGGGTCGTCCGACGCCTCGCCGTCCTCCGCACGCTCGTGGACCATCACCGGATACGTGGTGGTGCCGGCGTCTTCCAAACCGCCCATGACGTCGTTTTCTAGCGCTCGCCCGAGCGTCATGATGATAATCACGGCCATGATGCCGATGATGATGCCCAGCAGGGTGAGCAACGAGCGGAGTTTGTTGGTGTTCAAGCTGGACATGGCCAGCCGCAGTGATTCACGAATGTTCATCTAGGTCGCACCTCCCGGCTGGCGCACTCCTGCGATGCGGCCGTCCATCATCTCCACCACTCGTCCGGTTTCCTCCGCCAGCTCCGGGTTGTGGGTGATGAAGACGATTGCTTTGCCAAGCTCCTGGTTGAGCTCGTGGAACAAATCCATCACCATGCGTCCTGTCTTCGAGTCGAGCGCGCCGGTCGGCTCGTCCGCCAAAAGCAGATCCGGATCGTTGGCCAAGCTGCGCGCAATCGCGACGCGCTGCTTCTGGCCGCCCGAGAGTTCGTTCGGGTTGTGGTGAAGGCGGTCCCCCATTCCCATCCGGTCCAGCAGCGCAGCCGCGCGTTCCTCACGCTCCTTGCGCTCCACGCCCGCGTACATCATCGGCATCGCCACGTTCTGCAATGCGTCGATACGCCCGATGAGGTTGAAGTTTTGAAAGATGAAGCCGATGTTTTGACTGCGGTAGGCCGCGAGTTCCTTGTCCTCCTTGGCGTATACCGGCTCGCCGTTGAAGGCGTACGCCCCCTTTGTCGGCCGGTCCAGCATGCCAATCAGATTCATCAGCGTGGACTTGCCGCAACCGGACGGACCGACGATGGAGACGAACTCGCCTTGGTCGGCGTAGAAGTCAACGCCGTGCAGCACTGTCAGTTCGCTTGGCTCACCCTCGTTGTAGGTCTTGACTATCTGGCGCATGTCGATGAGCAGGCCTGAATCGGCCATGCCCCGGTGCCTGGCTGTGGGTGCAGTCATCTACTGCCCCTCGGCGGCACGCCGGGTGCTCGTCACCGTCACCGTCGCCGTAGTGCGCTCTTTCTCCTCCTTGGCCTGGCGGACTTTCTCCGTGTCAAAGTTCCGGTCAGTGACCTCCACCGTTTCACCGATGCGGTCCATGTATTCGTCCGGCCAATTGATCACAATGTCGCCCGGCTTGAGGTCTCCGCCGGTCACGGCGATGTCCACATCGTTGGCTGCTCCAGTCTTCACGGAGCGTTCTTCCACGGTGCCGGACGTGGCGTCGTCGTTGTCCGTTGCTAGGACAAGCACTTTCTGGTCCTTGTCTTCACCGAAAACGGCGTCTTGGGGCACGCTGAGAGCGTCCTTGGCTTCTGCGGTGATGATCTCCGCGCGTGCGCTGCCCCCGAGAAGCAGCCCCTCTTTGTCGCCGGTGATCTCGATTTCCACCGGGAAGGTCACCTCGTTTGATTTACTGACCTGCCCGCCCATGCCGCCCAGCGCCGGGTTCTGGTTGCCGCCCGACACGGAATCGGCTGCGGGCGCAATGCGCGACACTCGACCGCTGAATGTCTTCTTGCCGGTGGCGGTGGAGGTGAATTCCACCCGGTCCCCTTCGGTGATGTTGGGGATGTCCGCCTCGCGGACGTCGGTGCGGATGACCAACCGGGAATCATCCGCGATCGTGAGCAGTTTGCCCTGCGGGATATCGCCCTCGCGGACATCGACGCTAGTAACCAGGCCTGCGATCGGAGCGTAGACGGTAGATTCGCGCACTTGGTACTCGAGCGTGCCGTCGCCGTCGCCGAGCTGTGCGGCCTCCACCTGACGCCACGCGGAATCCAACTGCGCCTGGAGTTGATCCCGCTCCTGGACGGCTTGCGCCTGGGCCGCCGCCAGGTTTGCCTGCGCGTCCTGGAGCGCCGCATACGCTTCCTCAGTGCTCACACCGGGCCCGACGCCCGCACCGGGCCCAGCCGCAGCGCCGCCGGATTCCCCCATCAGTTGCGTGAGCTGATCCGGGGACAAGCCTCCCGGTTGGCCGGGCTGGGCCGGTGCGCCGGGCGTTCCCGGAGCCCCGATTGGCCCAGGGGCGCCCGGCTGACCAGGTACCGCCTCCGGAGCCTGGGGTGCCGCCGGAGGGGCGGTGCGCACGCCGGGCAAGTGGGACGAAATGTCACCGGCTGCCCGCTCGATCACCGCGAGCCCCCGGCTTGCTACGCGCGCACCGCCATTAGCAGCGACAGCCGCGTTGTACGCCGCCTGCGCTTGGTTGACTTGAGCCTGCGCTGCCCGAATAGCCGGGTTCGTGCCGTTGTCCAGACCGGCCTGGTGCGCATTGAGCTGAGACCGAAGCTGGTCAACGGTTGCCTGGGCATCCGCCTGCGCGTTGGCCTGCTGCTTCTGCTGGATTTCCAACTGCCGCTGCAGTTGCTCGGAGTCCAACGCCGCGAGGAACTGCTCAGGCTGCACGCGGTCGCCCGCCTTCACCGCCACTTTCTGCACCTCGGACTGCACGGGAGTCGAGATATTAATGGAGCGCACCGGCTCGATCGTGCCGTTGACAACGACGCTGTCGGACACTCCCTCGCTGGATGCCACCGTGTAATCGCCCGGGTTCAGGCCATCCCCTTGTGCATCGTTGCCCTCGCCGCCGAAGCCACATGCGCCAAGAAAGAGTGCGGATGTGGTCACTAACGCAAGCCCCGCCCGCGTGAAACGCTTACGTTCGGTCTGGTTGTCGGTGTGGGAAGCCAAGAGATCTCCTCGCATCACGGCCATGCAGATAACTCCGCAAACTATACACGCCCACCTGTTACCGGCGGGGTGAGAGCGAAAGCTCCCCACACCGCGTCAGCCGGAAGCATTTCCACGGCAAGCACGCGGTAGTCGGCCTCAATCTGCAACAGCTCCGCGCGTCCGGCGTGCACCACAGCGCCGGTGAGGGGGTCGGTGGTGGCGGACCGGAGGACGTCGATACGCAGTCTGCCTATCGACGGCTCCGGGACCACGATCGGCGCCCGCCCCGTGACCAGCACTTCGCTCACTCGCGGAGCTGGCTGCACCACCGCCGCTGCCTCGTCCGCGTCGAGGGGGCGGGCGAAGCTCACCAGTGCGAAAGAAGCCTCGTCGTGGTCGAGGGTGGCCGCGGCGCGTTCCACGTAGGCAGGCTCGGATTCCCCCGGCTGCGGGCCTAACGTGTCACCCTGTAACACGCGCGGCGCGGGAGGAGTTGCGGCGCCGACCGCCCAAAAGCAGGCGACAGCGAGTGCCACGGCGACCACGCACGCCCGGAATCGCATTACCCCTGGCGCACCCTCTCCAGTGCGATGCGTAGGTCCTCGGGGTACTCGGAGACGACCTCCATGTACTCGCCGGTGCGAGGGTGGGTAAAGCCCAGCTTTGTCGCGTGGAGCCACTGGCGCCTCAGCCCGAGCTCCTTGGCAAGGTTGGGGTCTGAGCCGTACATGGGGTCACCCACGCACGGGTGCCCCACCGAGGACATGTGCACGCGGATCTGGTGGGTGCGGCCGGTTTCCAGATGGATATCCAGCAAACTGGCACGCCGGAAAGCCTCGATGACGCTGTAATGGGTCACACTCGGCCGCCCATCCTGGGTGACGGCGAACTTCCAGCCCGCAGAAGGGTGGCGCGCAATCGGGGCGTCGATGGTGCCCTCGATCGGGTCGGGCAACCCTTGGACGAGCGCGTGGTATGTCTTGTCCACCGTGCGCTCCTTGAAGGCCCGCTTGAGCACCGAATACGCGGGCACGCTCGCGGCCACGATCATGACTCCGGATGTTCCCACGTCCAGCCGCTGGACAATGCCTTGGCGTTCCGGGGGTCCGGCGTCGGGCAGCGTGTACCCCATCGCCTGCAAACCACCGACAACGTCGGGCCCCTCCCACCCAAGCGTCGGATGCGCAGCCACGCCGACCGGCTTGTCCACAGCGATGACATCGGCGTCCTGGTACAGGATCTCCAGACCTTCCACCAGCTCCGTCACCGGCTGGGGCGCCCGTTTCGGCTCGGGCAGCGTCACCTCCAGCATCGCGCCGCAAGACACCCGGTCGGATTTTTGCGCCGCAGCGCCGTCGACAAGCACATCGCCCTCAGCAGCCATTTCAGCGGCGACCGAGCGGGAAACGCCGAACAGCTTCGCGATTGCTGCGTCCACCCGCATGCCTTCTAGCCCCTCTGGGACGGGCAGCGCCCTGAACTCACCGCTCATCGCCACCGCCCTTCAGCTCCGTCGCAAACGTGGCCAGGATAAAGACCGCAATGCCGACGGTGATGGCGGCGTCCGCCAGGTTGAACACCGCGAAGCCACCGACGGAGATGTAGTCCACCACGTGGCCTACCCAGAATCCGGGATCCCGGAAAAGACGGTCGCAGAGGTTACCCAGCGCCCCGCCAGCCACCAGCGCAAGCCCGAGCGCTTCCCAGCGACTGGCCATCCTCGGCCCGAACCACAAGGCGCCGACGACAAACGTGAGCTGGATCGCCGTAAACAGCCCAGTGAGATTGCGCCCCATGGAAAACGCTGCACCAGAATTAAACAGCAGGTAGAAGCGGAACCAGTCCCCGATGACAGGGTGC
Organism: Corynebacterium wankanglinii; assembly: GCF_013601005.1. Lineage (NCBI taxonomy): Bacteria > Bacillati > Actinomycetota > Actinomycetes > Mycobacteriales > Corynebacteriaceae > Corynebacterium > Corynebacterium wankanglinii. The sequence continues at coordinate 393,870 of NZ_JABFED010000002.1, forward strand.
ACAACCCCGGGCTCCAGCCAGTTCAGCATCAGCTGCTTGACCAGCTGGTCTATCGCAGCGACTGCGATGGTCACTGCCACCACCACACCGAGGTGGCGTCGTGCGGGGCGCTGTGGTTTCGCCGGTGTCATTGCCTCGTCCATCGCCGAACCACCTTAGCCGGTCGCGCGCGGGCGGCCTGTATTCCACCGTGTAGGCCAGGTAGTTTCGTAAGAATGTTCCGTTCTTTCCGCAGTATCACCGCCGCCGCAGGCCTCGCCCTCGCGCTCACCGCGTGCTCCACGGGCGAGGACGATCCAGTGGCTGGGGTTCCAGCTTTTCCTCTCGACGCCCCTTCGGTCACCCTCCTCAACCCCGGCGACGACCCCCAGGACGTCCACTACACCTCAGGCGATGAGTGGGACACCACCGTCGCCGTGTCCGCCGGTGTGAACCAGCAGGTCATAGCACCCGGTAAGGACGTGCCCGCCGAAGCGCCCGCCGGCGGAGACGTCGACAAGACCACCCTGCCGCTGACGGTCGCCAGCGCCGGCGCCCCCGCCCCCGGTGCGGGCGAGGAGGACGCGGACGCGCGCGTCGATGTCGTAGTCGGCGCTGGAAAACACTCCAATCTGGACGTGGGCCAAGACGTCGCCGCGTCTGAAGGCTTCCGGGCGAGTTGGCGTGCGGACGCGTCGGGGCGTATCTCCACCCTGAAACTTCTGGCCCCTCCCGATGCGCCCGAGCGTGGCCTGCAGCAAGTGGAACCCGCTCTCCTCGCCCTGGTCAATAGCGCCGTCGTCTTTCCAGACGATCCAATTGGGCCCGGCGCGTCATGGACGGTGGAACACCGTGTGGCCGGGGATACCGCCACGGTGCGCACCACCACCTACACACTCGTCTCCCGCGAAGGCGACACCCTGACACTGAACACGGCTGTGGACGAGCGACCGCAACGCTCCGACGTCGAGATCGACGGGGCGGGCCAGCTCGATGGCCAAAACGTCTCCATCGAGTCCGCGAAGACCACGTCCGAAGGCCAACTCGTGGTGGACCTTTCTCGCCCGCTGCCGGTGTCCGGCCAGTCTGCGTGGACCACTCGACTCATCTACGGAGGAAACGACGCAGCGCGGGTGGTCCAGGACATCACCCGCGCTGTGCAATACGGCGTGTAGAGGCTACAGGCCAGGTGCCGCCGGGGCCTCAGGTGCCGCCGGGGCCTCAGGTGCCGCCGGCGCTTCGGCTGGCGCTTCAGGTGCCGCCGGGGCTGCCGGGGCGTTGGTCTTGCACATGTCCGGCACCTGCTCCGGGGCGAGTGTGTTGTTGACCAGGAAGCAGGCCCAGCTCTTCGAGATCTTCCAGTGGCCGTCCTCGTGAACGAATTCCACGTCTTCGGCCAGCTGGGACTCCGCGTCCGGGCGGGTGAAGTTTACGGTCGCCAGTACCGAGTTGGCGGTGTAGCCGGGCAGCACCGGATCAACAACCTGGAAGTTCGCCCCGGACTCTTGCTGCGACTGCGTCATCAGGTCGAACAGCTCTGGCGATGTCTCTCCGCCCTGCACGGTGTTTGCCCGCTCCGCGACGGGCAGGTTCGGATCCGCTGCACGCTGCAGCACCGCGTTGAGCTCGTCGGCGGTCGGCATAGCTGCGACCGGAGCAGCCTCGGAGGTGGCCGCCTGCGTTGCGGTGGTGGTCTCAGGTGTGTCCGAATCCTCGGAGCAAGCTGCCAGGCTCAGTGCGAGTCCCGCGGCGGCCGCGGCTGCGACAAGTTTCGGTGCTTTCACGTAGATCTCCTTGCGTAGCTTAAATCTCCTGCTTCACGTTACTGCACACCCGCAACTTTCTGGCACTCTGTGGGGCATGGACGTGGTAGTTATCTCAACCGGCGGCACGATCGCCTCCACCGCGGATGCGCACGGCGCGCTCGTTCCCACCCTTTCAGGCGATCAACTCGTCTCGCGCTGCGGTACCCACCGCGCAGTGCGGGCCATCGACGTGGCCAGCCTGGATTCTTCCTCCATGGGTCTGGCGGAAATCGACATGTTGCGCGAGACCGTCCAAGCAACGCTTCTCGACAAAACCGTCACCGGCATCGTCATCACCCACGGCACCGACTCGATGGCCGAGACTGCCCTCGCGCTGGACCTCATTCACACCGACCCTCGCCCCGTCGTCCTCACCGGGGCGATGCGCTCCGCCGATGCTGCGCAGCCCGACGGACCCGGCAACCTGCGCGGCGCCATCGAGGTCGCCGCGACCCGGCGCGACACCGGGGTGCTCGTCCATTTCGCCGGCGAGACTCTCCCGGCGCGCGGGTTAATCAAGGCGCAAACCACCGCCGAGCACGCCTTCGCCCTCACCAGCGGCACTGCCCTGCCCCGTCCCATGGCGGTGTCTGCCGCGCCGTTGGCCGGGTTGAACATCCCCATCATCCGAGCGTGGGCGGGCGCCGACGGCACTCTCATCGAGGGGCTCACGCCTATCGACGGGCTCGTCCTGGAAGCCCTCGGCTCCGGCAATGTGTCGGCGTGCATGGGCGAAGCCGTCGCTAAGCTGTTGCGCCGCGGCGTGCCTGTTGTCGTCGCCACGTCCGTGCCATACGGCGAGGTCTCGTTCGCGTACGGCGGCACTGGCGGCGGCTCTACCCTCGGAGATCTGGGCGCGTTGCCTGCCGGCTACCTCAGCGCCGGGCAGGCCCGCATCGCACTAGCCACCGCATTGGCCACCGGTGTGGACCCGCGCTCACTGCTGTGAGAACCAGTCCTCCCACGCCAACGAATCCAGCGGGTCAGCTTGCTGGAGCTGCGGATCGTCCGCCCGAAGACTTTTGATCCTGCCTGGACCCGTCGCCCGCGTTTCAAACCGCACCGTCACCCACCCCTTGCCAGCGCCTTGGACCCAGCCGTGCCCGTAATCCGGGTGGTAGACGTCCTGCGTTGCGCGCCACACCCCGCGCTCCGGGGCGCTCTCCTGGTGCACCTCCGTATCGAATTGCGTTTCGTGGTCACTGACGCCGGTTTCGTAGTCCGCCGACACCGGCGACGGTTTCACAATCGCCTGATCCAACTCTGGAAACAGCACGTCCTGCAGTGTCTCCTCCAGGCCCGAGTACGACACCCCCACCAGCCGAATCGGGCCCACCTCGTCGGGGTAACGCACTATCCGGAAGGCGGTGGCCAGCAGCGTCTCCGCGTCGTCGGTGGCGTACGGCAACGTCGCCGAGCGTGACTCGATGCGGAAGTCCGCCATCCGCAGCTTCACCGTCACCGTGCGCGCTCCGCGCCCATCCTTGCGCAGCCTGCGGTGCGACTCCGCAGCCGCCCGTTCCAACGCCGCGTCCACCTCCGGCGGGGTGGTCAGGTCTTGCGGGTAGGTGTGCTCGGAGGAGATTTGCTTCGACTCCGCCCTCGGCGCCACCGGCCGCTCATCCACGCCGCGCGCCAACCACCACAGCTGCCTGCCCACCGCGCCGCCAATGGCAATGTCCAGCTCTTTCTCGCTGAGGCTCGCTAGATCCCCAATCGTTTCAATCCCGGCAGCGAGCAACTTCGACTCAGTCACAGGTCCCACACCCCACAACTCGCTGACCGACATCGGGTGCAGGATCTCTAACTGCCGGTCGTGCGGGATGACAAACACGCCGTCCGGCTTCGCCCGTCCCGAGCCGATCTTTGCGTACTGCTTGCCCGGACCTGCACCGATCGAACTGGGCAGGCCTGTCTCTTCCTTGATCACCGCTCGCAGCTCATTCGCCCATTGCTCCACGTCTTCCGGGCTCGCCCCGATCAAGTCCTCCGGCTCCATGAACGCCTCGTCGATGGACAGCTGCTCCACCACGTCCACGTACCTGCCGATGATCTCGAACACCCGGCGGGATGCAACCGCGTACACCGGCCTGCGCGGCGCCACCAGCACCGCTTTCGAGCCCACCAGCCGTGCGGCCCGATGCGTCGGCATCGCCGAGCGCGCACCGTACTTGCGCGCCTCGTAACTAGCGCCTGCGACAACGCCACGGCCAGAGACTCCCGCCACCAACACTGGGCGTCCTTTGAGCGTCGGGCGGGTCAGCTGCTCGCACGACGCGTAGAACGCATCCATATCGATGTGCAGCACCCAGCGGTTCATGCCCACCACTGTGCACCACCTGCACCACCATGTTCCAATCCCATCACACGGCGAACGAATCTCCGACGGCGTACTCCATCCGCCTCGGCAGCTTTCTGTTGCGCGAGACAAACCGGGCACCGTTTTTGAACGTGAAGAACAGTTCTGCCCCTTGACGCTCGATGGTGACCACTCCGTGGCTCACCTGAGAGTGGCAGCTCGAGCACAGCGGGATCAGGTTGTTCAAATCAGTCATACCGCCGTGTTCCCACTCCTTTATGTGGTGCATCTCTATGAAGCGCTTATGCGAACATCCAGGCATGGCGCATTGATACCCCCAAATCGCCAACAGTGCCTGCACTTGTCCGTCGGTGGCGAACCGCCGCGAACGGCCGACGTGGATAGTCAGTCCTGTGTCATCCAGCAAGTGCAAGCGCACCATCGCATTGGCGAGGTAGCTGCGCACGTCCTCGGAACAGGCCGAACGGTTTTCCGGCATCCAACATTGGCCAGCCTGGCTGACCATGAGGTTGACCTGCACGCCGGGACTGCGAAGCTGACTCGTCGGGTTAGCGCGAACCATATCGATCATGGCCAACAACGCCCCGTATACGTCCTGCTTTTCCGGAGGCCCGTAACGCGACACCGAACGCACGATGTCTTCCGTGGTGATCTTCGTGCGCTTGCGCGGAGCACGGTCTTGCTCTGATGGGACGGCGTCATCGGCGGCAGCTGCATCGTCGATAAGCTTTTGCACCTTCTCCGGATCCTGCAGATCCTCTGGGTCCACATCCTCGAGGCCGAAACTGGCAAGCTGTGCCACTTTCAACGCAGTCAGGAGCTTTTGGCCGGCTACCGCCGGAAGCCTAGCCTCGAAAGCAAGCATGCCGTCGTCGCACTCGCGAGCGCGGGCATAAGGTTCAGTCGGATCCTCCTCTTTGGGCCTTGCCCCGGCGAGCACAAGCTGGAGATCAGCAAACGACATGCCCAGCGCGAGTTGGACGTATTGTTCCTCGTTGTGCTCCTCCAAATACTGGAGAAGAAAACGGACCGTCGAATATGGCATCACCCCCGATTCGAAGGCGTCGAACAAGTGCCTGAACTTTCTCAGCCCTCTCGCCACGCGCACATACTCGAACGCCGTGGCCTGCGGTAGGTTGAGCTCGCTGCGCAACCACGTCACCGTCGACCTCTCGCCGTACTGCTCCGCGAGCCCCTGTTCGTCGAACTGCCCCACCGCATCGAGCATCCGCGCTCGGTGGTGGTTCGCCGACAATTGATTGCATTTGATTTGGTCCTCGAGCACCTCTGCTGACAGGCCACCCGTTCGATCTTCCGTCCGTTCGTCCACCGCAATTGTCATGGTTGATCCCCTTACTCATGAACATTGACACCTTTATAGAACGCTCATGTGTTCGAGTCAAGGGTATTGCTGAAAATGTCCATTGAAGTGGACAACGCGTACGGTTTCGCCAACCTGGGGGTCGAACATAGACCCAAAAACTATGCAGCTGCATAGTGGGTGCCGCCCCAGAGTTGGCAAGCAAAACTATGCAGCTGCATAGTCAGCCCCCGCGCACGAACACCCCAAAAACTATGCAGCTGCATAGTGCGTGCCGCCCCAAAGTTGGCAAGAAAAACTATGCAGCTGCATAGTGCCTATCACCGAACGGCGGTGCGCCGCCCCTCCTTAGCAGACAAGAAGGGGCCCAAGACCTAGCTGTTCTTACGAACAGTGGCGGTCACACCATCGATGACGTCGTGGCCCTCGACGGGCTCGGTGACCACGTCAAAGGATGTCGCCAGGGTCTCGGCGGCGATGTGCTCGGCGTGGGTGCGGGCCCAGGCCTCCTTCTCTGCAGGCACGGCCAGCACCACTGCGATGCGGTCGGAAACCTCGAAGCCCTCGCGCTTGCGGGCATCCTGCAGACCGCGGATCACGTCGGCGGCCCAGCCCTCAGCCTCGAGTTCCTCGGTGACCTCGGTATCGAGGACGACCAGGCCGACGGTTCCGTCGGCATCCACGCGCGCGGTGCTTTCCGGATTCTCCGCCACAAGGCGCTCCGTGTAGAGTTCAGGCGTGAGCACGATGTCGCCGTCGACCACCACGTCATCGCCGCGGCGCTCGTAGTTGCCGGCCTTGACGTTCTTGATGGCGCGCTGCACGTCCCTGCCCAGCGACGGCCCGGCCACCTTGGCGTTGACTACAACTTCGAAGGATCCGGCGGAATCGACGTCGTCAGTCAGTTCGACGTCCTTCACGTTCACCTCGTCGCGGATGGTGGAGCGGAACGGCTCCAGCGCCGCGGAATCCGGCAGCGCCACGGTGAGCTTCGGCAGCGGCAGGCGGTTACGCAGCTTGTTCGCCTTGCGCACCGACGACGCAGCGGAGCACACCGCGCGGGTGGCGTCCATCGCCGCGACGAGCTCGGCATCAGCCGGCAACTCGGTCGCCTGCGGGTAATCGGTCAGGTGCACCGAACGCCCGCCGGTCAGCCCGCGCCAGATCACTTCGGACACGTACGGCAGCAGCGGCGCCACCGCGCGGGAGACGACCTCCAGCACCGTGTAGAGGGTGTTGAAGGCCTCCGGGTGTGCCTCTTGGCCTGCCCAGAAGCGGTCGCGGGAGCGGCGCACGTACCAGTTGGTCAAGGTGTCGGCGTAGCGGCGCACCTCGTCGCAGGCGTCGGCGATACGGGTATCGTCCAGCGCCTCGCCGACGGATGCGACCAAGTCGTGCGTCTTGGCCAGGATGTAGCGGTCCAGCACGTTTTCCGAGGCCACCGACCACGCAGCTTCCTCGGAGGAGTACAGCTGGAGGAAGGTGTACGCGTTCCAGATGGGCAACAGCGCCTGGCGCACGCCCTCGCGGATGCCTTGCTCGGTGACGATCAGGTTGCCGCCGCGCAAGATCGGAGACGACATGAGGAACCAGCGCATGGCATCGGAGCCGTCGCGGTCGAACACCTCCATCACGTTCGGGTAGTTGCCTTTGGACTTGGACATCTTCTGCCCGTCGGAGCCCAGCACGATGCCGTGGGCGACAACCTTCTTGTAGGCCACGCGGTCGAACAGCGCGGTGGACAACACGTGCTGCACGTAGAACCAGCCGCGGGTCTGGCCGGAGTACTCCACGATGAAGTCGGCCGGCTGGCGGGTGTCGAACTCCTCGCGGTTCTCAAACGGGTAGTGGTACTGCGCGAACGGCATGGAGCCGGACTCGAACCAGCAGTCCAGCACGTCAGGCACGCGGCGCATCATGGACTTGCCGGTGGGGTCGTCCGGGTTGGGACGCACCAGCTCGTCGATATGCGGGCGGTGCAGCGACTCGGGGCGGGTGCCGAAGTCGCGCTCCAGCTCGTCGAGCGAACCGTAGACGTCCACGCGCGGGTACTCCGGGTTGTCGGACACCCACGCCGGCACCGGCGAGCCCCAGTAGCGGGTGCGCGAGATGTTCCAGTCGCGCGCGCCCTCCAGCCACTTGCCAAACTGCCCGTCGCGGATGTGCGCGGGGATCCACTCGATCTCCTGGTTCAGCTCGACCATGCGGTCGCGAATGTCCGTGACCTTCACAAACCACGCCGGCAGGGCCATGTAGATCAGCGGCTCGCCCGAGCGCCACGAGTGCGGATACGAGTGCACGATCGTCTGGTCGCGCACCACGCGCCCCTTCGCCCGCAGGTCGCGGATGATGTCGCGGTTCGCGTCAAAGACGAGCTTGCCCTCGTACTCCGGCACCAGCGAGGTGAATTTGCCGTCGGCGTCGACCGGGATGACCAGGTCGATGCCGTACTCCTGGCAGGTGAGCATATCGTCCTCACCGAAGGCGGGCGCCTGGTGGACGATGCCGGTGCCGTCCTCGGTGGTGACGTAATCCGCGTTGAGGATCATGAAAGCGTTGTCGTGGTCGCGGAAGTAGTCGAATACCGGCTCATACTCCAGACCCTCCAGCTGTGAACCGGCGTAGGTTGCCACAACCTCGTACTCACCGAGCTCCTTGCCGTAAGCCCCCAGCAGGCTCGTAGCGAGCAGCAACTGCTTATCGACGAAACCTTCGGCCCCATCCGCACCGACCTTGACCAACGAGTACTCCACCTCGGGGTGGACGGCCAGTGCCAAGTTGGACGGCAGGGTCCACGGGGTGGTGGTCCAAGCGATAGCTGCGGCGTCGTGAAGCTCGGTGTGCTCCGCCCACGTCTTCTCCGCCGCATACCCTGCACGCGCGCCGGTCAGCGGAAGCGTGACAGTGACGGTGGGGTCCTGACGGTCGCGGTAGGAATCGTCCAGACGCGTCTCCTGGTTGGACAGCGGGGTGTGCTCCGCCCAGGAGTACGGCAGCACGCGGAAGCCCTGGTAGATCAGGCCCTTGTCGTAGAGCTCCTTGAACGCCCACATGACCGACTCCATGTACTCCGGGTCCATGGTTTTGTAGCCGTTTTCGAAATCCACCCAACGCGCCTGGCGGGTGACGTAATCTTCCCACTCGCCGGCGTAGTGCATGACGGACTTGGCGCAGTACTCGTTGAACTTCTCCAGGCCCATGTCCTCGATCTGGGCCTTGTCGGTGATGCCCAGCTGCTTTTCCGCCTCCAGCTCGGCAGGCAGGCCGTGGCAGTCCCAGCCGAACACGCGCGGGACGTGGTAGCCGCTCATGGTGCGGAAGCGCGGGACGATGTCCTTGACGTAGCCGGTGAGCAAGTGACCGTAGTGCGGCATACCGTTAGCGAACGGCGGGCCGTCGTTGAACACGTACTCCTCGCAGCCCTCACGCTGCTCCAGGGAGGCCTGAAACGTGCCGTCGGTGTTCCAGTAGTTCAACACGGCGCGTTCCATGTCTGGGAAGCGGTCGCTGCCGCCCGTCATGTCAACCTTCGGGTAGACGTTGCCAACCATGACATCACTCCTTCAGCCGTGCAGGGACGCATTGCTGCGCGGTACCACCCTGCTTGGAAGGCCCAGCGGCCCTCCCACTTCATTGCGGTGAAGGAAGTTACGTCTTCCGTGTGTGACGTCCGGTTCTACTGAGCTTGACAGCCGTTCTTCCGGAAACGCTCCCCGGTGATGGCCGGATCAGTGCGTGTTACGAGTAACGCCCAGCATCCTACAACGATGCTGGGCGTTTGGGAAGAAACGGAGCGTTACTGCTCGTTCGGAGCGGAGCTAGAACGTGCCTCGAGCTCCTCGAGCTGGGATTCCAGCATCGTCTTCAAGCGCGTACGGTACTCGCGCTCGAAGGTACGCAGCTCCGCAATACGGTTTTCCAGGGCGGTCTGCTGCTGCTTCACCGTGTTCATGATCTCGGTGTGCTTGCGCTCGGCCTCGGACTTCAGCTTGGTGGCCTGCTCCTCCGCCTGGCGGATCTGCGCCTCGGCGCGGGAGTTCGCCTCACTGGTGGTTTCCTCGGCCTTCTTCTGCGCGTCAGTCACCAACTGCTTCGAACGGGTTTCCGCCTCCTGCAGCTGGGCGCGGGAGCGGGTGTTTGCGTCGTCGAGAACCCGCTTCGCCTTCGTCTTCGCCTCGTGGAGCTCGCGGTCCGCGGCATCCTGCGCATCCGCGATGAGGCTGGAAGCCTCACGCTGCGCGTCGGAGGTCAGGCGGTCCGCCATCTCCTGCGCCAGACCCAGGACCTTCGCGGCCTGCATGTGGTTCTGATCATACCGGTCCGTCTCGGCGGGGGTATTAACCGCGTCCCGTGTGGACGTCGATCCAGCGGTGTTGGCGGCTGCGGTGCGGGCGTCCGCCGCACGGCGGTCAGACTCAGCCTGCTTCTCCGCGTTCTGCTGGCGGTCCCGCTCGGACTTCTGCTTCTCCGCGTCCAGCTCAGACTTCGTGTTGCGCAGTTCGCGCTCCAACTCTTCCTTGGAGCGCTTGAGCGCACGCAGTTCCTCGTCGGCCTTGTTGCGAACCTCGGCCTCGATCTGGGTACGCAGTGCCTTCTCGTCGACACCGGAGCCCCCGGCCGCCGGAACGGCAGCAGACGTGCCCTGGGAAAGTTCCTCGACGCGCGCACGCAGTTCATCGTTTTCGTCCTGCAGCTGCGCGAGGGTGTCTTCCACGAGGTCGAGGAACTGATCAACCTCGTCCTCGTTGTAGCCCCGCTTGCCAATCGGCGGCTTGCTGAAAGCGACATTGTGCACGTCTGCTGGTGTCAGCGGCATTTGCATTCCCTTCGATAACTGTATGAGTACTCGCTCGCGCGAAGCATTATCTGCTGAATTGTAACGGTTCCGCCCCACGAGTGCAGCTCAGCATAGCTGGATAACGGGGGAAGATCTTCAGGTGACGCTAGCGAAGTGCCGGATTGATCATGGTGGCAGCGATAAGCATCTGCAAAACCATCAGCACGAAGAACACCACGATCACGCTCACGTCCAGGCCGACGCCACTCCCGCCCAACCGCAGGGGCGGGATAAGCCTGCGCAGGGCCTTCACCGGCGGATCGGTCACCCTAAAGACGGGCTCGGCCACCATAATGAACCAGTGTGGAGGGTCGAACTGCTTCGAAAACGCCTGCACCATCTCGATGATGATGCGCACAATCACCAGTAGCGAATACAGCCCGACAAGGGCGTAGAGAATTGCTCCGAAAAGTGCCACGCCGTATCACCCTACCGGCTAACGCAGGCCGGCAGCACGCTTGAGGTCTTCCTTCTCCACCCTCGCGTTCTCGGGCACGATCGCAAACACGCGCTTGCGGCTCTCGGAACCCCGGGAGAGGTTGTGCATGTTGCCGCGGAGTGCGAAGCACAGGCCGGCGGCAAAGTCAACGATGCGCTTCGCGTCTGCGGTATCCAGATCGGTCAGATCCATCACCACCGCATCGCCATCGCGGAACGGCTCGCCGATCTCTTTGGCGTCGTTGTAGTTGCGCGGCGCCGCAGTGACAATGTGTGTGGTCGCCCGGTAGCTGGGGCGAGCCGGCTCGCGCAACGGTTCCCGGCGCTCGCCGATCGCCGCGCGCTCAACGCGTGACGGGCGCTCAGGACGCTCCACACGGTCGTAGGCCGTGGAGCCGGCGGCAGCGCCCGCAGCGGCTCCTGGGGCGTATTGCGGGTCGTCGTAGTAAGCGTCGTCCTCGCCGTGATCGACGGGGCCGAGGCCGAAAAAGTCTTTAGCGCTGTCGAAAAAAGACATACGGGAGGCTCCTTATGTACGGGCGTAATTGTCGGGGAGGTGAAGTGGAATTTAGCGTACGGGGCGGGGGCCGAGGAGGGCAGTTCCGACACGCACGATATCGGACCCACACGCGATCGCTTCACGGAAATCACCACTCATACCTGCGGAAAGTCTCAACTTCCGGTTGAGCTCCGCCCCGTAGGCATCTGTCAGCGCCCGGGCTTGAGAGAAGACTTCGCGCGGCTCGGCATCGAGCGGCGGCACCACCATAAACCCGGCCAGCTCTAGGTGTTCTGCACCCTCTAACGCTTCCACGATGCCGGGCACCTTATCCGGGGTCGCGCCACCTCGCGCGGAATCGCCGTCGTAGGACAACTGAACCATGCACGGCAGCACCGCGGCGGTTCGGTCGCCGCGCTCGAGAGCGAGCGTCATGCCGCGCTCGAGACCGTGAGCCAGTTTCAGCGTGTCCACGGAATGGACTTCGGCGGCCCAGCGCGCCACCGAATTCGCTTTCTTGGTCTGGATCTGGCCGATCATGGCGATGCCGCAGCGACCCGCAAGGTGCGCCGCTTTTTCGCGCGCCTCCTGCTCTCGGTTCTCCCCCACCAGGGTGAAGCCGTAGTCCGCAAGCTCGGCAATGCGCTCCACGGGGTGGAACTTGGTCACCGGGAGCAAAGCGACGCTGCCTTCGGCGCGTCCAGCCGCGCGCTCTGCTTCACGGATCTGCTGGCGGAGGGTTTCCAGGTTGTATTCGAGATCAGACATCAGGCATCCAAACTACGCCGGCTTGGCGCCCGGTGACGCCTTCCCTGCGGTGAGAGAAAAAGTCGGTGTCGGTGATCGTGTCACGCGGATCTGCGTCGATGTGGGTCACGCCCAGGCTCATCAGCTGGCGCACCAGCCCGGCGCGGATGTCAAGACCTGCCGATCCCCGTTTCGTCCTTGTACGCGAGCCGGGCAGGTGCTTTTCCACGTCGGCCGCCATCGTGTCCGGCACCTCGTATGATTCCCCGCCTGCAGCGGGCCCGAGCAGTGCTTGGATCCGGGAGGGCTGCGCGTCGAGCTCGACCATTGCGTCCACCGTGTTTTTCACAATCCCGTTGCGGGCCCCCATCCGGCCGGCGTGGGCTGCGCCGATCACCCCCGCAGTGTGGTCGGACAGCAACACCGGGGTGCAATCGGCGACGAGGACGCAGAGCGCGAGGTTTTTCTCCCTGGTAACGAGTGCGTCGGTGGCCTCGACGGGGGTTGCCGAAGGTGCGTCGATAGGCGTGACTGTGTTGGTGTGGAGCTGCTCCATCCAGACGAACCGTTCCTCGGGTAGCCCGAGGATGTCGGCCAGCCGAGCGCGGTTAGCGGCGACCGCTGCAGGGTCGTCGCCTACGTGGGCGCCCAGGTTGAACGATTCGTATGGGGCAGCAGAAACCCCGCCCGCACGGGAGGTAAACACCATGCGGACGGGGCGAGCGGAAAGATCTGGCATGCACGCCAGCTTAACTACCGCATGAAGTCGGGCACATCCACGTCGTCGAAGCCGCCGTCGAAGCTACCGTCGGAGCCGGTGTCGCGGCGCTCGTGGCTATCGCGGTCGGCGCGGTCGGCGCGGTCACGGTCGGTGAACAACCCGCCGCGGGATGCCTCGTAGCGGTGGCGCGGTTGGTAGTCGTTCCGCTTCGGTTCCGACTCAACGACCTTGGTGGAGGTCTGCTCCGGCTGCGGAGCCTCCTGCTCGGCAGGTTCAGCGGAGCGGGCGTTCGCCTTCTCGTCGAAGCCGGTGGCGATGATGGTGACGCGGACCTCGTCGCCCAAGTTGTCGTCGATGATGGTGCCGAAAATGATGTTTGCGTCTTCGTCGGCCTTCTCCTCCACGATGGAGGCGGCATTGTTGACCTCCATCAAGCCGAGGTCGGAGCCGCCAGCGACGGAGATGAGCACACCCTTCGCGCCCTCCATGGTGGTTTCCAGCAGCGGGGAGTTGATGGCCTGCTCGGTAGCCGTCATCACACGGTTCTCGCCGCGGGCGGAGCCGACGCCCATGAGCGCCGAGCCGGCGTCCGCCATCACGGAGCGCACGTCGGCGAAGTCCACGTTGATCATGCCCGGGATGGTGATCAGGTTGGTGATGCCCTGGACACCGTTGTAGAGCACCTCGTCTGCGGCGCGGAACGCTTCCATCATGGACAGCTCCGCGTCGCCGAGCTGCAGCAGACGGTCGTTCGGGATGACGATGACGGTGTCGCAGACTTCCTTCAGATTCTCGATGCCTTCGAGCGCCTGACGGGTGCGTCGCTTGCCCTCGAAGGTGAAGGGGCGGGTGACCACGCCGATGGTCAGCGCGCCCATTTTCTTCGCGATGCCGGCCACCACCGGTGCGGCACCGGTGCCGGTGCCGCCACCCTCGCCGGCGGTGACGAAGACCATGTCGGAGCCCTTCAAGGACTCTTCGATCTCCTGCTTGTGGTCCTCCGCGGAGGTGCGACCTACCTCGGGGTTCGCGCCCGCGCCGAGGCCGCGAGTGGCCTCGCGCCCGATATCGAGCTTCGTATCGGCGTCGGTGAACAGCAGCGCCTGGGAGTCGGTGTTGATAGCGACGAATTCGACGCCTTTGAGGCCTTCCTCGATCATGCGGTTGACGGCGTTCACGCCGCCGCCGCCGACTCCGACGACGCGGATCATGGCGAGGTAGTTGGCGGGAGAGGTCATGGTGGTGGTCTCGCCTTTCACAAGTTGGTTTTTGCAGTTGCTACCCATCTTGTGTGAAAGCTGCCGAATTTTGGTTTTCTGGGTCGGCGTGTCACAACCCTAAACCTGTACTTTAGGGTTGTGACCTGCGGATTTAGCGCGAGGTTACCAACTCCGGGTTCGAAATATTGAAACTCTGCCCCGGCAGTTGCAGCACCGTCTCAAGCGCCAGCGCCTTGTTGCGGTTGTCCTCTGCCGCGCCCCACACGACTGTCCTGTCGCCCTCCGCTTTGAGCACAAAGTTGTGGGCGCCGTCAGTAGTGAGCTCACGGACCTGCGGGCGTGCGGGGTCCGTGATGGCGGCGGCCACCTCGACGGCCTCCCGCATCTGTTCGTCACCGATCCCCGTCAGCTGCACCGCCCCTACCGGCGGCTGCGCAACCACGAAGTCTTTCCCCTCGCTGTTGATCAGGTGGGGCTCACCGGACTGGTCCAACCACGCAACGGGAGTGTGTTCCACCACGGTGATATCGACCGCGTTCGGCCACTGCCGCTTCACCGTCGCGGAATCGACCCACGGGTTGCCGGCGACGCGGTGCGCCGCGCCGCGGACGTCGACGCGGCCCATGGGGGTGCCCGCCTCGATCCCGGACAACGCTTCAACTTCCTCGGCGGGCAGGTTCACAGCGCCCTCGACGTTTACGGCATCGACGGGCATGGCCGGGGTAAACGGCAGTGCCGCCACCACTGCGGCGATCAAGGTAATACAGCCGATGACGACGGCGATGGAGCGCCGCGACATTTATGCCCCCCGCAGCGCGTCGAGAATCTCGTCCGCGAGCATGGTGACGCTGCCAGCTCCCATGGTCAACACGAGGTCACCGGGTGCGGCCGAAGTCGCCACCGTGGCCGGAGCAGCCGAGAAGTCCGGCTCCAGACGAACGGGCACGGTCATCTGTTCAGCGATGATGCGGGAGGTCACCCCCTCCACCGGGGTCTCGCGGGCTCCGTAAATGTCCAGCAGAATGCACTCGTCGCTCAGCGAAAGCGCGTCGGCGAACTCGGCCGCGAATTCTTGGGTGCGCGAGTAGAGGTGGGGCTGGAAGCACACGATCACTCGCGCGCCATTGCCTTCCGCCGCCACCTTGTCGCGCGCGGCGGTGAGGACCGCGGCCACCTCGGTCGGGTGGTGTGCATAGTCGTCGTAGACGCGGGTGCCGCCTATTTCGCCTTTGAATTCGAAGCGGCGGCGGACGCCGGAAAATTCGGACAATCCCTGAGCGAGCTTCGCAGGATCGGCCCCCACCAGCGCACCCGCGAGCAAGGCGGCCGCCGAGTTCAGGACCATGTGACGCCCCGGGATGGCCATGGTGTACATCACGTCACCGGAGATGCGCTCGGTGCGAAGCTGAACGTCTACCACGGTGTGTTCGCCGTCCTGGCGCTCTCCTGTCACCACAGCACCCGCCGGGATTTGCGGGTGCCGCGCGGCTGCCTCCGCGGTGCCGTAGCCGGAAACCGTCAATCCGCGCTCGATGGCGCGCTCGCCGCAGGCGGCAGCGTTGTCATCGTCGAGGCAGACCACTACGTGCTTGGCGATGTCCGCGAAATCATCGAAGACCTTGAAGTACTTCTCGCGCGTGCCGTAGAAATCCAGGTGGTCCGGCTCGATGTTCGTGATCACCGCGACATCCGGGGAGTATCGCAGCAGGGACGCATCAGATTCATCGGCTTCTGCGACGAATACGTCGCCGTGACCGTGATGCGCGTTCGTCCCTGCGCGGTTGAGCTGGCCGCCGATGGCGAACGAGGGGTCCTCCCCCGCCGCCTGCAGCGCCACGACCGCCATTGAGGTAGTGGACGTCTTCCCGTGCGTTCCTGCGAGCAGCAGCTGGGTGGAGCCTTCCATGAGTTCAGCCAACAGATCCGAGCGGCGCAGCAGCGGGATGCCCTCGCGCTTAGCGCGCACCAACTCCGGGTTGTCCTGGGGAATCGCCGCAAAGCTGGTCACTACCGCCGTTGGCAGCTCGCCGGCAAGCTCCAAGTTTGCCTCGTCGTGGCCGAGCGCGATCTTCGCGCCCTTCGCCCTGAGTGCGCGAACCGGGCGGGAATCCTTCGCGTCAGAGCCGGTTACGGTTGCGCCGCGGTCGAGCAAGATGTGTGCGACGCCGGACATGCCGGCACCGCCGATGCCAATGAGGTGCACGCGGGAGAGATCTGTCATTGTGGGTCCTTTCCAGCAGCCGCGGCGATGCGCCCGGCGAGGTCTGCGGCGACACTGCCAGCGCCCGAATCTTTCAGCGCCGCGCGCATCGTCGCACGAGCCTCGGGGTCTTGCAGGGGCAAAAGCCTATCGACGAGCACGTCACCGTTTAACGCCGCATCGTCGATACGCAGCGCCGCCCCGGTGGACACGAGGTGGGCTGAGTTCAGGCCCTGCTCGCCGTTTCCGTGCGGCAGCGGTATGTAGATGGCGGGAAGGCCCGCCGCCGAATTCTCGGCCACGGTCATCGCGCCGGAGCGGCACACCACGACGTCGGCCACGGCGTAGGCGGCCTCCATGTCGTCGATGTACGGCACCGCGGTGTAATGGTCGTGCTTGGCCGGCGCATCGTTTTTACGGCCGTAGGCGTGCAAAATCTGGTATCCCGCCGCAGTCAGCCGCTCCACTGCGCCGGCGAGTGCGGTATTGATGCTCACCGCGCCCTGGGACCCGCCGGTGACCAGGATGGTCGGCCGATCCGGGTCTAAGCCCCACATTCGCAGTCCCCGTTCACGCTTGGCGCCGTCCGGGTCCACTCCCACACCAGGGCGGACAGGCACACCGACCACGTCGCCAGCCATGCCCGAGTTCGGCACCGCGTTGAAGCCCGTGCCGCCGAGCTTCACACCCAGCTTGTTCGCCATACCGGCCAACGCGTTGGTTTCGAGGACAAAGAAGGGCAGGCCGAGCGACTTCGCCGCCAGATACGCGGGCGCGGAGACATAGCCGCCGGTGCCGAACACGGCCCTCGCCCCGGTGAGCTTCATCGCTTTGCGGGCTTGGCGCACGGAGCGGCCCAACTTAAACGGCACGCCCGCCAACTTCCACGGTTGCTTGCGGGGAATCGGCACTGGGTCGATCAGGGCGAGTTCAAAACCGCGGGCCGGCACGATAGTGGTTTCCAACCCGCGCTCGGTACCGAGCGCGACAACGTTGGCCCCGTAGACGTCGCGAAGCACCTCTGCGACAGCCAAGGCGGGTTCGATGTGTCCCGCGGTGCCTCCGCCTGCGACGACAACGCTGAAGTGGTCGTGGTCAGTGGTTGCGTTCATAACTCTCCTAACGCCGCGGGGTGGGCCTGTGCGGCTGACCATGGTAGCCCCGCCCGCTCTGGGTCACCGGGGTGCCGTAACCCTCGCGACGCGGGGCCGCCGCCGGTGCGGCAGGACGCTGCTGCAGCGCACGGGGTTCTCCGATGAAGAAGATGCGGTCAAACACTGGCCTGCCGTAATTTTGCATGGAGGACACTGCGTCTGGCTCGTGCCGAGCCACCGACGCGAGCACTCCCATCGCGCCCAGGGTGAAAACCGCGGAGGAGCCGCCGGCAGACAGCATGGGCAACTGGATGCCAGTGACCGGCAGCAGCCCGACGACATACCCCATATTGATGAAGGCCTGGGACACCACGGTCGCCGTCAGGGACGCCGCCATGAGTGTCTGGTACTGCGTCTGCGCCCGTCGGGCCGTGCGCAAACCGAAAAAGCCGAGCATTGCAAAAAGGAAGATAACTAGCGCGCCGCCCCACAGGCCGAGCTCCTCTCCGATCACCGCAAAGATGAAGTCGTTTCGCGCCTCCGGCAAGTAGAACCACTTGGCGCGGGACTGGCCCAACCCGACACCGAATATGTGCCCGTCTGCGAGAGAAAGAAATCCCTGGTGCGACTGGAAGGCCACGCCCTTGGTGTCGTCGAAATGACCGTGCAGCGCGTCGAAGTAGACGTGGAAGCGGTTGGAGCGGAAGCCGCCGGAGAAGAACATCACCAACAAGGCGATAAAACCGGACGCAACCACCACTCCGACCGCCTTCATTGACACGCCCGCAAACAGGAGGATGAACGCAACCACCACAGCGAGCGACAGGGCCATGCCCATGTCGCCCTGCATCCCGATCAGCGTGACACACAGAAGCGACACGGTGAGGAAGGCGGCAAAGCCGTTGTCGGGGGCGCTCAAACGGCGCGGATCCTTATTGGCGAGGATTTTCGCGCCCCACATTGCAATGGCCACACGAGCGAACTCGGAAGGCTGCAGGCGCAGCGGGCCCGCAACGAGCCAGGATTGGGATCCCACCTCTTCGCGCCCCGTGCCGAGCGGGGTGAGTACGGCGACGAGTAGCACGATGGCGATGACCATCAGCCAATTGCTCAGGTTGCGGAGCCGCTCGGGCGGGGTCTTGAGCGCAGCCCAGAACGCGATGAGACCAAGCCCCACCATGACGCACTGGCGCGCGGCTTGGGACCAGACGCTGGCGCTCGCGGCGAACGACGTCGCCATCGACGAGCTCATCACCATCACCACGCCAAGCCCCGCAAGAAACAGCACGATGCTGCGGATCATCGTGTAGTCGATCAGGGGACGTGCATCGAGCGCGTCTCGGAAGCGCCTCGCCGCGGCGCTGAGCTTCGATTCGGGAGCGGGTGCCGCTTTGCGCGGCGCGGCCGGCCTAGAAGCACGTTGCCGGGGTGCGCGTTGAACCGTCATGCTGCCCTTTCGATTGGAACGGCGAAAAACCTCAACCTCTAGTTGAGCTTACTTGTTGTCCGGGTGCCAGTGTCGCATTGCGGCGGCCGCAAACGCGTCGCCACGCGCCGACATTCCGGAAAACATGTCCAAGCTGGCCGCCGCTGGCGCCAACAGCACCGTATCCCCTGGTTGTGCCTGCGCGGCCGCCCAGCTCACCACCTCGTCCATCGCTTGCTCCGCATCGTCTGAATCGGAGACGAACACCGGGATGTCCGGAGCGGTCTGCGCCAGCGACAGACGGATGAGTTCCCGGTCGGCCCCCAGCAGAGCCACCGCGCGGAACTGCGGTGCGTGCGCCTTCACCACCGCGTCGACGCTGGCCCCCTTCAGCTGCCCGCCAGCCACCCACACCACGCTCCCCGCGCCCGTGAGCGCGGAATCGGCGGCGTGCGGGTTGGTGGCCTTCGAGTTATCCACCCAATCCACCCCGCCTGCTGAGTGCACGACCGCACCGCGGTGCCCCTCTACCTCGTATGCGCTCAGCGCGTGCCGGATGTGCTGCGGCGTTGCCCCCTGGGTCAGCGCCACCGCAGTGGCGGCGAGCGCGTCGAGCACCCCGGCCGCCCCCGCGGGTTCAATGCCGTCGGCACTGACAACATCGACGGTTTCGCCGCCAAGCTTTGCGACGATGCGTCCGCCCACCACCCCGACTTGCCCATCCGCGGGTTCCCCGAGGGTGAATCCGATAATGTCCGCGCGGCCAGTGTCGCTGGCGAGGCGCGCCACCTCAGCATCGTCGATGCCGGCAACCGCTACGGCAGCGTTGAGCACCTTCGCTTTAGAAGCCGCGTAATCGGCGAAGCTCCCGTGCCAATCGATGTGGTCGTCGGCGAGATTGAGCAGCACGCCAGCGTCCGGCACCAGCTCCGATGACCAGTGCAGCTGGAAACTGGACAGCTCCGCGACCAGCACGTCTAGGCGCTCAGGCGCGAGCATCGCCTCGCCCACTGCGACGCCGATGTTGCCGCACGCACCGGCGCGCCGACCTGTGTCTTCGCCCGCCGCAATCATCATCTGCGCGAGCATGCCGGTCGTGGTCGTTTTACCGTTCGTGCCGGTAACTACGAGCCAGGTGCGCGGCGGGCCGAACACGCCGGCCCGGTCGAGCCGGAAGCACAGCTCCACGTCGCCGATGACCTCGATGCCGGCCTCCATCGCGTCGATAAGCAACGGCGTATCCGGACGCCACCCCGGGGAGGTGACTAAGAGGTCAACCTCGGGGAAGCGCGAGCGGGCCTCGGCGCCGCTGCAGGCGGCGTACCCCAGGGCCTCCGCACGAAGGCGGCCGCCCTCGGTGTCGTCGACGACGGTGAAGGCGGCGCCGGCGGCTGCGAGCAGCCGGGCGGTGCCTAGCCCGGATACGCCCGCGCCGGCGACGAGTATCGGGCCGGATAGAATGGCTGGCCGCGTCACAGGCTTGCCCCGTTCTGGGACAGCCATTCTCCGTAGAAGACGGCCAAGCCCAGCATGACTGCCATCGCGGAGATGATCCAGAACCGTACGACCACTGCGGTCTCGGGCCAGCCTCCGTTTTCAAAGTGGTGATGGAACGGCGCCATGCGGAATACCCGCTTGCCGGTGGACTTGAACGACGCCACCTGAATGACCACGGAGGCGGCCTCCAAGACGAACAGTGCGCCGATGATGATCATCAGCAGCTCGGTACGCGACCCGACGGATAGCCCTGCCACCAAGCCTCCGAGTGCGAGCGAACCGGTGTCGCCCATGAAGATCTTTGCCGGGGCGGCGTTCCACCACAAAAAGCCCACGCACGCGCCAAAGCCGGACGCCGCCAGGATTGCCAGATCCAGCGGGTCTCTGACGCTGTAGCAGCCCGCAGCGGCGACCGCGTCGCAGGAGTTCCGGAACTGCCAAAACGTAATGGCCACGTAAGCGGCCATCACCAGCGCGGTAGTGCCGGCGGCCAAGCCGTCCAGGCCGTCAGTGAGGTTCACAGCGTTCGACCACGCCGCGAGCAGGATGTAGATGAAGATGAGGAAGATTATCGTGCCGATCGTCCCGCCGCCCAGCGTGAGATTGATCGTTTCCATGTCCCGCACAAAGCTTAAGAACGGCGATCCGGGGGTCAGCCCGTTTTCGTCCGGGAACCGCAGGAGCACCACGCCGAACACCAGCGCGATCGCCAGCTGTGCTATCAATTTCGCGGTCTTGTTCAGACCGAGGTTGCGGCGCATGAACAGTTTGATGCCGTCATCTGCGAAGCCGACGAGGCCGAGCGAGAGCGTGAGAAACAGCACGATCAAGCCGGTGGCGGTGAACGCGGAGTGCCCGGTGATCAAGGCGGCGACGCTGCCACCCAGGTACCCCATGGTGATGCCGGCGAGGATGGCCAGCCCGCCCATCGTCGGGGTGCCGCGCTTCCGGGCGTGGGACGCCGGACCGTCCTCGCGGATCTCCTGCCCCATAGCCCGCCGGTTGAAGTACCGGATCAGCGTGGGGGTGAGAAAGATCGAAACCAGGAAGCTGATAATTCCGGCGCAGATAACTTGAACCATGGAAGTCTGTACCTTGCTATTTCTCTACGTCGCGTTTCTACCTAAGCGTATGCCCTTGCAAGAGCGCTTCTGCCACTACCCACAGCCGGGCCGCGTTGGAAGCTTTGACCAGCACTACGTCGCGGTCCTCGCGGTCACGCCAATTGTCCTCGCCGGTGGGCGGTGACGCCAAGAGTTCCCGCACGGCCTGCGTGGCCGCGTCCGTGTCTGGAACTGGCGTGGTGCGAATGCCGTGATCCGCGGCGCGTTCGTTCAGCGCCGCCATAGCCTCCGACTCGCCGACGGCGACGAGATGCGTAACCCGGTATCGCGCCAGTTCGTCGGCGAGCAGGGCGTGTGCTTCTACTGCACCCTGGCCCAGCTCGCTCATCTCACCGAGCACCGCCACCGATCGCACGCCAGGGCGGGCTGCGGCGGTGTAGCCAAGCGCTGCGATAGCCGCTCGCATGGATTCCGGGTTGGCGTTGTAGGCATCATTGATCACGGTGACACCGTCGGCGCGCGTGTTCACATCCATCCGGTTGACGGATACGGAATGCGCACTAGACAGCGCCTGCGCAACCGTCTCCGCGTCCATGCCCAGCTCAGTTCCCACGGCGGCTGCAGCGAGCGCGTTGCCCACCTGATGAGCACCGAAGACGCCGAGCTCGACGCGCTGTGGCTCGCCCTTTGGGGTGTGCATAGTAAACGACGCGCGCGCTACCGCGTCGAGCTCCACGTCCGTGGCGTAGTAGTCGGCGGCAGTGTTGCCGGTCTCAGAGAAGGTCACCACCCGCGCTTGGGTTCGAGACGCCATGCCCGCCACCAGCTCGTCGTCAGCGTTGAGCACGGCCACGCCGCTGTCCGGCAGCGCCTCCACGAGCTCCCCCTTCGCCCTCGCGATGTTTGACCGGGAGCCGAACTCTCCGATGTGGGCGGAACCGACGTTGAGCACCACACCGATAGTGGGCGGCGCAATGGTGGCCAAGTGGGCGATGTGTCCGATGCCGCGGGCGGACATTTCGGCCACGAGAAAGTCGGTGTCTTCAGTGCAGCGCATCACCGTGTACGGGTGGCCAATCTCGTTGTTAAAGCTGCCGGGTGGCGCGACCGTTTCGCCCGCGCGCGACAGCACCGCGGCAATCAGGTCCTTTGTTGAGGTCTTGCCTGCCGAGCCGGTCACGCCGACGATGGTCAGCCCATGCTCCGCAGTCAGCTCGCGGGCAACTGCAGCGGCGAGCTTGGACATCCCGTCCACCACTCCCGCCGCAGACCCGTCTGGGTCGTTGACGGCAAGGTCCGAGTTGTCCCCTTCGCGCGGCGGACGCTTCTCGACGATCACCGCCGGCCTGCCCACCTCCCGAGTAGTCAGCGCGGCGACCGCGCCGGCTTCGGCAGCCTTATCCACGAAGTCGTGGCCGTCCACGCGCGCCCCCGGAAACGCGATGAATAACCCGCCGGGGCCGATCTTGCGGGAATCAAACTCCACAAACCCGGTCACATGCGCGTCCGGATCCGCCTCCGGGCTGACCTGCCCGCCGGTGATGTCGGCGATGCGCGCCAACGTCATGTCGATCATGCTCGCACTCCCCTTTCTCTGATGGCCCTGCGCATCTCTTCACGGTCGTCGAAGTGCAGCTTTTGGGTGCCCACGAGCTGGCCGACTTCATGGCCTTTGCCCACCACTATTACGGCGTCGCCCGGCTGCGCCCACGCCACGACCGCATCAATGGCCTCGCCGCGGGGACCAACTTCCTCGATCGTCGCGTCCGTTCCAGCCCCGCGCGCGCCCTGGAGCACGGCGGCACGGATCGAGGCCGGGTCTTCCGTACGCGGGTTGTCGTCGGTAACAACGACGAAGTCCGCTCCACGCGCGGCCTCAGCGCCCATCAGCGGGCGCTTGGATGTGTCGCGGTCTCCGCCCGCACCGACAACCACACCGATGCGCCCCTCGACCTGGCCGCGCAAGGTGGCCAGAACCGCACCGATCGCGGCGGGTTTGTGGGCGTAGTCCACGACGGCGACGAAGGGCTGGCCTTCGTCGATACGCTCCATGCGCCCCGGGACAGCGGCCTGCTCCAACCCGCCGAGGAACGCCCGCAGATCCACGCCTGCGGTCTGGGCCATCGCCGCGGCTAGGGCCGCGTTTGCGACGTTAAAGGCACCCGGCATGGGAAGGGTGAACTCGTACGTGTCGGCTGCGTCGAGCCGGATGCGTTGAGACCCCTGGTCGTCGATGCTCACCAGCTCCGCCGTAATGTCCGCCCCAGTGGTCGTGCCGACAGTGACCGGATCCGCGGCGAGGGCGGCCATGCGCAGACCCCACTCGTCGTCGACACAGATGACGCTGCGTTTCGCCCGCAGCTCGCTCTCCGGGCTAAAGAAGAGGGCCTTGGCCTGGAAGTAGTCTTCCATCGACGGGTGGAAGTCCAAGTGGTCCTGCGAAAGGTTCGTAAACCCGGCGATGTCAAAATCTGCACCGGCGACCCGGCCCAACATCAGCGCATGGGACGACACCTCCATCACCACGTGCGTGACCCCTTCATCTCGCATCTGGGCGAATAGCCGCTGCAGCATCGGAGCCTCAGGAGTGGTCAGCTCCGTAGCAACGTCACGGCCCATGATCTTCGTGCCTGTGGTGCCGATCAGCCCCACCTTGCACCCGGCGGCACTAAGCCCTTTCTCCAGCAGGTACGTAGTTGTGGTCTTGCCCGAGGTGCCAGTAATGCCCAAGAGCATAAAGCTTTGCGACGGGTGCCCATACACCTCCGCCGCCACACGGCCCAAAATTGCCCGGACATCCTCTACCACCAGCACCGGACGGCGGTCCACAGTCTGCTGGATGATGGCCAACCCAGCTTCATCAGTGAGAATTGCACCAGCCGCAGAGTCGAAAGCGTAGGTGGCGCCATGCACCCGAGTGCCTGGCAAGGCGGCGAACAACCCCCCGGGTTCCAGGTTGGAAGAATCGAGCCCGATAAAGCTCACCGGCATGGGCGCGCTCGGCGGGTTAACGGTGCGAGCGTTCGCGATCTCGGCGAGGTGCTGCAACGTCGTAGTCGCGGTAGTCATTGCGTAAGCCTCCTTATTCCCCACTATTCCCCCTGCAATCGGTACGGCTCAGCCGGCGGGCTCAGCGGCACGTTTTCGCGGTTGAGCAGCCAACCGGCAATCTGTTTGAACACCGGGGCGGCGGATTGACCGCCCGAGCCGCCGTGGAGAACGCCTCGCTGCGGCTCGTCCAGCATGACAGCCACGACGAATCGGGGATCGTTGGCGGGTGCGATCCCAGCAAACGTGATCCAGTAGGCGCTCTGCGAGTATGCGCCGGTATCCGGGTTGACCTTCTGCGCGGTGCCGGTCTTGCCGGAGAACTGATATCCCTCGAGGGTGTTGCCCTGTGCGGTGCCGTTGTTAATGCCCGCGGGGTCCTCTTGGAATGCGGAGCGGAACATGTCCACGGTGGTGCGCGCGGCCTGCTCGCTGACAACGCGGGTGTGCTCCGGCTCCTCCTGCGGGATCGGCTCCCCGTCCGGGCCGGTAATGCTCGCAATAATTCGCGGCTGGATACGCTCCCCGTCATTGGCTAGAGCTTGATACACGCTAGCCATCTGCAGCGCCGTCCAGCTCATACCCTGGCCAATAGGCAGATTCGCGAAGGTGCCGCCGGACCATTGCTCCAGTACCGGAAGCAAGCCGGACGATTCGTTCGGCAGCTCGATGCCTGTGCTCTGACCGATGCCGAAACGGTTGAGGTAGTCCGCGTAGCGTTCCTCCCCTAACCGTTGCGCCAGTTGGAGCGTACCTACGTTGGAAGACTTTCCGAAGATGCCGGCGGTGGTGTACGGCATCACGCCGTGCTCCCACGCATCCCGGACCGTGATTCCCGCCATGTCGATGGAGCCGGGCACTTGGTGGACCTCAAACGGATCCGTCAGACCTTGGTCGATCGCCGCCGCAGCCGTAATCACTTTCGCCACCGAGCCGGGCTCAAACGGGTGAGAGACGCTGGGATTTTCGAAGTCCTTCCCTTTCTTAATCTGTTGCTCGATGTCGCCGTTCGGGTTGATCGCATCGGTGTTGGCCATCGCCAGCACCTCACCGGTGTGTGCGTCGAGTACCACGGCCTGGGCCTCTTTCGCCAGCGAGTTGGCCTTGGCCTGTTCCAGCGCCTGCTGCACGTACGTCTGCAGGTCGAGATCGATCGTCAGCTCGATACGCGAGCCGCCGACAGCGGGAACCACGTCCCGGAGCGAACCCGGAATGGATTGTCCGCCCGCGGAGACATCCTCCGTCGAGCGCCCGTCGATACCGGTGAGGTCGGCGTCCCTGGATGCCTCGAGGCCAAACTGGCCCTGCCCGTCCATAGACACCTTGCCGATGATGTTCTCCCCCACAGCGCCGTTCGGGTACTGACGAATGTCCTGGTGGTCTGCGGCAATGCCGTGGAATGTCTCCGCCACCCGGGCCGCGACGTCGGGATCGACGTTGCGCACCAAGACCTCATAACTGGAATCGGCGTGCAGTTTGTCCAAGATCTCCTTGGCGCTGACCTGTCCGACCTTTGTGGTGGGCTCTGCGGTCGCGGTGTTCGCGGGGGTGTCGCTGACAACCTCACCGTCGCCGATCATGCCGGGGATCTCGTTCGCCATAGTGCGCAGCACATCTTCCACGCGAGCATCCACCTGGGCGGCAATATCTTCGTTGGACAGCCCGTCTACGCGCATTTGCAGTTCCTGCTGCTCCTTCAGCTCACTGCGCAGCTGCACCGGCGAAACAGTCAAGGAGCGTGCCTGCATCGTGTAGGCCATTTTGTTGCCGTCGCGGTCCACAATCTCACCGCGGCGTGCCCGGTCGACGTAGGTGCGACTGCGCTGATCGTTGGCCTGCTCGCGCAGGTCATCGCCGATGATCACTTGGACCCAGAAAAGGCGGCCGATGAGCAGGGCCGCCACTGCCAGAAACGCAATGCCGAGCCAGTAGGCCCGCTTGCCGGTGATCTGTTTCTGCGGAGCCGGAGCCGTGTGTGGCCCCCTAGCTGGCTCGCCATGCTGCTGAGACCTCTGCGTGGTAGCGCTCTTGCGTGGCACGTTCACTGCCCACCTCCTTCATCCGCCTCTCCCAAGTGCAAAATTCCACCGTGCATGTCGCCGTTCATCATGCCCCGCTCATTGGGGATACGGCGGTGCGCCACGCCACCGCCTACGGCTGTGCCGGAACACTGGCCTGGTACGGGGCCAGATTGGCCGCATGCGGGGCGTGAGCTGAACGACCCGGGCGCTGGGTGAGCGAATCTTCCAGATCCTTCGTCGCCCTCTCGTCGGAGGATGCGCGAGAGCCAGGCAGACCGGCACCATTGACGTCCACGAGCTTGGTGGCGGACTCAGGGTTGTACGGGCGCTGCTCCTGCGCGTGACCCGCCTCGTCCACCGCGACCACCCCCGGCTCGCCAGCCAGAACCATCCCCATGGCGTCCGCGCGCTGCGCTAAAGCAGCGGCGGATCGGCGATCCTCTAGGTCCCGGTTGAGGGATTCGACCTCGTTGGCCAGCTGCTGCTCCTTAGCCTGCAATTTCTGGATGGTAAAGGTTTGCGTTGTGGCAACGCCGGAGAGGATCATCGCCGCCGCGATGCCCACGAAAAGCAGCGGCAACGCAATCTGGGACAAGGAAGAGAATTTGGTGCGAGTTTGAGCGGTGGCCACCCGTCGCCCGCGCACGGACACGACCTGGTTGGAGCCCAAGCGACCACCGGACTTCGGGTGCCTCTCGTGCGGTTTGACACCCGGCATGGTGCGCACAGAGTTCGCTGGGGTCGCCGCGTTCGCTGTGCTCGCTGGGTGCACACGGGTTGCTCCCTGCTCGCTGCGGCGCGGGGTGCGGGTCAGCGTTGCCGATCGCGTTGCTCGTGCGGCCATGGTGTCCGTCCTTTGTCGGGCTGAGAGGGTGTTGGGCGGGTTAGGTAGTTGGGCGAAGTTTTTCTATGCAGCGCACCCTCACGGGAGCTGCTCGCGGATTCCGCTCGATCTCCGCTTCTGGCGCCTTCTCCGCGCCCCGGGTGACGGTGCGGAAGGCGGGTTCGGTGCCGGGGAGATCCATCGGCAGTCCCGCCGGGGTCTTCGATGAGGTCAGATCCGCGAACGCGGCCTTGACAATCTTGTCTTCCAAAGACTGGTAGCTCATGAACACCGCGCGCCCACCCACACCGAGCAGGTCAGTGATGACCGGCACCACGTTCTCTACTGCCTCGAGCTCGCGGTTGACCTCAATGCGCAGGGCTTGGAAGGTGCGCTTTGCGGGATGGCCGCCCGTGCGCCGGGTTGCGGCAGGAATCGTTGCGTAGAGCAGCTCGACCAATCGCGCCGCTCGGTCGAACGGTTCGCGCTCGCGCTCGGCGACAACCGCCGAAGCGATCTTGCCCGCGAAGCGCTCGTCGCCGTAGGTCTTGAGAATCCGGGCCAGGTCCCCGTGGCTGTAGGTGTTCAATACCTCGGCCGCAGTGATGCCGGCGGTCTGGTCCATGCGCATGTCCAGCGGGGCGTCACCCCTGTAGGAAAAGCCCCTCTCCTCCTGGTCGAGCTGCATCGACGACACGCCGAGATCAAACAGTGCGCCAGCGATGCCATGCTTGCGGGCGGCGTCAAAAATTGGGCCCTGCCCGTTGTCGATGGCTTCGTCGACGTGGTCGAAGCGCGCTTGTACGGCGACAAACCGCTCAGCGAAAGGCGCTAAACGTTCGGACGCCTGGCGCAGCGCGTTCGGATCCCGGTCCACACCGATGACGCGAACCTGGGGAAATACGCTGAGAAAGTGCTCCGTGTGGCCGCCGGCGCCGAGCGTGCCGTCGACAAGCACTGCATTCTCTCCGAAGAGCTCAACGGCGGGAGCGAGGAGTTCGGCCATGCGATCGCGCATGACGGGGACGTGCCCGTGCGGGTCATCAGCGAGCGTGAAGTTCGCCATGGTGAGCCCTCCGTGTCCCTTACTTTCGCGTCGTTGGTCTGCAGTTTGGGGAGCGCATAGAGCCCTGCCCGGGGCGGCTGTTCTGATGTCGGGGAAGTACACCAGAACGCTTCACGCCCCGGACAGAGTCCGTACACGCTCTCCGTAATCGTCGCCCGCTGCGGGGTAGTCAGCCCTACAGCAGACCGGAGAGAATGTCGTCGTCATCCGCCGCGGAGAACGCGGCTTCAGTTTCTTCTTGATACTTATTCCAGGACTCGAGGTCCCAGATCTCGAGAAAATCCACCGAACCGATGACCACGCATTCCTTAGACAGGTTTGCGTACTCGCGGTGCGCCGGGGACAGGGTGATCCGACCGGACCCGTCCAGCGTCTGCTCATCTGCACTGGCAGCCAGATTGCGGATGAACGCGCGCGCCTTGGGGTTGGTGCGGGATGCCGCTGCGGCCTTTCGGGCGCGTGCGGCGAACTCGTCGCGCGGGTACACCGCCAGCGAGTGATCCTGCCCCTTAGTCACCATCAACCCGTCTGCGAGGTCCTCGCGGAACTTCGCAGGCAGGGTCAGACGACCTTTGTCATCGAGCTTGGGAGTGTAGGTTCCCAGAAACATCCGGCGACCTACCTTCCTTCACCTTCCGACGTTGGCTGTGAAATTTTCTCGGCTTCGTTCTGCGGTGTGCACGTAGTCAAGATGCACGCCACATCACTCCGCTGGGCCCCACTTTAACCCACTTCTCCCCACAAACGCCACACTCTGACCCAATTTCCCTTGATAGCCCCATATTTACGCAGGCAGAGGCATCAATCTGCCGTGGGGGCTCAGCCCGTACTGCGCTATCACTTGACTCACTTCGCGTACATAGAGCCCCTCGTACCCCAGCTTTTACCGCGGAATGCCCGCCGCGGCGCCGCGGCAGCGTTCGATTTGGCGCCGGGTGGGGAGAAGTGGGGGAAATGTAATCGGGCAATAAGAAACGCCTCCCCGTGCCGGGGAGGCGTCAAGTGCTAGTAACCGTCTACTTACTGGCGGTCTTCGAAGCGTCGGCGAAAACTCTCTTCCATGCTCGCGCCTCGCTGTGTACGCGGTTTCGATTGCCGCACCGCACGAGAGGATGTGGAGGCGGACTGGGCCGGAGTACGCAACGCCATAATGCCGCCGAACAACATCACCGCGAAGCCGATGATACTGAGCACGACGGTCCACGTGCTCCAACTCGCAAGCGCCACACCGCCGAGGAGAAGCACCAGCCCAAGAACGATGAGCGCGACGCTGCGCATGGTGAGCTGCCCAGTCTTAGGTGAGGAACCGAAGCCGGAATCGGGCACCACACTGCTGCCGAACTTAGGGTCGTCCGCGAAGAGCGATTGCTCAATTTCGCGCAACGCCCGCATTTCCTGCTCAGATAGAGACACTGCTCACTCTCCCGATACCGATGGCGGACTGACATTAGTCATATAACGGTCATCCTACGCAGATTGTTCCCCGCTCCCGCCATTCTGGAGTTACGCGGCGATAGGCTCCTCTCCGCCCAATGTCGCACCGTAGAAATCCTCGGCATCAGCCAGCAGTCGATGCACTACCTCGGCCCCCGGGTCCGACTCGATGCCGGAGGCGACCCTCCCCCGCTGCGCAGAGTAAGCCTGGAATACCTTCGCCCAGCGGGCGCCATCCACTCCGGTGAGAGCGAGCTTGTCCCACGCGCTAGTGGGTAGGCGCTTTCTCTTGCGCAGGATGGACGAAGCCGCATTGCGGGCGCCTGCCACCCGAAGCGCGGCCCGGTAAGCATTCTCCATGGCGAGATCGTGCCGGCCGGCTTCAAAATCATCGTGTGCCTGGGAGATCAGCCCCTCTGCTGCGCTGAGGAATTGCTCTGCGCGGCCCGACCGCGCTCCCGCCCCGTAAACCGCCCCAGTCGTCGCCGACATCACGCTTGCCATTCTCAGTTCCTCCTGATCGCCGTGAAGTTCTGTTCTCGTGCGGCCACCCTAAAACACCCGTTCGACACCTCCGCACAATCTATGAACATGTGTTCGAATCCTTTTTATGTAAAGTTTCCCGCTGCCACGGTTCAAGTGCTTCCATTAAGCTATGACTCCAACCATTCAGCGCCTCACCCCCGCCGAGTTCGTCATGCTCGTCCCCGTGCTCGTGGATCTTTACATCGAGGCCATGGAATACGCCCCGTCGATGCGGCCTCAACGCATCCGAGTGTGGAAGGGCGAAGTGCGCTCTCCTGGATTTACGGCTGTAGCGGCAATAGACGCGAATGAAGTGGTGGGCGTCGCTTACGGATTTCTGGGAACGAGGGAGCGCTGGTGGGACCGCCAGCTTGTCCGCGCGATGGAGGAAAACGGTGGGCTCTCTCAGATAGATAGGGCCATGCTCCACAACTATTTCGAGGTTGCGGAGGTGCACGTCTCCCCCTCCCGCCAAGGCGACGGCATTGGCTCTCGCCTCCTCGCCGAACTGTTGCGGGGTGTGCCCGCTCGCTGGGCTCTGTTGTCCACGCCGGAAGTAGCCGGGGAGGCGAACAACGCTTTTAGTTTGTACCGCAAGTTCGGCTTCGTGGACGTCGCGAGACACTTTTACTACGAAGGCGACAGGCGGCCGTTCGCTATCCTCGCCCTCGATCTGCATAGCTCCACTGGGTAGGGTTACCTGGGACAGACCAATAGGCGCAAGGAGCTAAACAAGGTGGCCGTGAAGAATCTGGGTCTCAACGCAGTTCCGCAGCAGGTTGAGCGCGACCTCACTGCATTCTTTACCAAGCGTGAGGCCGCTGTGGCGCAGATCGGCGAACCAGTTTCCGGCGCGGTGCGCCACCTGCGAGCCTTCGTGCTGGGCGGCGGCAAGCGCATGCGCCCCACGTACGGTTGGGCGGGGTTCGTTGGCGCCGGCGGCCTTGCGGGCTCCGAGGACCCGGACGCGGTATTGCGTGCGATGAGCTCCCTGGAACTCATCCAAGCGTGCGCACTCGTGCACGACGACATCATCGACGCCTCCGACACCCGGCGGGGCAACCCCACAGTGCATCGCGCGCTCGAGGCCGAGCATCGCGAGCAGGGCATGCACGGCTCAGCCGAGGACTACGGCACGAACGCCGCGATCCTGTTGGGCGACCTCGCGCTTGCGTGGGCAGAAGACATGTGGCGATACTCGGGGGTCTCCCCCGAGGCGCTCGTGCGAGCGGCGGAACCGTGGGTAGGCATGCGTACGGAAGTCATCGGCGGGCAACTGCTGGACATCATGCTGGAAAGCCTGGGCAGCGAGTCTGTGGAAATGTCTAACCGCGTCAACCGCTACAAAACCGCCGCCTACACCATTGAACGGCCCCTGCACCTCGGTGCGGCGATCGCGGGAGCAAGCGACGAGCTTATCGACGCGTTCCGCGGCTACGGCCGTGACATCGGCATCGCATTCCAGCTGCGAGACGACATGCTCGGAGTGTTCGGCGACCCGGCCGTGACGGGCAAGCCGGCTGGCGACGACCTCCGGGAAGGCAAACGCACCGAACTGTTCGCCACCGCGCTCGCGATGCTGGAGGAATCCCACCCGGACGGCGCACAAGAACTGCGGGCCGGCATTGGGCAGGTTGAGGAGGAGGCGGAGCTCCGTCGATTAGCAGAGCTCATCCGCTCAAGCGGTGCCGAGGATGCGGTTGAACAGCGCATTCAACAACTCACCGCATCGGGTCTCGGCTACCTCGACGGCGCGGGCATCGACGACGCCACCGTGGACGCGCTCACCGTGCTCGCCCGCAAAGCCACCGACCGGCGGATGTGATGCGCCCGCAAAACTTGGGCGTGGTTGCCTGCGCGATGATCGCGGTCGGCTCCTACGGCGCCGGCGCAACCCGCTACCGTGGCGGCGTGCTGCGCGCCGCGGGCCTGGAGCATTTGTCGTACGGCCACGGACGAGGCCTGATGGACCTGCTGCTTACCGCGGGCATCGTCGGCCTCGTGGCCGCGTGGGTGGCCATCTGGAAAACTCGCCCCACTGCAGGTGAGATGCGCCGCACAGTGATCTGGTGGGCTGGCACCCTCGCATTCAGCGCGCCGATCTTGTCGCGAGACGTGTATTCCTACCTCATGCAGGGCGCAATGCTGCGCGACGGATTCGACCCTTATTCCGAAGGCGCGGCCGTGAATCCGGGGCCGTATCTGTGGGAAGTCTCCCACGATTGGCGCAACACCACCACCCCGTACGGACCACTCCACCTCGGCCTGGGCAAGGCGGTGACCTGGCTTGTCGGCGAGAATGTCACCGCGGGCCTGGTGGTCTACAGGATGATCGCACTCGCCGGTTTTGCACTGATCGCGTGGGCGGTGCCGCGCATTGCAGCGCAAATCGGCGGCAGTCCCGCGCTCGCATGGTGGCTCGGTGTGGCCAACCCCGTCATGTTGTTGCACCTTATCGGCGGGATGCATAACGAGGCCGTGATGGTCGGGCTAGTCAGCGCCGGGCTGTTGTCCTGCCTGCGGCGCCGCTGGTGCACCCCTGGCATCGTCCTAATTGCGCTTGCTGTGTCGCTGAAAGCCACCGCCGCCGTGGCACTACCGTTCGTGGTCTGGCTGATGGTCAAGCGCCACAGCAGCACCCTTGCGGGCCAGGTGGGCACGCTCGCCGCCTGCGGCGCGTGGGCGCTCACTATCAACGTAGGGGTGATTCAGGTGGTCACCTGGGTCTCTGGCACCACGTGGGGCTGGCTTGCAGAAATCACCGGCAATTCCAAGGTGATCAATCCGTTGGCCGGGCCCACCCTCGCCGCCGAGCTGATCACGCCGTTGCTGCAGCTTTTCGACGACACGTTCCGCTACAACACCGCCCTCGCGTGGACCCGCGCAATCTTTTCTGGGCTGATGCTTGCGGGCTTAGCTGCGGCGTGGTGGATCTTCCGTCCCCGCCGGGGCGAAGCGTACGAGCGGCGCGCCATCGCGGGAACCACCGCCGCCTACACGGTCGCATTCGCGACCAATGCGGTGACGCTGCCGTGGTATTACGCCTCGATCATTTCGCTGACGGGCACATTCCGCCCCCCGGCCTGGGTGGTGAAGGTGACCGTAGGTGCGTCGATAGTCGTGGCCTTGGCGTTTCAGGGCAGCGGCAACCACCGCCTTTACGACGCATGGTTTCTCGCCCTCGCCACGATCGCCGCTGTTGTTGCCGTGGAGTGGCTATTCAGGGATACCCCTAGAATGCCATCGCCTGAGCGCGGCGAATTACCTCACGGGCCTTTTGGCCGTGCAGAGCATCCACAGGACGCCCCGGCAGCGACTCGTCCGGCGTAAACAGGAAAGTTAAGATCTCCTCCGCATTGAAGCCGCCGTCGTAGAGCACGGTAATAGCACCGGAGACGAACTTGCTCAGGCCGTCATCGCCGAGCAGGCTTTCCGGGATCACCTTCTTGCCGTTTTTGACCCAATGCACCAGCTTCTGCGCACCGATGTAATCGTGCACCTTGGTCACGGGGACGTCGAGGGCCTCCGCGACATCGGGGAAAGACAGTAGGGTTTCGCCGCTGAGCAATTGCTTGAGATGTGTTTGTGCACTCACGGTCGGCGATTCTACTCTGGAGCCCATGGCAAGCTTAAGTGCAGGCACGACGCTGGACGGGCGCTACGTCGTCGACCGCCCGATCGCGCGCGGCGGCATGGCCACCGTCTACCGCTGCGTGGACGCCAGGCTGGGCCGTGAGGTCGCGGCGAAAGTGATGCACGAACAGTTCGTCCACGACGATGTCTTCCGCGATCGGTTCCGGCGCGAGGCGCGCGCGATGGCCCAGCTCAGCCACCCGAATTTGGTAAACGTCTACGACTTCTCTGCCTCTGGCGGGGAGGTTTTTCTGATCATGGAGCTCATCACAGGCGGCACCCTCCGTGAGCTGCTCGCCGAGCGCGGCCCCATGCCCCCTCACGCTGCAGCGGCGGTGATGCGGGGAATGCTCACCGGCCTGTCCGTGGCCCACGCAAAAGGGATGGTGCACCGCGACATCAAGCCGGACAACGTGCTCATCGACGCGTCCAGCCGCGTCAAGCTGTCCGACTTCGGCTTGGTGCGCGCCGCCGCGGAAACACCCCAGTCCACTGATCAGATTGTGGGCACCGTGGCCTATCTGTCGCCGGAGCAGGTCGACGGTAGCCCGATCACCGCTGCGTCCGACGTCTATTCCGCCGGCATCGTGCTTTTCGAGCTCCTCACCGGCCGCACCCCATTCAGCGGCGATACCCCGCTCGCCCACGCCTACGCGCGGTTGCGCGCTGATGTTCCCGCGCCGTCTTCGCTGATCGCTGGTGTGCCCAAGCTTTTCGACGAATTGGTGGCCACCGCAACCGCCCGCAACCCCCGCGACCGGTTCCACGACGCATCGGATTTCCTCGCAGCACTCGACGATGTCGCCCGCGAGCTACGACTGCCCGCTTACACCGTGCCGGTACCGCGCAACTCCGCCGCCCACAGAGCTGCCGAGTTCCCCACCAACTTTGGTCTGGCGGCCGGGGCCACCGCTAGCGCCGCCAGCGCTGGGTCAGCGCGCGCGGCCCAGCAACGCCTTTTCCCCGGCGACGATGCCCCCACCAGGGTCTCTCCCGCCGCCGCGAGGCCTGCCCAGCCTGCGCCAACCCCGTCGCGGGGCCAGTGGCCGGCAGCTGCGCCCGGCCGTGGCCCTGCGCCCGTACCCGCACCAGCACCGCAGCCCCGCCCACAACGCCCCGCGGGCAAGCCGGTATCGAACCGCTCCGCAATCGGCGTTGCCCTTTACACAGTCGTCGTCATCGTCGTTGTGGTGGCAGTGGGGTTGGGGGCCTGGTGGTTCGGCTCCGGCATGTACGGCGAGATCCCAGAGATTATCGTCCCGCGGGCATAAATCGCCGGGCGAGATCGCACCCGCCGACTACGCAGGCGCCGACCATGCGACGGCATAGCCAGCGCCGCTTCGAAGTGGTACTTAATACCGGAGCATTTCAGCAACGAGGAACGACAGCTCGAGGGCCTGCTCGGTGTTGAGGCGCGGGTCGCAGGCAGACTCGTAGCGGCCGGGCAGGTCCACGTCCGTGATGTCCTGGGCGCCGCCGAGGCACTCGGTGACGTTTTCACCGGTGAGCTCGATGTGGATACCACCTGGGTGGGTGCCCAGCTCGCGGTGGACCTCGAAAAAGCCCTGCACCTCGTCCAGAATCTTGTCGAAGTGGCGGGTTTTGTAGCCGTTCGAGGAGGTGAAGGTGTTGCCGTGCATCGGGTCGGACTGCCAGACCACCCTGTGGCCGGACGCCTCAACGGCTTTGACGATGCCGGGGAGCACCTCGCGGACCTTGTCCTGGCCCATGCGGATAACCATCGTCAAACGTCCCGGCTCGCGGTTCGGATCGAGCTTGTCGGCGTAGGCGACAGCTTCCTCCGGCGTAGTGGTCGGACCGAGCTTGATGCCGATCGGGTTGGAGATCATGGCGGCGAAGTTGACGTGGAAGTCATCGATACCCCGGGTGCGCTCGCCGATCCAGAGCTGGTGCGCGGAAAGGTCGTAGAGCCTGGTCTCTCCGCTGGAGTCCGTGGCCAAGCGCAGCATCGCACGCTCGTAATCCACCAGCAGCGCCTCATGCGAAGCGTAAACCTGGGAGGTGCGCAGGTTATCGTCGCGCACACCGCAGGCGTCCATGAACGCGAGGGAGCGCGAGATCTCTCGGCCGAGAGCCTCGTAGCGGGCGCCTGCCGGGGAGTTGGAGACGAACTCGCGGTTCCAATCGTTGATGTGGTGCAAGTCCGCGGTACCGGAGGACGTCAGGGCGCGCACGAGGTTCATGGCAGCCGACGAGTTGGCGTAGGCACGAACCATGCGGGCCGGGTCGTGGCGGCGGGACTCCTCAGTCGGCTCCACACCGTTCACAATGTCGCCGCGGTAGTTGGGCAGCCCGTTGCCGTCCAGGTCTGAAGATCGTGGCTTGGCGTATTGGCCTGCAATGCGGGCGAGCTTCACCACCGGCATGGACGCGCCGTACGTCAGCACCGCCGCCATCTGCAACAAAGTGCGCACGTTGGCACGGATGTGGGGTTCCGTGTTGGACTCGAAGGTCTCCGCGCAGTCCCCACCCTGCAGCATGAACGCCTCGCCGTTGGCGACGTCCGCCAAGTGTGATTTGAGCTGCTCCACCTCGGGGGCGAGCACAACTGGAGGCACCGACTCGAGAATTTTGCGTACGTACTCCGCCTGCGCGGGATCCCAGGACGGCTGCTGCTTCGCGTCGCGGGCGACGACGTCCTGGAACTTCTCGTTCAGGTCACCCGGCAGCGGTGGCAGATCAGGCAGTACGTCTTTGGGGATGTCAATAGTCCAACTCACCCATTTAGTAGTAGCACGATTCCACCCGCGCTACAACAGTTTTCACCTGCAAGTTCCCAAATTGTGACGGCGGCGTCTCACTATTTGGACACTTTGCCGGAGGCGTCGATAGGCAACGCTTCGACGCACACCCGGAATTTGCGCAGGTTGTGGCGAGCATCCACGAGCGCGTCGTGGTTGCCGTCGGGCACCTTAGGCAACCGCGGCCGCCCCGCCATCTGCCAATACTGCTTCAGCTCGCGGGTGTAGCGCGGCAAATCTTTCGGCAGGCCGGCCATGTCGCCCCACAGTTGTGCGAACACGACGTGGTCGTAGGCGCCGACCCACGCCCACAGCTCCGGTGTGCCGTGGCCTGCAGTGAGAAAGGCGTGCGCCTCTTCTCGGATCTGGCGCAACGGCTTCCAGGCGGGGTGGGAAGCACGGGGAAGCTTGTCCAGCACGTTCTCACGCACCCATTCGTTGGCACGGGACGCGTCGAATTCCGTGCTCACTGCGTAAAACTCCCGCCCGTCCTCAGCGACGATGCCGATGGAGACGAGTTCAATGGTGGAGCCGTCCTCTATGAACTCTGTGTCGTAGAAGTACCGCATCTATTTGCGCTGCTCCGCCCGGATGTCGTCCAGCAGCTCGCGTCTCGACGGCCCCTTCGGGCCCCCGCCGCGACGGGGCCAAAACATCACAGCCGCGACAGCGAGCACGGCCAGCGGCCCGGCCAGCTTAGGGTGCCAGCCCGCCTGCGACGCAACTAAGTACAGTGCCACGATGACGGCAACGAGGCCGAAGCGGATCATCAGGGGTTTGTTCACGGGCGTGCCTCCTCCGGGTACTCCCCCGTCTCCTCCAAAGCTTTCTTCACATCAGAGGCGTAAACGTCGACGTAATCTTCCCCCACCATCTCGGCCAAGCGGCGCATGCAATAGTCCGTGAACGGGCGCATGACTTCCCGCGAATCGGGGTCGTACCCGTGCTCCTCGGCCCACGCTCGTGGGTCTATCGGCTCGGATACCTTGATACGCACCTTGACGGGCCGAGGAATCTTCGTCCCAATCGGGTTGGCCTTGCCGGAGCCGATCATGCCAATCAACATGACCGGAGCGCCCGTCGGCATTGCGATGCGCGCGACACCGGTTCGCCCCCTGTACACGCGGCCGTCCGGGGAGCGCGTGCCCTCCGGGTAGATGCCGAAAAGGTCGCCCTTGCTCAGGACGCTCTCGGCAGCAGACTGCAGCGCGTCACCCGCATCTTTCGCCCCACGGTCCACGGGAATTTGGCCAACGGAGGAGAAGAAGAACTTCTGCACCCGGCCCGACAAACCGGGAGTCGTGAAATACTCCTTTTTCGCCGGGAACGTAATCTGCCGGCGCACGAGGAGCGGCAGGTAGAACGAGTCCAATACCGCCTGGTGGTTAGAGACGAGGATCCCGGCTCCGTGCTCCGGAATGTTTTCCGCTCCCTCGATGGTGGGGCGGTTCCACACCAGCAGCGGCGGCCCGAGGAGAATTTTGAACAGGGAGTACCACTTGTTGTTCATCGTTGCTCGCCTTCTACAGCAGTTCCCGGGCCAAATCAGCGACCCCGATCATACCCGCCCGCGATCCCAGCTCAGCGCAAAGGATCTCTGGCAGTGGGCGGTAACCAGCCCCGACGATGTTTGCCTCCATGGACCTCTGCGCGCTGAGGAGGAACAGATCCGCATCCTCGCTCACACCACCACCGAGCACAATTTGTGCCGGGTCGAGTACATCCGCGACGATGGCCAGCCCACGCCCGAGCCACGTGGAAAAACTCTCCAGTGCCGCGAGGCCCAGCTGGTCGCCGTCACGCGCCGCCGCCATGATGTCGTGGCCGCTTGCACGCTTCTCGACAACCGCTCGGTACACCCCCGAATCTTTAAAACTGCCCTTGGTGGCGATATCGATCGCACAATCCACCAACGACGTCCCGGAAGCGTACCTCTCCAGGCACCCCTGCTTGCCGCATGAGCACGCACGCCCGCCTGGCACGACCGTGATGTGGCCGAACTCGGGCGCGGTACCGAACGCCCCCCGGTAGATCTCCCCGCGGTGCATGAGGGTCGCGCCGATGCCGGTGCCCACCGCGAAAAACACCCACGTGTCCAGGTCACGGCCAGCGCCGTAGCGGTACTCACCCCACGCCGCAGAGTTCGCGTCGTGCTCCAACCGCACGGGTAAGCCGAGCGCCGCCTCAAGATCCCGGCGCACCGGCTGGTCATCGCGCCACGCCAGGTGGGGCGCGAAACGTACGACTTCACACGCCGGATCCAAGAAACCGGCGACAGCAACCCCCACCGCGCCGATATCGTGCTGCGCCCGCAGCTCCCCCACCATCTCCACAATCATCTGCGTCAGCCCCTCCGCGTCGTGCGGCGTGCGGGTGCTGAGAGAGTCCACGATCGCACCGTCCCGGTCCACTACGGCAGCGCGGGCGTTTGTGCCGCCGATGTCGAAACCGACGGTCATCCGTGAGTGAGCAACCATGAAACGGCAGTCTAGTCCGCTTCTGCCTGAGCTCCGCATAGTCCAGCCAGCCGTGCCCCGAGCACCTCCCACGAGAAATGCTGCGCCACGTGCGCCCGACCGGCGCGGCCCATGCGGGTGCGCCGTTGGTCGTCGGCAAGCAGCTGCGAAATGGCCTCGGCAACCGCGTCGCTGTCGTGGCCATCCACGACTATGCCGGTCTCCGCAGTCACCGTCTCCGGGGCTCCGCCCGATCGTCCCGCGACGACAGGAACGCCGCATGCCTGGGCCTCGAGGTACACAATGCCCAACCCCTCCACGTCCAAGCCGCCGAGACGGGTGCGCGCGGGCATAGCGAAAACATCCGCGGCCGCCACAACGTCTCGCAGGCGCTCGCGCGGCACCGCACCCATGAAGATGACGCCGTCCCCGGCGATCGCCCGAAGCCGCCGCTCGTAAGGACCGGACCCAACGATAACCAGCCGGGCGTTCCGCGCTTGCCGACGCACCTCCGGCAGCGCACGAATCAGCGCGTCCTGCCCCTTCCTGGCAACGAGGCGCGAAGAGCAGACGATCAGCGGATCGGCCCCAACGCCGAGACGTTTGCGGGTGGCCGCCCGCTCAGCCGCGGCAGCGGGCCGAAAGAACTCGGTGTCCACGCCCGACGGCAGCGCCACAAAGCGGGGATGGTCACCAAACGCCGGGCGGAGGCGGTGGAGCGTGTAGTCCGAGATGTACGTGACGGCGTCGGTGCTGCGGCCGATCGCACGCAGGATGCTGCGCCCGACAGGCAGCTTCGCCCACCCAGCCTCATGGCCGTGCGTGGAAGCGACAACGTTTGAGGCCCCTGCGCGCTTGGCGGCCGCCCCCATCAGTGCAAGAGGCGCGGCCGCACCGAACCAGACCGTGTCAATGTGGTACAGGCGGACCAGCCGCTGGAGCTCACGCACAGTCGCAGGGGTCGGCAGCATAACCCGGTGAGGCCAACGCACCACGGTGTAGGGCACGGTTTGGTCCCACTCGCCGGCCGTTAACGCATCCTGCACGGACGCGAACACGACGAGCGAATCCGGCCCCTCCCGCCGAGCCAGCTCTGCGGCGAAGTCGCGCAAATACGACTGAATCCCACCCATAGTGGGCGGGAAGTCGTTGGTGACAAGGAGCGTCCTAATAGCGCACAGCACCCTGAATCGGCATCGACG
Organism: Corynebacterium wankanglinii; assembly: GCF_013601005.1. Classification (NCBI taxonomy): domain Bacteria; kingdom Bacillati; phylum Actinomycetota; class Actinomycetes; order Mycobacteriales; family Corynebacteriaceae; genus Corynebacterium; species Corynebacterium wankanglinii. The sequence continues at coordinate 434,008 of NZ_JABFED010000002.1, forward strand.
TCAGCGGCACCACCTGAACCGGAATGCCGTAGTCCGACGAGTGGACCACCATCCCGTCGCCGATGTACATGCCCACGTGCGTGACCCCGGGGTAATAGCCAATGATGTCTCCGGGCTGGAGGGCGTCCAGGGACACCGGGGTGCCGCCCGCGAGCTGCGCCTGCGACGTGCGCGGAATGCCGATACCGTTCTGCGCATACGCCCACACCATCAGACCCGAGCAGTCAAATGCGTCCGGGCCAGCTGAGCCCCAGCCGTAAGGTTTACCCAGCTGCGCCAATGCAGCTGCCACAATTCCGGAATCTACTCCCGGCAGGGAGGCCGTATCCACGGGGTGATCTTTGGTCACCCAGCGCTGCCGGTCCGCCTCATTCAAGCTATCCACCCGGCGCTCAATATCGGCCACGCGGCGATCTAATTCCCCGCGCTCCTTCTCCAGTTTCCTGCGCTTGCCGTCGAGCTCATTTCGGGCGTGCTGGGCCTCCGCCACCGCGATGTTCGCCGTCGTGGCGCGATCAGCCGCAACTCGGTTCGCATCTTCCAGCTCAGTCAGCGCGCGCTGGGAGTTGCGCCCGAGGGCTGCGAGGTACGCGGAGCGGTCGATCGCTTCCTGCGGGGTACCGGAATCCAGCGTGGTCAGCAGCGCTTCCGATTGAGGCATGCGGTATCGGGACTGGGCGATGTCGCCGACGTTTTTCCGCTGCGCGTCGCTGACGCCGCGCAGCGTGTCCAACTGGGCCTTCGCATCTGCCGCGCGGGCATTGGCCGAGCGCAGCTTCGCCTCGGAGTCCGAGATCTGATCCTCCAGACCTTTAATCTCTTCAGCTTTCGCGGTAGCTTCGTGCGAAACTGACTCCATCTCGTCGATCAACGCGTCTACATCGTCGGCCTGTGCCAGCGGAGAGAAGATGACGGCCGAGGTTGTCACGCCACCCGCCATCGCGGCAGCGATGACACGGGAGCGGTTGGAGCGGATCGAGTGCTTGCCCACTTGGAAACCCCTTCAGATACGGGAAAGAACGAACAAACTATAGCTGCTGCGGAGACCGTCGCCAAGCAAAATGCCCGAGCTGTGATTTGTGTGAATACTGAGGATTACGGGTTAAGCGCCAAAAAAGAATTGCCCCGCATCGCCGAGACGAAGCGGGGCACTGAGCCTTCAGAACTTAGAAGCGAACCACGGAGTGGATCGGCATCATGTTCAGGCTACGGTAGCCCACCGGGATACCAGAGTTCAGCGCGTCGATGATCTGGCCGTTACCAGCGTAAATAGCGACGTGGGAGGCGCCGCCGTAGTAGACGACGATGTCCCCCGGCTGAATGTCACTGAGAGCAACCTGCTGGCCGGCGGATGCCTGCGCCTGAGAGGTGCGGGGAATGGACTTGCCAACCTGGGCGTACACCCAAGAGGTGAAACCGGAGCAGTCGAAAGCGTTCGGGCCTGCGGCGCCGTACACGTACGGGGAGCCAACCTTGGACTGCGCGATAGACACGATGCGCTCGCCAATGGAGGGCTGCGGAGCCGGGGCAGGCGCCTGGACCGGTGCGGCGTAGGTCTGCTGGACCGGGGCCGGCGCAGCCGGGCGCACCTGCTGCTCCACGTTAGCCAGGAACTGGCTAAATCCCGGGACGTTGGCCACACCCGGCATCGCCTTCACAGTGGCGATAGCGTTCTGAATGTTGCCGCCAGCGGACTGACCCGCCACGGAGGGGATCCAAGCCTCAATGCCCGGGATGTCGGCGATTCCCGGAACGTTTTCGATACCCGGAACCTGAACGGAAACCGGTGTGTTGGGAACACGAACCTCAGCTGCGGAGGCGGCTGCCGGCGCTACCAGTGCAGCGCCTGCGGCGATTGCGGCGGTTGCCGCTGCTGCGCGCGCTGCGGTGTTTTCCTGGCGACGGTGCTTTGCCACGATAGTTTTCTCCATATCTTCTCTTCGCCAACCGGGTTAGCTGTCGGGCGGGGTGTTGAGAAAAGGCCCTGCGCCCCACGGGAGTTTTGGCCCCACTGTGGTTCCCCAGTCCCCGTTTCAGCGATCCGCGGGTGCGAAACACCGTTTCGGGTAACGGCTCATATGTTCTTTTCGGTACATGCTGCCAACGGCTGTTGTCGCAATGTCTCGATCAGGTTACGAAACGGCAACAAGGCTGTCCACCCGCCACGCCGTTACACAACCGTTATCAAGAGAAATCCACCACTCTCGGACACGCTCGCCCTCAAGAACTGCGCCCCTAAATACGTGTCCAGCGGCTACAGATATACGTCCTGAACTGGAAAATTAGCTCCAGAATGCCCAACGGCAAATGGGCCGCCAGTTTTAGATACAACCACACATAAATTCGCTCTGTGCGCTTCATCACACAGGCTTGTTTACCGCTCTGTAACAATGCGAAACCCCCTCACCCACTGGCGGGTGAGGGGGTTGAGCAGCCGGGGCCGCTCTCGCGGGACGAGAGAACTACTCGGCGCTGTTGTGGGTTGCGTCGCGGTCAGAGCGATCCTTCGTGGCCTCGAGCGCGCGCAGCGTCTCAACAGCCTCGTGGTGGTTCTGCTCCTCCGCATCTCGCACGCGCTCGGTGACGCCAAGCTCAGCCGGCGAGAACTTGCCGATGGTATCGGAGTCCGCAAAGCCGAGCTGGTTCATCTGCTTCGGAACGCGGGCACCTGCGTACTCCAGCGGCACCGGGTGACCGTGGTCATCCACAGGGCCGAGCGGCTGGTGGATCTCCACGAACGCACCGTTAGGCAGGCGCTTGATAATGCCGGTCTCGATACCGTGCTCCAGCACCTCACGGTCGGAGCGCTGCAGGCCGATGCAGAGGCGGTACGTGATGAAGAACGCCAACGGCGGCAGCACGATCAGGCCGATACGGCCAACCCAAGTCATCGCGTTCAGCGAGATCTGGAAGAAGTGAGCCACGTGGTCGTTACCACCGGAGAGAGTTAGCAGCAGGAAGAACGTCAGGCCCATGACGCCAACACCAGTGCGTACCGGAACGTCACGCGGACGCTGCAGCAGGTTGTGGTGGGCGGTGTCGCCGGTCACCTTCTGCTCGATAAACGGGTAGCTGATCAGCAGCACGACCATCAAGCCACACAGCAGCGCCACCCAGAACGCACCAGGGATGGTGTAGTTCCCGAGGTAGAGCTCCCACGCCGGCATGACACGGGCGGCGCCGTCCGTCCACAGCATGTAAATATCAGGCTGGGAACCAGCGGAAACCTGCGACGGGTTATAGGGGCCAAGGTTCCAGATGGAGTTGATGGAAGTCAGACCAGCCATACCGGCGAGCACAGCGAAGACGACCATCATGTAGCCAATTGCCTCAGTCGCAAACACCGGAAGAATGCGGACACCGACAACGTTGTTCTCCGTACGGCCCGGGCCCGGGAACTGGGTGTGCTTCTGGAACCAGACGAGTGCAAGGTGAGCCGCGACCAGGGCGAGGATGATGCCCGGCAGGATCAGCACGTGGAGGATGTAGAAGCGGTCCAGCATCAGATCGGACGGGAAGTCGCCGCCGAAGATAGCCCAGTGGATCCAGGTACCGATGATCGGCAACCCCAGGATGATGGCGGACATGATTCGCAGGCCGACGCCGGAGAGCAGGTCGTCCGGCAAGGAGTAACCCATGAAGCCCTCGATCATGCCCAGCAGCACGAGGGTGACGCCGATGAGCCAGTTCGCCTCACGCGGACGACGGAACGCACCGGTGAAGAACACACGCATCATGTGGGCGAACATCGCCATCATGAACATCAGTGCGGCCCAGTGGTGCATCTGGCGGACAAAGAGGCCGCCACGGACGTCGAAGGAGATATCCAACGCAGTGGCGTAGGCACGAGACATCTCGACGCCGTTGAGCGGGAGGTACGCACCGTCGTAGATCACCTTGGTGATGGACGGGTCGAAGAACAGTGCCAGGTAAATACCGGTCAGCAGCAGGATGATGAAGCTGTACAGCGCCATCTCACCGAGCATGAATGACCAGTGGGTCGGAAAGACCTTGTTCAGCTGCGGGCGAAGGACGCCCGAAATGGTGTAGCGCGAATCAACGTTGTCCGCGACTTGATCAAGTTTAGTGCTCATTAGGACTGACGCTCCCAGAATGCCGGGCCGACGGGCTCGATGAAGTTCCCGTTGGCGATGAGGTAACCGTCTTCGTCAACAGTCACAGGAAGCTGCGGCAGTGCACGGGCCGCCGGCCCGAAGACCGGCTTGCCGTACTGCAGAGCGTCGAACTGCGACTGGTGGCACGGGCACAGGATGCGGTTGGTTTGAGCCTCGTAGAGCGAGGTCGGGCAACCGATGTGCGTGCAGATCTTGGAGTAGGCGTAGTAGTCGCCGTAGTGGAAGTCTTCCTGGCCCTCGCGCTCGATCGCCTTCTCCGCGTCCTGCGAGCGCAGGCGGATCAGCATGACCGGGTTGCGGGGACCGTGGATGGAGTGCATGTGGTGCTCGTAGACATCGCGGGTCGGGTCGTATTCCGCACCGTCGTTGACGTCGTCCGGGTACAGCGGGAAAACCGTCTCCATCGCTGCAGCAGCCAGGTCCTCCGGGCGCATACGCACCAAGCGGGAAACACCCGCCGTGGTGTAGTGGGAGCCAGCCTCGCCCTCGTGCAGCTCAGCGATGGCGCCGGTGTCGCGGCCGAGGTAGACCTTCACGCCCTTGTCCTGGATGGTCCAGCCATGAGTCCACAGCGTGCCGTCGCCGTGGTAGTCCAGTTCGTGGCGGACTTTCCACGGGTTCTTAATCATGCCACCAAGCGGCGCGATGACCATCAGGCCAGCGAGCACACCAGCGGTGCCGAGCAGGCCCTTCAATGCTTTACGACGACCAAGGGTCGACGTCTCCCAAGCGTCATTCAGCAACGCGGTCGTAGTCCGGCGATCCAGCTCGCTCGAGCGGCCGTCGTGGCGGCGCTGTACAGCGATCTCCTCCGGGACGAACTTCTTCACGTACTGGATGATTGACACGCCGAGGGCGCAGAATGCCAAACCCGCGGTAAGGCCGAGCAACGGCGTGTACAGGGTGTAGACCCAGAGGCCGTCGTCGCCATGGAACTTTGGCTGCCACGGCCAGAACAGGTAGACGCCCAAAAACGCCAGTGCGCTGAGCACCGAAATAGTCAGCCAGATGCCGATGCCGGTTGCCGCGGATTTCTCCCGCGGGTCACCCTCGACCGGAAAGCGCTCCTTGCGGTACGCGACGGTGACGTCGTCGAGCTCGGTACCGAGAGCTGCCAGCTCCGCATTGTTCATGCGGTCGAGCTCCTCCACCGTGTATTTCTTATTCACTTCACTCATGAGCGAGATCCAATCCACATAGCAGCGGCAGCGACCAAGGTCACGCCGATGATCCACATCGCCATACCTTCAGAAACCGGTCCGAGGCCGCCGAGTGCGTAGCCACCCGGGGACGGAGTTTCCTTGGTGGACTTGATGAAGGCGATGATGTCCTTCTTCTCGTCAGCCGACAGCTGGCGGTCGGAGAATTTCGGCATGTTCTGCGGGCCGGTGAGCATGGCCTGGTAGATCTCCTGCTCGTTGGCGGGATCCAGCTCAGGCGCGTACTTGCCGGAGGACAGCGCGCCACCACGACCGGTGAAGCTGTGGCAGGACGCGCAGTTCAGGCGGAACAGTTCGCCGCCGCGGGCGACGTCGCCGGCCTGGATTTGGCCGTCAAAGTCCTTGCCGCGCAGTTCCTCTTTTGCGAGGGAGCCGTCGGGGTTGTAGACGAGCTCCGGGCCGCCGCCGTTGGCAGCGACGTAAGCCGCGAGGGCCAGTGCCTGCTCCTCGGTGTAACGCGGACGCTTGCGCTCAGCCTGTGCGTCGTTGGACATCATCGGCATGCGGCCAGAGTTGACCTGGAAGTACACGGCGCCCTCGCCGGTACCGATCAGCGACGGACCGCGATCTTCGACGCCCTGGAGGTTAGCGCCATGGCAGGTGATGCAGGCGACGTCGTAGAGGTCCTTGCCCTCCTGGATCATCGCCTGATCATCGCGGGCTGCGGTTGCCACCTGCGTATTCGGGGTCAGGGCGGACGCGAGCAGGCCCGCACCCGTCAACCCCAGCGTCAGGGCTGCGGCGCCAGCGAGCGTGCGCTGCGTCTTGCGTCCCTGGCGCTTCTTCTTGGGTGAGTTTTCCATTGTGTTCCCTTAGCGACTTTTCAGAATTTGCCTCGTACGGTTGCAGCTCGTCTGAGCTACTGCACCAGGTAGAGAGTGATGAACACGCCGACCCAGATGGCGTCGACGAAGTGCCAGTAGTAGGAAACGGCCATTGCGGCGGTTGCCTGCGCCGGTGTGAACTTCGACTTGGCCACGCGCATCAAGACGATGATGAAGGCAATGATGCCGGCGGTCACGTGAGCCATGTGGAAGCCGGTGATGATGTAGAACACCGAGCCGTACACACTGGATTGCGGAGTAACACCCGCCGACACCATTTCGGTCCACTCGAATGCCACGAGGCCGAGGAAGATAACGCCCAGCACCACGGTCACGGTGAACCACTTGCGCAGGCCGAATACGTCACCCCTCTCTGCGGCGAAGACACCGAATTGGGAGGTGAAGGAGGAAGCAATCAGCACGACAGTGATGATTGCGCCGAACAGGACGTTGAGGTGGTCCGTCTGGTTGCTCCAGTCACCTGCGGCGAGGCCGTTTGCGCGCGACGTGAAGTACATCGCGAACAAACCGGCGAAGAACATGAGCTCTTGGGCGAGGAACGCGATCGTGCCCACGCTGACCATGTTCGGACGGTTCAGCGCTGGGACGCGATTCTGCGGCGTCGCCATATCTTGGTTTGTCATTGCGGTCGTCACGGGTGAGATTATCCCCTATCTCGGCCTGATATTCATCTCACTCACCCCCGTAATTTTGCTGTGAGTGCGCGCCCAGCCAGCAAGTTCTTGCCTCTTGGCAACTCGGAAAAATTTTTTCAGCTCACGCGGGAACTTTTTCATCTGAAATACGACCAGAACACTGCTGGTCACCGGGCCCCTTCACCACGGGTTGACTTATCCCCTCTCGCCACCCCCCACTTTTTCCGTGGACTCCGCGAACACGCGCCAGTTCCTAGATGTGCTGGATCTCACACCTGTAGGGCGAACCGGCGGGCTCCAACAGGGGACAAACTTTCGGATGATCGAAGACAAAAGAACACCCCCGCCGCGGGGATCGCGGCGGGGGTGAATACGTCGGCGGTTAGTGCTTCTCGCGCGGAATACCGTACTGCAAGCTCAGCATCGTGGTGGTGCCGATGAGGCAAACTGCACCGATAGCCAGCAGCCACAGCTGCCAGAAGGCGATGCCCAGGCCGAGGATGCAAATGGCCATCGCCATTGCGAACGGCCAAATGGAGCTCGGGGAGAAGAAACCGAGCACGCCAGCGCCATCCTCGATCTCCGCCTCTTCCCAGTCCTCCGGAACAATGTCCATGCGGCGTTCCGTGATGTCGAGGTAACCGCCGAGCATGAACGAGAACACGGTGGCAAGCACGAGGCCGACCGAGCCGATCCACTCGATGCCGAAGAGGTATGCGTCCTCACCAATCCAGGTGGTAGCGAGGATGTAGAACACGGCCATCAAAGCAAGGAAGGTGCCGATGGCGTAGAAAACCTTTGATCCAGTTCCCATGGCTTCGCTCTCTCTTTCTTAAACGTTCGCGTTCGGGTCGACAGTGTTGTTGCCGTCGCGGGTGCCGGTGCGGTCCGAGACGAACGGACGGGTGGAGGTTGCGTACGGCTCCTCGCCGATGGAACGCAGAGCCTCGGAGTTAGCGGCGCCCGGGTTATCGCGACGGAACTGGATGTACCGCTCGAACTTCTCCGGTGTCACAGCGCGCACCTCGAAGTTCATCATCGCGTGGTAGGTACCGCACATCTCGGCACAGCGGCCGACGAACGCGCCCTCTTCTTCAATGCGCTCGATCTGGAACGCACGCTGCTGCTGGTTGTTTTCCGGGTGTGCGTACACATCGCGCTTGAACAGGAACTCCGGAACCCAGAACGCGTGGTTCACGTCACCGGAAGCGAGACGGAACTCGATCGGGGTGTCGGTGGGCAGGACGAGCACAGGTACCTCTTCGGTGGACCCGATGGTCTCGATCTGGTTGAAGTTCAGGTAGGACAGGTCGCCCATGGATGTGCCGTGAATCGGGTTCGCGTTGTGCATATCCTCGGGGTCGAACTTGGTGTCCTCGGCCAGGGCCTGTCGCTCGGTGTCCAGACCGTCGTAATCCCGGCCGTCCGCGGTGAGTTCGCCGTCGACCTCCGCGTAACCGAACTTCCAGTTCCACTGGTAGCCGGTGACGTCGACAGTCACCTTCGGGTCCTTATCCAGTGCGGTGGTGCGGGTCTGCGCCTGCACAGTGAAGAAGAACAGCACCATGACGATGACGATCGGCACGACCGTCAAGACCAGCTCCAGTGGAACGTTGTACTGCAGCTGCTTCGGGAACTCCCCTGCCCCCTGCTTGGCGCGGGCCTTCCTGTTCCAGCGGACGATCGCCATAATGAACAGGCCCCACATGGTGATGCCGATAATCCAGGCGGCAAGCCAAGTCCACACCCAGAAGTTGTACATCTGGGTACCCTCCGGAGTGACCGGGTCCGGCCAGCCCATGTCGAGGATGTTTGCGAGCGCCTCCGGCGCGGCGACGTCACAGCCGGCTAGCCCGAAGCCACCCAGCAGGAGCGCGCCCGCGACGCCGGCCTTCTTGGCGAAACCGCGGTTTACTTCCTTATCCACGTGTGTCTGCCTTCCTGTCCACACTAAAAACACTGAATGCCCATGTTCGTGACAGAACATTCCTACGGGGCCAGAATAGTTCATCTCGTCTGGGCCGTCGGAATCTTGGTGACGGGGGTGAGGGCGCTGGCCGAAGGAACGTCGATAAGCAACTGCTTAGCGACGAAATAGCTTCGCCCCGCGGCCGCCTGGGCTTAAAACTTCATCCATAAGTTGGCCCCCTTATGGGGCACGGCGAAAGTTGGGCGCATCCGGTTCACGAAAACGGCAAGCAAAACCCTATTGTTGAGGGGACTTCTGGCCGCTACCGCGGCGCACCTATATATACGGAGAGGTTTCAGTATGTGTGGCCTTCTTGCCCTGCTTTCTGCAGACGCGAACGCAGCCCAGTTTGTTCAACCGGTAGAGCGCGCCCTGCCGTGCATGTACCACCGCGGCCCCGACGCGGCCGGCACGTGGAATGACGATCACGCCGTATTCGGCTTCAACCGCCTGGCCATCATCGACATCGAACACTCCCACCAGCCGCTGCGCTGGGGCCCGGCCAACAACCCGGAGCGTTACGCCCTGACCTTCAACGGGGAGATCTACAACTACATCGAGTTGCGCGAGGAACTCACCGCGGCGGGCTACACCTTCAACACCAGCGGCGACGGCGAGCCGATCGTAGTCGGCTTCCACCACTGGGGCGCCAACGTGGTCGAGCACCTGCGGGGCATGTTCGCCTTCGTCATCTGGGACACCGAAACAAAGACGATGTTCGCCGCGCGCGACCAGTTCGGCATCAAGCCGTTGTTCTACGCCACTACCGGCAAGGGCACGGTGTTCGCCTCAGAGAAGAAGTCGATCCTGGAGATGGCCTCGGAATTGGGTCTAGGCCTGGAACTTGATCGACGCGCGATCGAGCACTACGTGGACCTGCAGTACGTGCCGGAGCCGGAGAGCCTGCACAAGGAGATCCGCCGCGTCGAATCCGGCTGCACTGTCACCCTCAAGCCCGGCGGCGAGGTTCACTCCGACCGCTACTTCAAGCCCCACTTCTCACCGCAGCCGGTAGTGAAAGGCAAGGAGCAGGACCTCTACGACCGCATCGCGCGCGCGTTGGAGAACTCCGTGGAAAAGCACATGCGTGCCGACGTCACCGTCGGTTCCTTCCTCTCCGGCGGCATTGACTCCACCGCTATCGCCGCCCTGGCCAAGCGTCACAATCCGAACCTGCTCACCTTCACCACCGGCTTCGAGCGCGAGGGCTATTCCGAAGTAGATGTGGCCGCCGAATCCGCAGAGGCCATCGGGGTGGAGCACATCGTCAAGATCGTCTCCCCCGAGGAGTACGCCGACGCCATCCCGAAAATCATGTGGTACCTGGACGACCCGGTGGCGGATCCCTCACTGGTGCCGCTCTTCTTTGTGGCACAGGAAGCGCGCAAGCACGTCAAGGTCGTATTGTCGGGCGAGGGCGCAGACGAGCTGTTCGGCGGCTACACCATCTACAAGGAGCCGCTCTCGCTCGCCCCGTTTGAGAAACTGCCGAGCGCGCTAAACAAGGGCCTGAACCGCCTCAGCCGCGTGCTGCCGGACGGTGTGAAGGGCAAGAGCCTCCTCGAGCGCGGGACCACCCCCATTGAGGACCGCTACTACGGAAACGCCCGCTCCTTCAACTTCGAGCAGCTCAACCGTGTGTTGCCGTGGGCGAAACGCGAATGGGACCACCGCGAGGTCACCGCACCGATCTACGCCGCCTCCACCGAGATGGACCCGGTGGCGCGCATGCAGAACCTGGACCTGTTCACCTGGATGCGCGGCGACATCCTGGTCAAGGCCGACAAGATGAACATGGCGAACTCGCTCGAGCTCCGTGTGCCTTTCCTGGATAAGGAAGTCTTCGAGGTCGCCCAGACCATCCCCTACGACCAGAAGATCGCGGGCGGCACCACCAAGTACGCCCTGCGCAAGGCGATGGAGCAAATCGTGCCCCCGCACGTGCTGCACCGCAAGAAGCTGGGCTTCCCGGTGCCCATGCGCCACTGGCTGGCGGGCGATGAGCTCTTCGGGTGGGCGCAAGACACCATCCGCGAGTCCCAGACCGACGACATCTTCGCCAAGGACGAAGTCCTTGAGATGCTCAAGGAGCACCGCGACGGCGTGTCCGACCACTCCCGCCGCCTCTGGACGGTGCTCGCCTTCATGGTGTGGCACGGCATCTTTGTCGAGCACCGCATCGACCCGCAGATCGAGCACAAGGACTACCCGGTCCAGCTCTAGGTAGCGCCTGCACTACCTCAAACGTAGCGCCAGGGGTGTTGTGCCGCGACCCGCATGCCGGTTGGATGAAATGCATGTCAAAAGCACGCAAGATTCTCCTCACGGTCGGCGGCCTGATAGTTGCGCTCATTCTCGCAGCGGCTACCGTCTTGTACGTTTACGGTCCCACTGTCACCGCCATGTACACCGGCACCGCTCGGTTCTTTGGCACGGACACCCCGAAGCGCTACACCTCTACGGTGCTCGACCTCGCCGACCAGGGCATCTACGCAGACTCTGCGGAGTTTGCGGAGGCCAGCGCGGCCGCTCGAGAGGAAGCGAAGCACGCGGAGACGCTCGACGACATCCGTCCCGCACTCGACAAGGCGGTACACGCCGCCGGAGGCAAGCACTCCAAACTGTTCGCACCGGTCACTGGCGACGATGACGAGGTTGCTGAAACGGAGGCCGCCAGAGTGGCGGTCAGAAACGGCGTCGCGGTTGCAACGGTGCCTGGAATCGACCGTCACGCTGACATCCAGGCATACGCGGACACCCTCACCAGCGGCCTGATCCAAGCCCGGGATGATGGGGCTTGTGGGGCTATCGTGGACCTGCGCGGTAACTACGGTGGCGATATGGGACCAATGCTCGCAGGTCTCTCACCTCTACTTCCGGACGGGGAGGTGCTCGAATTTGTTACAGCAAGCGGCTCGATGCCGGTCAACGTCAGCGGTAACGCGGTCAACGGCGGAGGGAGCGCCCTGGAAACCGCGGGTGGCAAATGGGACGCGCCTACCGCTGTGCTTGTGGACGAAAACACCGCCTCGTCCGGCGAAGCGACGATGTTGTCGTTCCGCGGCTTGGAACGCTCGCGCAGCTTCGGTGCGCCGACGGCCGGCTATGCCTCGGCCAACATGGTCTACGACTTTCCCGACGGGAGCAACCTGATGCTCACCATTGCGAAGGATCGCGCCCGCACCGGCGAAACGTTCGCGGAGGATCCCATTCGTCCCGATACCGAGGGCGGTGAAGCAGACGCGCTGGCGTGGCTCGCCGAGGAGCATGGCTGCCGGTAGCACACGAAAAAGCTCCGCACCGTGTTCCGGTGCGGAGCTTTCGTCTTCAAGCAGGAGCGATTAGTTGAAGCTGTCGCCGCAGGCGCAAGCGGAGCCCGCATTCGGGTTGTCGATGGTGAACCCCTGCTGCTCGATGGTGTCCGCGAAGTCGATCGTGGCGCCCATCAGGTAGGGCACGCTCATCTTGTCCACGACGAGACGGACGCCACCGACCTCGTCGGCCTTGTCGCCGTCCAGGTCGCGGTCGTCGAAGTAGAGCTGGTAGCGCAAGCCAGCGCAGCCGCCGGGCTGGACGGCGATGCGCAGGGAGAGGTCATTGCGCCCCTCCTGGTCAAGCAGAGCTTTCGCCTTCGCCGCGGCGGCCTCGGTCAGGTTCACGCCAGTGGTAGAGGTGGGGGCAGTCATTGCAGTCTCCTTCGTGCGTCGACTTCAAGCTTCGATGTTCAAGTGTGCGCCCATGCTACGCGCCACTCGCTACTGACTGTGCAACCGGCCACCCTGCCGGTCTATTCCACTCGGACGAATTGGCCTTGTAGCCTAATGGGCGTGAAACTTCCCTGGCAGAAAACCGAGCAAGATGCCGACGCGGCCGCTGGCACCGGCTCGACGAAGGTCGAGCTGCCTGACGCGAAGCCGGAGGCGAACCAGCAGGCGGAGGCGAAGCTGCCCAAGGGCTACACCCCGCCAAAGGGCCGCCCAACGCCCAAGCGCATCGACCAAGAGATCAAGCGCGGCGTGGTGCGCGACCCGAACGCGGCCACTCCGGCGCAGGTTCGTCAGCGTGAAAAAGAGCTGAAGAAAACCATGTCCAAGGAGGAGTGGAAGGCGCACAAGAAGCAGGTGCGGGAGGAAAACCGCGCCCGCAACCGCGAGATGCAGGCGCGCATTGACGCCGGCGACGAGCGCTACCTCTCCGAACGCGACCGAGGCGAGGTCCGCGGCTTCGTGCGCGATTGGGTGGATTCCAAGCGCTTCTTCAACAACTACGTCATGCCAGCCGCCCTGGTGCTTCTGGTGATCATGCTCATCGGCACCTGGTTGCCGCGGGTGTCCGCCGTGCTGTCTCTTCTAAGCCTGCTGTTTATGCTGACCATCTTCATCGAGGGCTTCATCATCGGCAACCGCGCCAACCGCGCGGTCCGGGCGAAGTTCCCGGAGGCCGACACTGGCTTCGGCCTGGGCATGTATGCGTTCTCCCGCGCCACCCAACCGCGCAACTGGCGCACCCCGAAGCCGCGCGTCGCCGTCGGGGCAAAGGTCTAGATCATGCACTTCCCGCCGGTCGAAGCTCCAGCGCAATCTCACAGGCACGCCGTGGCCGACGCTCTGGCTGAGTCCGCTAGCGGTCTCGCGCTGGGGCGCCTTGGCTCCCTTGCTGCGTGGATAGCGGCGGTTCAAGGAACGGTCGTGCCCAAGCCGTTCTCCCGGGCGCGAGCGATAATCGTGGCAGGAAACCACGGCATCGCTGAGCGCGGCCTATCCGCGTGGACTGCCGACGCGGGCGCCGCACAAGCCAACGAACTGCGCGCGGGCGGCGGCCCAGGCCAGTCCGCAGCGCGTGTGGCAGGGGCGAGTGTTCGCCTCATCGGCGACTATCTCGATGCTCCTACCGGCGCCATCGATGTGGAGTCTGCGGTGTCCTCCGAGGTCTGGGAAGCAGCCCTCGCGGCCGGTGCGGAGGTCGCGGACAACGAGATCGACGCTGGTGCTGACCTCATCGTCGCCGGGGATATCGGGGTTGGCAACACCACTGTGGCCGCCGCCGTCTACGGCACGTTGACCCGCACCGAGCCGGTCAAAGCGATCGGTCGCGGCTCCGGCATCAACGACAAGGTGTGGAAGATCAAGTCCGCCGCCGTGCGTGACGCAATGTTCCGGGTGCGCAATTTCCGGGACGACACACCGCGGGTGTGTGCGGAACTGACGGGTCCGGACTTCGCCTTCCTGGTCGGGCTCATCGCCCAGTCGGCCGCCCGGCGCACGCCGGTGCTCGTCGGGGAGGTCTACCCCACCATGGCCGCATACGTGGCCGAGCGGCTGGCGCCCGGCACCAAAGAATGGCTCATCGCCGGGCAGGCAACGAGCGAGCCGGCCCACACCGGGTGCCTGGAGGCACTAAACCTCAAGCCGGTGATGGCGCTGGACATGAAAACGGGCCAGGGCGCCGGTGCCCTGGCCGCGTTGCCGCAGCTCAACCTCGCGGCGGAGCTTGCGGGCGAGGTGCTGGCCGAAGGATCGTCGAGAAGCGACTAGCCCTCGATGAGGACGGTGTTCCAGCCGTGCGTGTCCTCCACCTCGCCAGTCTGGATGCCGCGCAGGCGCTCGCGCATGGCCATGGTGATCTCTCCGGCCTCGTTGTTGTTGACCGTGAACTCGCCGTCCTTGGACTTCACGGTGCCTACCGGGGTGATCACGGCCGCGGTGCCGCACGCCATGGTCTCGGTGATCGTGCCGTCCTGCGCTCCCGTGCGCCACTCATCCACCGTGATCTTGCGCTCCTCGGTGGCGTAGCCCAGGTCCTCGGCGACCTGGAGCAGCGACTTGCGGGTGATGCCCGGCAGCAGCGAGCCAGTCAGTTCCGGGGTGATGATCTTGGCGCTGTCGCCGGAGCCCTCAACGAACATGAGGTTCATGCCGCCCATTTCCTCGATGTACATGCGCTCGCACGCGTCCAGCCAGACCACCTGATCGCACCCCTTCTCCGCCGCCTGCTGCTGCGCGAGCAGGGACGCGGCGTAGTTGCCGGCGAACTTGGCATCGCCGGTGCCGCCTGGGGCTGCGCGAACGTAGTCCTCGGAGATCCACACGCTGACCGGCTTCACGCCGCCGTCGAAGTACGCGCCGGCGGGCGAGGCGATGATGTAGAAGCTGTAGCTCGACGAGGGCTTCACACCCAGCGTCTTCTCGGTGCCGATCATGAATGGGCGCAGGTAGAGCGACGCCTCCCCGCCGGCCTCGGGCACCCAGTCCTTGTCAATCTCCACGATCTGGCGCACCGCCTCCAAGAAGAGTTCCTCCGGCAGCTCCGGCATGGCCATGCGCTCCGCGGAGTTCTGCAGGCGCTTGGCGTTCTGCTCCGGACGGAAGGCGGTGATGCTGCCGTCGGTGTGGCGGTATGCCTTCAACCCCTCGAAGATGGCCTGGCCGTAGTGGAACACGTTCGACGCCGGGTCGAGCGAAATCTGCTCGTAGGCCCGAACCCGCGCGTCGTGCCAGCCGTTTTCTTCGTCCCATTCGATGGAGACCATGTGGTCGGTGAACTGCTGGCCGAACGCCGGGTCCTCGAGGATCTTCGCGCGCTCGGCGTCGGGGGTGGGGTTGTCGGTCGGGGTGATTGTGAATTCGATCTCAGCCATAGCGCTAAGGGTACTCCCCGCTTCACTAGGCTCGGAGGGCGCAACTGCCCGCACGATGAAAGGACTCCCTATGGCCTTTGAAGTCAGCCTCCCCGCCCGCGGCACCACGGTGCGCGCGACCCCCGGCACCGCCGCCCCCGAGGGCTCCGCCCTGCTCATCCCCGTGGCCAGCGGCGAGGACGGCATCGAGGTTCCCGTCACGGCGCTCGCTCCGAAGGGGTTGCTGGAGGCGCTGGTTGCCGTCGGTGCGAAGGGCACCGCGGGTGAGGTCACGCGTCTGCTTATCGACGGCATTCTGGTGATCACGTTCGGCCTCGGTGATGCCTCGGAGGTTGACGACGAGGCCGTCCGCCGCGGCGCCGGGTCCGCTGCTCGGACGCTCAACGACGTTGAACGCGCCGCGATCTCCACCGAGTTCGGCGTCGGCCCCATTGTGGAGGGCCTGCTGCTGGGCGGCTACGTCTACACCGGCCTGAAGTCCCGCGCGGAGGTGTTTGACCAGGACAACGCGGACGACCAGACCCCGCAAACCACCGAGGTCACCGTCGTCGGCGCCGACGAGGCCGAGTACAACTCCGCCGTGGTCCTGGCGGAGTCCGTGAACCTGGCCCGCGACCTGGTCAACACCCCAGCGAACTACCTTTACCCAGAGCGCTACGCCAGTGTGATGGGCGAGGTTGCGCAGGCCGCCGGTCTGGACATCGAGGTGCTGGATGAAACCCAGCTGGAGCAGCAAGGCTTCGGCGGCATCCTCGCTGTCGGCTGCGGTTCCTCCCGCCCGCCGCGCCTGGTGCACCTGACCTGGGCGCCGTCGGGCGCCGGTAAAACGGTCGCCTTGGTGGGCAAGGGCATCACCTTCGACACTGGCGGCATTTCGCTGAAGCCCGGTGCCGGCATGGAGGACATGATCTCCGACATGGGCGGCTCCGCGGCCCAGCTCGCCGCCATCGCCGCAGCTGCGCGACTTGAACTGCCCGTGCGCATCGACGCCTGGCTCCCACTCGCCGAGAACATGCCGTCCGGCACCGCCACCCGCCCGGGCGATGTGATCACCCACTACGGCGGCATCACCAGCGAGGTCATCAACACCGACGCGGAGGGCCGCCTCGTGCTTGCCGACGCCATCGCGCGTGCCTGCGAGGACAACCCGGCCTACCTCATCGAAACCGCGACGCTGACCGGCGCGCAGCTGGTGGCGCTGGGCAACCGCACCGCCGGCGTGATGGGCTCGGAAGAACTGCGCGACCTCATCGCAGAGTCCGGCCGCGAGGTTGGCGAGCAAGCCTGGACGATGCCGCTGCTGGAGGAGCAGGAGGACGAGCTGAAGTCCCCCATCGCCGACATTCGCAACACCCATAACGCGCGCACCGGCGGCATGCTGTTCGCCGGGCTTTATCTGTCCCGTTTCGTGCCAGAGGACACGGAGTGGGCCCACATCGATGTCGCCGGCCCCGCCTGGAACGGCGGCAGCCCCTACGGCTACACCCCGAAGCGGGCAACTGGCGCGCCTGTGCGGACGATCGTGGAGGCGGTGACGCGCCTCGTCGATAAGCAGTAGCGCTTGGGGTGCGCACGATTTGACATGCGCGCCCAGCAATACCTCGCTGACCTGCGGCGTTGTGGTGGGCGGTGCAGCCGGTATGTCAGATCGTGCGCGCGCTCGCTAGCTGTAGGGGTTTTCGCCCCGCTCGAACTTGGCGCGGCGCTCTTTTTGCTCCTCCCGCTTGCGCAGAATCCGCTCCTGTTCAATCTTCTTCCGCATACGGTCGGGGTATCCCGTCTCTTCGACGTCGTAGAGCATGATGCCCAGCATGTTCGCCACCTGATCGATGCCCTTGGGTCCGCCGATGCGACGGCGGGTGTAATTGCCCTGCTCATCGACGAGGACGACGGACATCTCGTTGACCATCGTCTCCGGCTCCACAAACCCCTCCACAAAGGCACGGCCCACAACCCAGTCGCGCAGATACTGCGCATCGTCCGGACGGATCGTCTCCCCAGGCGCGCGGGGCGGTTTAAACGTTGTGGACTTCTTGCCTTTGCCGAAAAGGTTGAACACGCCCCACATCATACGGTGCACCCGCCGCAGAAAAGGTCACCCCTTGGGCAACGTGCGGGGCTCGTTACAGGTACGCTTTGTGGCTGTATAGCTTCCAACGTTTCGATGAGGAGACTTTAAGAGATGGCGCACTCAGTTGAGATGCCCGAGCTGGGCGAATCGGTCACCGAAGGCACGATCACCACGTGGCTGAAGGAAGTCGGCGACACTGTCGAGGTGGACGAGCCGCTGCTCGAGGTCTCCACCGACAAGGTCGACACCGAGATCCCGTCCCCAGTCGCAGGCGTAATCCTGGAAATCAAGGCCGATGAGGACGACACGGTCGAGATCGGCGACGTGATCGCCATCATCGGCGACGAGGGAGAGGAAGCGGACTCCTCCAGCAACGAGTCCGACAAAGAGGACGACAAGGCCGACGAGGCTGAGGCTGAGGCTGAGGACGCCAAGGAGGAGGCTCCGAAGCAGGAGGAGAAGAAGCCCGCCAAGAAGGCCACCGGCGACGCCACCGACGTGGAGATGCCGGAGCTCGGCGAGTCCGTCACCGAAGGCACCATCACCACCTGGCTGAAGGAAGTCGGCGACGAGGTTGAGGTGGACGAGCCGCTGCTCGAGGTCTCCACCGACAAGGTCGACACCGAGATCCCGTCTCCGGTTGCCGGCACCCTGATCGAGATCCTTGCGGAGGAAGATGACACCGTCGAGGTGGGCGATGTGATCGCCCGCATCGGTGACGCTGACGCCGCGGCTTCCTCCGACGACGCGGACGACGACGGCTCCTCCGAGGACAACGTCGCTGACGAGGACGAGAAGGTCACCGAGGAGAACTCCGCCGAGGGCGAGGGCGACAACCCGGAGGACGCGCCGACGAAGGATGACAAAAAGTCCTCCTCCAAGAACAAGAAGGGCTCCGGCGAGGGCACCAAGGTTGAGATGCCGGAGCTCGGCGAGTCCGTCACCGAGGGCACCATCACCACCTGGCTGAAGTCCGTCGGCGACATGGTTGAGGTGGACGAGCCGCTGCTCGAGGTCTCCACCGACAAGGTCGACACCGAAATCCCGTCTCCGGTCGAGGGCACCATCCTGGAGATCCTGGCCGAGGAGGATGACACGGTCGAGGTCGGCGATGTCATCGTGATCATCGGCGACGCTGAGGCAGTTGCTGAGGCAGACGATGCCGACGACGAGGCCGAGGCCGAGGCCGAGGAGAAGACCGAAGAAAAGGCCGAGAAGCAGACCGAGGAAAAGGCTGAGAAGCCGGCGCCGAAGAAGTCGGAGCCGAAGAAGGAAGCGAAGTCCGAGGACAAGGCCGACGCCAAGAACGCCTCCGCGAAGGTGAACAACGGCGACAACGTCCCGTACGTCACCCCGCTGGTGCGTAAGCTCGCCGACAAGCACGGCGTGGACCTGAACACCATCGAAGGCACCGGTGTCGGCGGCCGCATCCGCAAGCAGGATGTCCTCGCGGCCGCAGAGGGCGGCAAGGCTGAGGGCACCGCAGCCGCTTCTTCGGCTGCGACGAAGGAGCAGGCGGACGCACCGAAGGGCGCTCGCGCCAACTGGTCCACCAAGTCCGTGGACCCGGCGAAGGCGGAGCTGATCGGCACCACCCAGCGCGTGAACCGCATCCGCGAGATCACCGCCGCGAAGATGGTGGAGTCCCTGCAGACCTCCGCGCAGCTGACCCACGTGCAGGAGGTGGACGTCACCCGCGTCGCCGAGCTGCGCAAGAAGGTCAAGCCGGCGTTCGTGGAGAAGCATGGTGCGAACATCACCTACCTCGCCTTCTTCATCAAGGCCACCGCCGAGGCGCTGGTGTCGCACCCGAACGTCAACGCTTCCTACAACGCTGACGCGAAGGAGATCACGTACCACGAGGACGTGAACATCGGTATCGCCGTGGATACGCCGCAGGGTCTCTTGGTGCCGGTGATCAAGAAGGTGCAGGATATGAACTTGGCCGACATCGCGAAGGCGATCACCGACCTGGCGGACCGCGCGCGCAACAAGAAGCTGCGCCCGGACGACCTGTCGGGTGCGACCTTCACGGTGACCAACATCGGCTCCGAGGGCGCACTGCTGGATACGCCGGTGCTCACCCCGCCGCAGGCAGGCATTCTGGGTACCGCCGCGATTGAGAAGCGCCCCGTCATCGTCACCGAGGACGGCATCGACTCCATCGCCATCCGCCAGATGTGCTACCTGCCGTTCACCTACGATCACCAGTTGATCGACGGTGCTGATGCTGGCCGTTTCGTCACCACCATCAAGGACCGCATCGAGCAGGGCGACTTCGAGGCTGACCTCGACGTCTAAGCTCTAGAACACGTACCCCGGCACCGCATTTCGGTGCCGGGGTTTTCGTATCGCGCCTACAGTGACAGTATGGCCGACACTTTCAAATCGTTCCGCAATTCCACCGACCACTTCATGCGCGAGGCGCTCGGCGGGCTGGTTGCCGCGCACCCGTGCGCCGAATGGCACGACGAGGGTTTTATCGGGCTGTCGCCTGACGACGCCAAAGGGTCGCACCGCGTTGCCGTCATCTCCGGCGGCGGGTCGGGCCACGAGCCGATGCACGCTGGGTTTGTCGGCGAGGGCATGCTTGACGCCGCGTGCCCGGGTCTGTTGTTCACTTCTCCGAACGCCGTGCAGATCGGTACCGCCACCGAGTGGGCCGACCGGGGTGCCGGCGTGGTCCAGGTGGTGAAGAACTACACCGGCGACGTCATGAACTTCACCGTCGCCGCAAACCACGCTGAAGTGGAGGTGGCACAGGTGCTCGTGGCCGACGACGTGGCCACGGAGATCGACACTGACGATTCACCGGGCCGCCGCGGCACTGGGGCCACCGTGATTGTGGAGAAGGTTGCCGGTGCTGCCGCAGCCCGGGGCGACGATTTGCGGGCTGTGGCGGCGGTCGCTCAGCGGTGCGCGGATCGCTCCCGCAGCATGGCCGTGGCGCTCCAGCCAGGCCACTCCCCCACCAGCGACCGGGCAACCTTCGACCTGGACGCGGGCCAGATCGAGGTGGGCGTGGGCATTCACGGCGAGCCGGGCGTGGAGCGCCGGGAGCTCGCGCAGAACACTCCCACCGCAGCTGCCCTGGTTGAGGAGTTGCTCGACGCCATCCTGGCCGCCCTCGACAACCCTGCGGGCGATGTCATGCTCTTCGTCAACGGGCTTGGCGGCACGAGCCAGCTGGAGCAGGACCTCGTGTTCGGCGAGGCCCTCACGCAGCTCACGGACCGGGGACTCAACGTGCGTCGCGGCATGCGGGGATCGCTAGTCACCTCGTTGAACATGGCCGGCATCTCGATTACGGTGACCGCCCTCGATGACGAGCTGATCGAGCTTATCGACGCCGAAACGTCCGCCCCCGCCTGGCCCGGCACCGTCGTCGACCCCGCATTCGTCGAGGCGCGCATGGTCGACGAAGTGACCCAGCCCGACGAAGGCGAGGACAACGCGTGGCTGACCGCGTTCGTGGAGCGCTTAGCCAGCAGGTTCGACGACCTGACCGCCCTGGACCGCCAGGCCGGGGACGGCGATTTTGGACAGAATATGGAGGCGGCCTTTGGTGACGTCGATAGGCCTGTGCGCGGCACGGATGCGGATGTGCTGAACTTCTTCGCCCACCGGATGCTGGTGCGTGCGGGCGGGACCTCGGGCGCGGTACTGGGCACGTTCTTCCGAGAGATGGCGGACGCGTTCGAGGGTGTCGACTCTCGCGAGGGCGACGGCGAGGCATTTGCGAAGGCGCTCGCGGAGGGCATGCAACGCGGCGTGGATGCGATTACCGAACTCGGCGGCGCGAAAGAGGGCGACAACACACTGATCGACGCGCTCGCGCCCGCAGCACAGGCCGCAAAGGACGCCAGCGGCAGCGTCGACGAGGTGCTGGAGCACGTGTTTGGGCCCGCTGTGGAGGGGGCGAAGTCCACCCGCGGCATGCAGGCGACGAAGGGCCGGGCCTCCTACCTCGGGGAAAGCGCGAAAGACGTGCCGGACCCCGGCGCGATTGCAGTGACGTGGTTGTTCGGCGACGCTGCCGTGGAGGAATTCTAGACAGCTTTGTGCAAAACGGGGTCTCCTCCCGGGCCGACCGGCTATGCTGACGCGTGGTTCTACGACCCGAATATCAAGGAGCTCCAGTTGGATTACATCTCCCGCCATATCGGCCCTGACCAGCAAGAACAGCAGAAAATGCTGGACGCGCTGGGCTACGATTCCATCGACGCGCTGATCGCCGCCGCGGTGCCCTCGGGCATCCTGGCGGACAAGCCGCTCGAGCTGCCGGAGGCACTGACGGAGTATGAGGCGCAATCGCGCCTGCGCGAGCTGGCCGACAAGAACACGGTGCTGCGCGCCTTCTACGGCCAAGGCTTTTCCTCGACGCTGACCCCGCCGGTGATCCGCCGCGGCGTGGTCGAGGACGCCGGCTGGTACACCGCGTACACGCCGTACCAGGCAGAGATCTCGCAAGGCCGCTTAGAGGCGCTGCTGAACTTCCAGACCATGGTGCAAGACCTCACCGGCCTGGACATCGCGAACGCCTCGCTTCTCGACGAAGCGTCCGCCGCCGCCGAGGCCGTCGGCCTGATGTCGCGCGTGGTGAAGAAGGGCCGCCGCGTGCTGCTGGATTCTCGCCTGCACCCGCAGGTGATCAAGGTGGCCTCCGAGCGCGCCCGCGCGATCGACCTCGAGGTCGAGGTGGCCAACCTGGCCGAGGGCGTCGTCGGCGAGGATCTGGTGGGCGCCGTGTTCGCCTACCCGGGCACCGAGGGCGACATTGTGGACCCGCGCCCGGTGATCGAGGCGATCCACGAGCGCGGCGGCCTCGTCGCCGTCGACGCAGACATCTTGGCGCTGACCCTGTTGGAAGCCCCCGGCGAGTTCGGCGCGGACATCGCCATCGGCACCACCCAGCGCTTCGGCGTGCCGCTGTTCTACGGCGGCCCGCACGCGGCCTACGTGGCCGTGCGGGAGAAGCTGCAGCGCCAGATGCCGGGCCGCCTGGTCGGCGTGTCCAAGGACGCGGAGGGCTACCCGGCCTACCGCCTGGCACTGCAGACACGAGAGCAGCACATCCGCCGCGAGCGCGCCACCTCCAACATCTGCACCGCGCAGGCGCTGCTCGCGGTGACCGCGTCGATGTACGCCGTCTACCACGGCCCCAATGGCCTGACCGAGATCGCGCGAGCCGTGCACCAGCGTGCCGCCGACTTTGCCGCGGCGCTTGAGGCAGCTGGAGTGGCGGTCAAGCACGCCGAGTTTTTCGACACGGTGGCGGTGGAGGTTGCGGGGGCACCGGAGGTCGTCGCCAAGCTGGCGCACGCCGGCTACCTGGTGCGCGCGATCGACGACACCACGGTCGGTGTCTCCTTCGGCGAGGACACCACCGACGCCGACGTCGAGGCGCTACTGGCCGGTTTCGGCGCGACCCCGGCGGAAGGTGAGGCGCGCATCCCAGAGGCTCTCACCCGCACCACCGAGTTCCTCACCCACGAGACGTTCAACCGCATTCACTCCGAGACGCAGATGATGCGCTACATCCGCGAACTCGGCGACAAGGACCTCGCGCTGGACCGCACGATGATCCCGCTGGGCTCGTGCACCATGAAGCTCAACCCCACCGCCGGGCTGGAGGCGATCACGTGGCCCGGCTTCGCCAACGTGCACCCCTACACCCCCGACGAGTACACCGCGGGCTGGCGCGAGCTTATCGACGAAATCCGCGCCTGGCTGGTGGAGATCACCGGCTACGCGGAGGTGTCGGTGCAGCCGAACTCCGGCGCGACCGGCGAGCTGGCGGGCCTTCTGGCCATCCGCGCCTACCACGTGGCAAACGGCGACGCGGGGCGCGACATCTGCCTGATCCCGGCATCGGCGCACGGCACGAACGCGGCGTCGGCCACACTTGCCAACCTGCGCGTGGTGGTGGTCAAGACCGCAGACGACGGTTCCATCGACCTGGAGGATTTGGACGCGAAGCTGGGCAAGCACGCCGACGCGGTGGCCGCGATCATGCTCACCTACCCCTCAACGCACGGCGTGTACGAGGAAGACGTGCGCCTGGTCTGCGACAAGGTGCACGCGGCCGGCGGTCAGGTCTACATCGACGGCGCGAACATGAACGCGCTGACTGGCATCGCGCGCCCCGGCGACTTCGGCGGCGACGTCAGCCACCTGAACCTGCACAAGACGTTCACCATCCCGCACGGCGGCGGCGGGCCGGGCGTGGGCCCGATTGGCGTGGGCGAGCACCTGATCCCGTTTTTGCCGGGCGACCCTGTTGACACGTCGGCGCAAGCCGACGGCGGCGTGCCCGTCGCCTCCACCCTCTACGGCTCGGCGGGCGTGCTGCCAATTTCCTGGTCCTACATCGCCATGTCCGGTGCGGCCGGCCTGCGCAGCGCCACCGAGCACGCCGTGCTGGGCGCGAACTACATCGCGCGCGCGCTGAACGATGCTTACCCGGTGCTCTACACCGGCAACGACGGCCTGGTGGGCCACGAGTGCATCCTGGACCTGCGCGAGCTCACCGACGTATCCGGCGTGACCGCCGCGGACGTGGCCAAGCGCTTGATCGACTACGGCTTCCACGCCCCCACCCTCGCCTTCCCGGTTGCCGGCACGCTCATGGTGGAGCCGACCGAGTCCGAGGACTTGGCCGAGCTCGACCGCTTCATCGAGGCGATGCGCTCCATCCGCGCCGAGATCCAGGAAATCATCGACGGCGAGATCGAGTACGAAAAGTCCGTGGTCCACAACGCACCGTTTACCGCCGTCAGCGTGATCCGCAACGAGTGGCCGTACGACTTCCCGCGCGAGAAGGCCGCCTACCCGGTGGACTCGCTGGTGCACTCGAAGTACTTCCCGCCGGTGCGGCGTATCGACGAAGCCTTCGGCGACCGCAACCTCCAGTGCGCCTGCCCGCCACCGGAGGCGTTCGACATCACGCCGGAGGTCGCCGAGGAAATCGACGCCGAAGTGTCCGAGAAGAACGCCAAGTACTAAGGAGAACACACCTATGCCACAGACCCCGCTGCACGCCACCCACGAAAACCTCGGCGCGAGCTTCACCGACTTCGGCGGCTGGGAAATGCCGTTGAAGTACGGCTCCGAGTTGGAGGAGCACCGTGCCGTGCGCACCGACGTGGGCATCTTCGACCTGTCCCACATGGGTGAAATCGATGTCAAGGGCCCGGACGCCGCCGCGTTTTTGGATTACGCGCTCATTTCCAACCTCACCGCGCTGAAGGTGGGCAAGGCGAAGTACTCCATGATCGTCGCCGACAACGGCGGCATCCTGGATGACTTGATCACCTACCGCTTCGCGGAGGACCACTTCATGGTCGTGCCCAACGCCGGTAACGCAGCCACCGTGTGGGCCGCGTTCGAGGCCCGCAAGGGCGACTTCGACGTCGAGCTGCGCAACGACTCCGAGGCGGTCGCGCTGGTTGCGGTCCAGGGCCCGCGCTCGCTTGAGGTGCTCACACCGCTTCTCGACGGCGACGCGTCCGCCCTCACCTACTACTCCGGCGCCTGGTCCTCGCTGCGCTCGAACCAGACGGAAGAACCGGTCGACGTCTTCGTCGCCCGCACCGGCTACACCGGAGAGGACGGCTTCGAGCTGTTCTGCCAGTGGGAGGACGCGCAGCAGGTGTGGGACGCCGTCATCGGCGCCGGCACCCCCTGCGGCCTGGCAGCGCGCGACTCGCTGCGCCTTGAGGCCGCCATGCCGCTCTACGGCCACGAGCTGACCGCGGATACCACCCCGGTGGAGGCCGGTATGGGCCGCGCGTTTGCCAAGAAAGAGGCGGACTTCGTGGGCAAGGCGGCGCTTGTCGGCCGCGAGCCCAGCGTGGTCATCGCGGGGCTGACCTCCGAGCAGCGCCGCGCGGCGCGCGAGGGCGCGGAGGTCTTCCTCGGCGACGACAAAATCGGCGTCGTCACCTCCGGCCAGCCGTCGCCGACGCTGGGCTACCCGGTCGCGCTCGCCCACCTGGATCCCGCCCACGCGGAAGTGGGCACGGAAGTGGAAATCGACATCCGCGGCCGCCGCTACCCGTTTACTATTGCACCGACCCCGTTTTACTCCCGAGAGGACGCATAACCATGGCACTCAAGCCTGACTTCTACTACTCCGAGGACCACGAGTGGATCAACTCCACCCCGGATGATGCCGCCGGCCAGACGGTGCGCGTTGGCATCACCCACGTCGCAGCGGACCGCCTGGGCGAGGTCGTTTTCGCGGAGCTGCCGCAGGTCGGCGACACGGTTACCGCCGGTGAGACCTGCGGCGAGATCGAGTCCACCAAGTCCGTCTCCGACCTCTACTCCCCGGTCACCGGCACCGTCACCGCGGTCAACGAGGACATCGACGGCGCCTACGAGGCCATCAACAACGACCCGTACGGCGAGGGCTGGCTCTTCGAGGTGGAGGTCGAGGAGGTCGGCCCGCTTCTGACCGCCGACGAGTACGCCTCCGCCAACGGCGTCTAGTCCCCTCCTGCCGTCGGGGACTAGGGTCTAACGGTATGACTGCGCCGCGCGACCCGTTTTTCCCCGCCGAGCAATCCATCCGAGCCTCAGCCGCACCCATCGACGTGCGCGAGCTGGGGCTCGTGGATTATCAGGAGGCATGGGACCTCCAGGCAGACATCGCTTCTCGACGAGCCACAGGCGATGCCCCCGACACAGTGCTCGTGCTCGAGCACCCCTCCACCTTCACCGCCGGCAAACGCACACAGCCGGAAGACATGCCTGATCCCTCCTACCCCGTGCCGGTCGTGCCGGTGGACCGGGGCGGGCGCATCACCTGGCACGGCGAGGGCCAGCTGGTGGTCTACCCGATTATCAAACTCGCCGAGCCAGTGGACGTGGTCGACTACGTGCGCCGGCTCGAAGAAGCGCTCATCCAGGTCGTGCGGGCCGCAGGCGTGACCACCGCGGGGCGCGTGGACGGGCGCTCCGGGGTCTGGGTGCCGGCGGAGACGAAGGCGGCGGACCCGAAGGCGTCGACAAGCGAACGCAAAATCGCCGCCCTCGGCATCCGCATCACACGCGGCGTGACCATGCACGGGCTGAGCCTGAACTGCAACAACACCCTCGACCACTACGACCACATCGTTGCCTGCGGCATCGACGACGCCGACGTAACTACCCTCTCGCTCGAGCTCGGCCGCGACGTCACCGCGAACGAGATGGCCGGCCCGGTAGTGCACGAATTGGAGCGTGCGCTTGCCGGCGAGCTGGTCGTTGCGGACCACACGTTTGCCACCCGTCCGGACCCGTCGAAGGGTTTGACACGGAAGGTACGGTAAGGGCGTGACTGTAGCACCAGAAGGCCGCAAGCTTTTGCGCGTTGAGGCGCGCAACTCCGAAACTCCGATTGAGAAAAAGCCGCGGTGGATCCGCAACTCCGTCAAAACCGGTCCCGAATACGAGGACATGAAACAGAAGGTCAAGGGCGCTGACCTCCACACGGTGTGCCAGGAAGCTGGCTGCCCGAACATCCACGAGTGCTGGGAATCGCGCGAGGCGACCTTCCTCATCGGCGGGTCCCGCTGCTCCCGCCGCTGCGACTTCTGCGACATCGCCTCCGGCCGCCCGGATCCCCTCGACCGCGACGAGCCGCGCCGCGTGGCCGAAGAGGTGCGCAACCTCAACCTGAACTACTCCACCATCACGGGCGTCACCCGCGACGACCTGGACGACGAGGGCGCGTGGCTCTACGCCGAGGTAGTGCGCAAGATCCACGAGCTCAACCCGAACACCGGCGTGGAAAACCTCACACCCGACTTCTCCGGCAAGCCCGACCTGCTGCAGGAGGTCTTCGAGGCGCGCCCGGAGGTGTTCGCGCACAATGTGGAGACCGTCCCGCGCATCTTCAAGCGCATCCGCCCCGCGTTCCGCTACGACCGCTCGCTGGACGTGATCCGGCAGGCGCGCGATTTCGGGCTGATCACTAAGTCCAACCTCATCCTGGGCATGGGCGAGACCCGCGAGGAAGTTCTCGAAGCGCTGCAGGATTTGGTGGACGCGGGCTGCGACATCATCACCATCACCCAGTACCTGCGCCCGGGCCCGACCTACCACCCGATCGACCGCTGGGTGAAGCCGGAAGAGTTCATCGAGTACCGCGACGCCGCCTACGAAATGGGCTTCGGCGCCGTCATGTCTGGCCCGCTGGTGCGCTCCTCCTACCGTGCCGGCAAGCTCTACGTCGAGGCGATGGCCCACCGCGGGCTGGAGTTGCCGGAAAATTTGCGGCACTTGGCGGAGACGTCGCAAGGCGATACCGCGCAGGAAGCATCGACGCTGCTGAAGAAGTACGGCGCGTCCGCCGACCACCCCGTAGTCACCCGCTAGGGTCTTTGGCCCGCGTTGTGGCCGTGGCATACAGTTATGGCCATGGCTACGACGCAGGACAAGGCAGCGGCAAAGGCTGCCAAGAAGGAACAGCGCGCAGCGAAGCGCGCCAAAGGCAAAGCGACGCGCTCACAGCTCAAGCAGGCGTTTGATATCCAGCGCAAGCGCGACAAAGCGCTGATCCCCATCATGCTCGCCTGCGTCCTCGGTGGCGGGCTGCTGTTCTTCCTCCTCGGCCTGTGGTGGGGCGCGAAGTGGTTCTGGCTGATCATGGGCCTGATCCTGGGTGCCGTGCTGGCGATGTTCATCTTCTCCCGCCGCCTGGAAAAGTCCATGTACGACGAGGTCGGAGACACCCCCGGCGCCGCAGGCTGGACGCTGGAGAACATGCGCAACACCATGGGCATCGTGTGGCTGACCAAAACCGGCGTGCAGGCCAACACCCACATGGACACCGTCCACCGCGTGGTGGGCAACCCCGGCGTCGTGCTGGTCGGCGAGGGCGACCCGAACCGCCTGAAGCCCCTGATGGCGAAAGAGCACAAGCGCGTCGAGCGCCTCCTGGCCGGCGTGCCGGTCTACGAGGTCTTCGCCGGCGAGGGCGAAGGCCAGGTGCGCAACCGGGACCTGCAGAAGCACCTGCTGAAGATGCCGAAGAACTACCAGAAGGACGAGGTGTACAACCTCTCCGCCAAGCTGGACGCCATGGATTCGCGCGGGCGCGGCGCCCAGGCCGCCGGCCTGCCGGGCGGGCCGCTGCCGAAGCAGGCGCAGAACATGGCCGGCATGAACCGTAAGATGCGCCGCATGCAGGCGCGCAAGGGTGGCAAGTGACCAAGCCGACCCCGCGCATGGACGCCGAAGCGAACACCTGCCTTCGCTTCGGCGTTTTGCTGTTAGCCTCCGGGGCCTCCGGCTACCGGGTGATTCGCGCTGTGAAGCGGTGTGCCCGTTCGCTCGGCTTCGACAACGCGGACGTCATCGTCGGATTCAACACGATCAGTTGCACCTTCCATCGCGGGGAGCAGTTTCGCACTGCTGTGGCCGACGTGCCGCTTCCAGGTGTGAACGCGTCGCGCATCGAGGCCCTGGAGACCGCCGCGCACTCGTTGCTGCAAAGCTACCGCACGCCCGAGGTCATCGGCGCCGCACTGGATGAGATCGAGCGCATCCCTTCCCCGCGCTGGGGCCCTCGCCTATCGACGTTAGCCGCAGGTCTTGCCTGCGCCGGATTCGCAATCTTGAACCAGTTCGGCCTGGCCACCGCGGCGGTTGTGTGCATAGCGGCGATGCTGGGGCAGCTGGTGCGGTCCGCGCTGCACAGGGCGCATTTCAACCTCATCGGGACCACGATGACGTCGGCTTTCGTCGCATCAGCGGCGTTCTTGCTGCTCGCCCGCGTGCTGCCGATCTCCGGTGTGGTATCCCCCGGCTTTGTGGCGGCCGTGCTGTTCCTCATCCCGGGGTTTCCGTTGTTCACCTCGTTTGTGGACTTCGCCCGTTTCGACTTCACCGCCGGTATCCCGCGGCTGCTGTTCGCCCTCGAAATCATAGTGGTGATCATGCTGACCGTCTCGGTGGTGGCGATGCTGTCCGGCACCCCTGAAGCGCAGCCGCAAGCCGTGCCGAAATCCGCGGAGTTCTTAGCCGCCGGCGCGGCGGCGAGCTTTGTCAGCGTGGGGTGCTTCGCCCTGCTGTTCAACTCCTCGAAACGCATGGCGCTGCTCGCCGCGACGCTGGGGATGGCGGCCAACGCCGCGCGCCTGGGGCTGCTCGCCTACGGGGTGCGCTCGTACCTTGCGGCGTTCGCCGCGGCGCTGCTCATCGGTGTCGCTGGCGGGCTTCTGGGCCGACTGGCCCGGGTGCCGCGCACCACCGTCACCATCCCGGCTGCGGTGGTCATGATCCCCGGCACAGTCATCTACGCGGCGGTGCACGACTTCGCGGTGGGCGACATCGTCAACGCGCTGTCGCGATTCACAGAAGTGTCGTTCGTGGTGCTCTTTATCGCAGGCGGCCTGTCGGTGGCCCGGATGCTCACGGATCCCAACTGGGCGTTCTTCCGCTACATCGACTTCGACCACGAGCTGGCGGGTGAAGAACGGCCGATCAACAACTAGGTGCGGATCACCGTCGTGGTGGTGGCGCGGTCGTGCATGCCGCGCCCGTCAGCGTCCACAAGCGCGGCCGGCAGTACGAAGCCCGTGAGGATGGTGCGCACGGCGGCGCGCCAGAACCCCACCGGCGCTTCCTTATCCACCCGCGCGACACCCATGCCCAGCACGGCCATGCCGGGAGTGCGCGCGAAGAGCCACCCGCACACGATGCCGAGCACGATCCACAACAGGTACGTCACCGTGTACTTGTCGCCCAACGCGCCGGTGTTCTGCGTGATCAGCGAGGCGGCGACGGCACACAACGCCCAGTCGATGAAGACCCCACCCATGCGGCGCAGGACCGACGCCTGCGAGCCCGGCCCCTCCTTCGGCATGCCGAGGAACTCACCCGGGTACCCCGGCAACGCGCCCTCGCCGGTGAATTGGTTAGGAATTTCCGGGCCGTTGCGCCAGTCATGTCGTCGATTAGCAGCCATGCCTACCGAGCGTAGCGGGGCGCGCGCGTAGACTTGAAACCGCTTATGCCCGCCAACAGAGGAGGAGTACCGTCCGTGGCCTTCGACAACATCGAAGATGTCAAGAAATTCATCGCCGACGAGGAGGTGGAATTCGTTGACGTGCGCTTCACCGACGTGCCCGGCATCGAGCACCACTTCTCTATCCCCGCGTCGATGTTCGACGAAGACGTGATGGAAGAGGGCCTCGCGTTCGACGGCTCCTCCATCCGCGGCTTCACCACCATCGAGGAATCCGACATGACCCTCATGCCGGACCTCGCCACCGCGAAACTGGATCAGTTCCGCGGCTCCAAGACCCTGAACGTGAAGTTCTTCGTCAACGACCCGTTCACCCACGAGCCGTTCTCCCGCGACCCGCGCAACGTGGCCAAGAAGGCGGAGGAGTACCTGCGCTCCACCGGCATCGCGGACACCTGCTCCATCGGCGCGGAAGCGGAGTTCTACCTGTTCGACTCCATCCGCTACGAAGTGGAGGGCCACTCCGCGTTCTACGAGATCGACGCTGAAGAGGGCTGGTGGAACCGCGGCAACGAGGTCGAGGCCGACGGCTCGCCGAACCTGGGCTACAAAAACCGCTGGAAGGGCGGCTACTTCCCCGTCCCGCCGCACGACAAGACCGTCGAGGTGCGCGACGCGATGGTGCGCAACCTCGCCGCCGCCGGCTTCGACATCGAGCGCTTCCACCGCGAGGTGGGCAACGGCGGCCAGCAGGAGATCAACTACCGCTTCAACACCCTGCTCCACGCGGCAGACGACCTGCAGGACTTCAAGTACATCGTGAAGAACACCGCGACGCTCTACGACAAGACGGTGACCTTCATGCCCAAGCCTCTGGCTGGCGACAACGGCTCCGGCATGCACGCCCACCAGTCACTGTGGAAGGACGGCGAGCCGCTGTTCTACGACGAGTCCGGCTACGGCGGCCTGTCCGACATCGCCCGCTGGTACATCGGCGGCCTGCTCGAGCACGCGGGCGCGGTGCTGGCGTTCACCAACCCCACGTTGAACTCCTACCACCGCCTCGTGCCGGGCTTCGAGGCGCCGATCAACCTGGTGTACTCGCAGCGCAACCGCTCCGCGGCGATCCGCATCCCGATCACGGGCGCGAACCCGAAGGCCAAGCGCATCGAGTTCCGCGCGCCGGACCCGTCGGGCAACCCCTACCTCGGCTTCGCGGCGATGCTCCTGGCGGGCATCGACGGCATCAAGAACCGCATCGAGCCGCACGCGCCGGTGGACAAGGACCTCTACGAGCTGCCGCCGGAGGAGGCCAAGGACATCCCGCAGGCTCCGACCTCGCTCGAGGCTGCGCTGCAGGCGCTCGAGGCGGACCACGACTTCCTCACCGAGGGCGACGTGTTCACCGATGACCTCATCGAGACCTACATCAAGCTCAAGTACGACAACGAAATCACCCCGGTTCGCCTGCGCCCGACCCCGCAGGAGTTCGAGATGTACTTCGACTGCTAGTTGCTTAGCGACGCCAGCTTCGCCCTGCCACCGCCAAGGTTTGCATAGCCTGACCTGCGGTAAGGCAGGGCGAACTTCCTTGCGGGGGTGCGCAGAACCCGCCAGGATGGGCCGCATGACTGATGTGATGAGCCGCCCCAACGCCGAGTGCCCCGACGATTGTCCGGGGCTGGCGGATGCTGGCGTCGATAGGCAGGACCCCGGCACCGGCGAGCGGCTCAACCGCCTGCGCGCTGCGGTGCTGGGCGCGAACGACGGCATCGTTTCCACCGCCGCGGTGGTCGTCGGCGTGGCAGGCGCGACGTCGGACCAGACGACGATCGCGATGTCGGGTCTGGCGGCCGTCATCGGCGGCGCGGTGTCGATGGCACTGGGCGAGTACGTCTCGGTGTCCTCTCAGCGCGACTCGGAGCGCGCCATGGGACTGCCCGCGCACGCGCAGGTCAACCCGTGGTCGGCGGGCATCGCGTCGTTTTTCTCCTTCCTGCTGGGCGCGGCGCTGCCGTTCGCCACAGCACTGCTCGCCCCGGCCGCGTGGCGCATTGCCGCGATCTTCGGCATCACATTGGTAGCGCTGGCGCTGACAGGTGCGTTGTCCGCGAAACTGGGTGGGGCACCCGTTGGACGGTCGGTGGCACGCATCGTCGTCGG
Source organism: Corynebacterium wankanglinii (assembly GCF_013601005.1). Classification (NCBI taxonomy): domain Bacteria; kingdom Bacillati; phylum Actinomycetota; class Actinomycetes; order Mycobacteriales; family Corynebacteriaceae; genus Corynebacterium; species Corynebacterium wankanglinii. The sequence goes on from NZ_JABFED010000002.1 coordinate 466,639, forward strand.
CGGATCGCTGGCTCTAGCGGCCACGTTCGCCATTGGCTCGCTGTTTGGCGCGAACGTGGGCTAAATTTGGCCGACGAGGCGCAGCGACCGAGGGCACGGAGTGGCAGCTCGGGCGTCGGCGGTATCGCTCCCTCTGGCGCTAGCGAAGGGGGTGGTCGGGCACCGGAAGGGAACAGGGATTACCATGCGCTGAGTGACCGACAAGTTTCGCCAACTACCTCCGCCCGGCCCCGCGTGGGGCGGCAGCCTCATGGGCACCTCGATCGTCTCGCGCCTGCTCGTGGAGATGGATCTGAAGTTCGCCTCCGGTGTGTTCGCGGCAATCTCGTGTGTGATCCTGGTTGCGCTCGTCGTGGGATTTGCCCGCTACCGGCACCCCAGCTTCGAACGCACCACAATGGCCGAGTGGTCGATGTTCTTCATCGGTATCCTCGCGCTCGGCGCCGCACTGTCCGGGCTGACAGACCAGGGCGTGTTCCGTCTCATCGGATTTTGGATCGGCGCACCAGTCACCGCCGTCACCTGGGCGATTCAGCTCTCGCGCTTTGACGGCGACCCAAAGTTCACGTGGGGACTGCCGTTGGTCGGCCCAATGATCTCCGCCTCCGTAGCCGGGTGGGCCGCCCGCGACTACGGGCAGCTCTACCACGTCTTGGGCACCGTGTTCTTCGTCATGTCGCTGCTGACCGCCGTTCCGACTTTCATCCGCGTGTACTGGGCGGCGTGGCACGGCAAGGTCGACCTCTCGGGGCCGAAATCTGCGACGGCGTGGGTGCCGCTTGGCGTGATCGGCCAATCCACCACCGCGATGCAGATCCTCTACCCCGGCCGGGTGTCCATCTACTACGGCTACGTCGCCCTTGTGCTGGCCATCCCGTTGGCAATTTGGGCGATGATCACCTTTTATCCCAACGTGCTGCGCTGGGTGGACTACTCCCCGGCGTGGTGGTCGTGCACCTTCCCGCCAGGCACGGTGAGCATGGGCGGACACCAGGTGGCGCTGGTGAACGGGTCCCACTGGCTCGACGTGGTAGCGCTTTCCATCCCCGTGTTGCTCCTCGTGCACTGGTCCTTGTGCTCCAGCCGCTTTGTCAGTTGGGTGCTGGAGGGCCGCCGCGAAACCGCCCGTAACCAGCCGCTCCCCTCCGCCCGTTAAAACGGCACGCCGATTTGCCCGCCTTGTGGGGCGGGTTTGTGGGCGTGGTGGGGTTAGTCGAAGAGGAGTTCCATGGCCCCGGGTGTGGTCATGGGGATGTCGGTGCCGTTGGGGGCGATCCATGTGATGCGCCCGTTGGGGTTGTCGATGTAGCCGAAGCGGCCGCTACGGTCATCGGCGTTGACACCGTTGTGAAACGGGCACAACTCGGCGAGGTTGTCCATGTTGGTCATACCCCCATGCGCCCACGCGGTGATGTGGTGCGTCTGCGTGGTCTCTGCGCTTGTTTTGCAGTCCGGGAACGCGCAGCCCGGGCACAGCAGCTTCGACATGGTTTTCTGCTTGGTGTTGGCGAAGCGTTGCCCCCGGTAGAGGTTGACCGCGCCGTGGTGGGGGTGGAACGCGGCGACGTCTAGCACGTCGCCGAACTGGTGGTGCAGGTACTGCGCGCCGGTCATGGTGGTGCCGTCGGTGCAGGTAAGTTCCACCTCGTCGCCGGTGCCGGCGTGGATGCGCATCCAGTCGGCAATCGGCACGATCACGATCGGGCGGAATGCTGCTTTCGGTACGGTCTCGCCGTCGCGCAGCAGGGCGGCGAGTGCGTCGGCGAGTTGGGCGGCCGCGGGTGTGTTGGGGTCGATGCCGGTGCGCAGGAGGTGCTCTAGATCTGCCAGCTCGCGTTCGGTGTAGGTCCATGTCATGGTGCGCATACCATCGCGTGAGCGGCTGAACCGGCAGGCGGGTGTCGGGGCCGGGGTGGGCAGGTCGATGAGCCGGTCTGCGCGTTTGGTCAGCCCGCGAAACGACCCGCGGTGGCGCACCAGGTCGAGGCGGATGCGCCAGCGGTCGGCGGCGGTGGCAACGCGTGTGAGTTTCTTTTCGATGTGGATGAGTTGATCAATCGGCATGCCCTCCGCCAGCGCGAGTGCGTCGCGTTGTTGACGGGTGAACCGTGTCGGCCCGTAGTAGGCGTGGTGCACCCGTGCCAGGTCGCGCATCCGGGTGGTGGACAGGCCCGCGGCCAGCGCGGTGTCGCGGGAGAAGTCGGCGAGTACACCCACACCCGCCGCAGCAAACTCGGAGAAATTCATGCCCGAAACGCTAAGCCGCCGCAACCGCCAAAACTAGACCCCCGGCAAATTGTGGATAACTCAACCTGAGAAACTCACAACCCGCAGGTCACAGGGCCAAATTCAGATCTACGTCGACGCCACCAACACGCCCGCGGGAGGTGAACTGCCACATAACGGGGGTTGGCATGCCGAGCGGGTGAGGCCAGTCATCCGGTCCTGGGGGCGCGGCAGAAGGGTCGTTCGAGCCCCACTGGGCGAGCCACAGGCCACCGAACTCGGACACATCCGCCCACATCATGTGTCGCCGCCAGTACCACGCGTTCGTATACACGCCCGCAACCTGCACGCCGGCGGTGGTGAAGGCGTGGTGGGCGGAACGGACGTCGTGAAGCGAAAGGCCCGCGGGGCTTTCAACGTCGAGCCACATGGGCACCCGGCACCCTCCGAGCACCTCGAGAGAGGCCGACACCTGGGCGGCTACGGACGTACCCTCCGACGGCGCCCGCAGGAAGTGGTACGCGGCCGTGGCGTAGGGCGCGAACGACGCAAAGGCCGAATCCTGGTACGTGCCGTCGGTGGTTCGCGCGATGACGAAGTCGAAGCCGGAAACGTCGAGCCCGCGCTGGTGCTCCGAGACGTCGACGCCGAGTTTCACCGCTTCGACAACCCCATGCGCGGCACGAAGCTACCCGGGTGGCGGCGCTGCGCGGCGGCGTCGGCGATGGCCAGGCGCCACTTCGGGTCCGTCACCGGCATCTGGGAGATGGGGAACCAGCCGACCTCGGAGGACTCGTCATCGCCGACCACCGGTTCCGCAGCCGGGTCGAGCGGCTCACAGCGGATCTGCACCGACATGTAGCTTGCCTGGTCCCCGTTGGCGTGCGTGACCGGCCCGTGCGCCCCCACGCCCAGAAGCGCAGCGGCGGTGACCGACACACCGGTTTCCTCCAGCACCTCGCGCACGGCGGCGGCGTGCGGGTCCTCCCCCGGGTCCGCAATACCGGTCACCGGCGTCCACTGCCCGTTGTCGGCCCGGCGCACCAGCAGTACGTCGGGCACCGCCCACGGCGACTCCACGCGCGAGTCGCGCAGCACCACGGCGCACACGGCCGGCACCCACATCAGGTCGGTGCCGATCTTCTTTCGGGTCTCCACGATGAACTCCGGGATTGGCATGGCCGCAAGTGTACAATCCCCAGAATTATGAGCACCGCCGTCAGTGAACCCGAGGAGAAACAGCCCCTTCTGCGGCGCATCCCCGCTCCCCTGTTCATCGCGGTCTACGGCACGTTGGTCATTTTGGTGGTTGTCGGCGCTGCGATGGCGGCCGGTTACACAGCGGACACCACCCGCGAGGAGGCGCAGTTGCCGCAGCCGGAGCGCCCGTTCAATCCGGCGCCAGCGGACTCTTCCAATGTGGCGGCGAGCATCCGGCCGAACCTGATCGACAACGTTCGCGTCGGCGAGACCAACACGGGCGCAATGCTGCGGGGCGACATCGTAGACGGCGCGTTGGACGACACCACGGCAATCGCGGGCCACCTCTCCCGGCTGCTGGAGCAGAATTGTGTGGATACGGTGACGTTGACGTCGAAAAGCGGGATGCGTGTGAACTTCTGGGGCTTCTGCTTTGCGACGCTACCTCCGGCCACCATCGCCCAGTTCATCGACATCGCCGTGGATGAGGGCGCCGACTCGGTTGCGTTTTCGGATTACGCCTCCCACGACCACTTCCACCTGGTTACGTTGAACTGGATGGACGTCGAGGATGCCGACGAGCTTTCGCAGCGCTGGCTGGAGGTGGAGCGCCCCGACGAGATCAACCGGATCACCTTCAACGGCTACACCGACGACGAGGTCGTGGTGGTGGACAACGACAAAGAAACCGGCGAGGAATTGAAGCGCTGGCCGCGTCTCACCAACGCTGCGGAATAAGGTCCGCGTCCGGCACCACGTGGCGGATGACGGCCATGACCTGGTCGACGTTGGAGTAGCTCATCAGGTGGGGGTTGTCCATGCCTTCGTGGCACTCCTCGCCAGAGCGGCCGGCCTCGGTGCCGGAGACGACACCGATGACGGTGGCGCGGCCGTTCACTTCTGCGAACACCGGCCCGCCTGAGTCGCCCGAGGCGGCGCACACGGCGGCAATGTCGCCGAGTGTCTCGTCCTCTACCCCTGGGTCGAGGTTGACTATCTGCACGCGCTCGGTGGCCTCGAAGGTGCCGCACGTGTACCCGGTGGTGGCGCCCGTTTTGCACACCCTCTCGACGGGCCCCAGGTTGTCCCCGATCCCGGTCGGAATCGGCGCACCGACCACATCCATGTAGCGCTCCGGGTCCGTGATCTCGATGATCCCCACGTCCGCCCCCTCAGTCTCCGGCGTGTGAGGGCTATACAGGCCGGAGAAGATGACGTGGCCGACCTCTGAGGCGTAGTCGAACGCCGTAGACGCGTTCGTGGGCCACACCAGGTCGCCTTCGTGGCCGCAGTGGCCGGCGGTGACCGCGTAGGCGCGCCCGTCCTTGCCGGTGAAGGAGAACGCGGCCGTGCAGGACTGGGCCGTGAAGTGCTCGCCCGGCGCGGGTTGGTGGTCCGTGGTCTGGATCTTCGTCCCAGGCGCCCACGGCGCGAACGCCGGGACGAGGACGTTATTGTCGGCCACGGGCGCCGCGTCGCCGGGTGTTTGCACCTCGGATAGCGCCTGGCGCTCCTCCACCGTCGCGGTCGGGACCTTCGACGCGTTGAGCCCCAGCCACACCACCATGGCGACGAGTGCGAGGGTGGCGACAATGACGGTGATCCAGCCGCCGGTGCGCAGGCCGCCGCGGCGCCGTGGCGCGGTTGCGGCGGGCTGGTTGGTTTCGCCCGGCAGGGGCGGGAACTGCCACTGCTGCCCTTGTGCCGGTTGGTAGCGCTTGGCCAGGTTGGGCCGCTCAGGCCTACTGTTCAGGTTGGTCAACCGCCGGATCCTGGTCGGTGGATTCCTCGCCCTCTTGGTTCTCCTGCTGGGCCATGATCTTCATGTCCCGGATGAACTTCTCCGGGTCGAAGTCGGTGTAGTGCTCCGGCCCCGCAAACTGCTCTTGCGCCATTGCGCGCTCCTTTCGTGGGTGGCCTTAGACGTTAGTGCGTTCGATGGCGTCGGCGATAAACGTCTTCACTGCCTCGGCGTCGTTGGGCAGGTCGGTGACGTGACGTTCGGCGTCCAGGATCTCCGCGAACCGCTCCGGCACCTCCGGTGCCTCGCCGATGGCCTCGGCGATGGTGTCGGCGAATTTCACCGGCAGCGCGGTCTCGAGGACCACGATTGGGGTCTCCACCTCGGCGGCGAGGTGTTCCGCCACGTGGATGCCGTCCGCGGTGTGGGGGTCCACCAAGACCCCGTAAGTGTCGTGGATCCGCTTGATGGTGGCCACGCGGTCGGCGTGCGTGGACGTGCCGGACAGAAAACCGAACTCGCCGCGGATGCGCTCCATCACTTCGTCCCCGCCGAGGTCTTCTGCCGCGAAACCGCCGTCTTTCACCTTGTTGCCAAACAGGTCGGCGGTGAGGTTGGAGTTGCGGAGCGTGGCGTCGAAAATCATGCGCTCGAAGTTGGAGGCTTTGGAGATATCCATGGACGGCGAGGACGTCGCGTGCGTCTCGGCGGCGGTGCGGGGGCGGTACTCGCCGGACGTGAAGAACTCGTGGAGCACGTCGTTTTCGTTCGTGGCCACGATGAGGCGGTCGATGGGCAGGCCCATCTGCTTCGCAATGTGGCCGGCGCACACGTTGCCGAAGTTGCCGGTAGGCACGCAGAAAGACACGCGCTGCGGCGCTTCGCTCGCCGCAGGGGCTTCGGTGACTTTCAGGTACGTGGCGATGTAGTACACCACCTGCGCGAGCAGCCGCGCGAAGTTGATGGAGTTCACCGCGCCAATGGAGTACTTGGACTTGAACGCGGCGTCGGCGCTGACGGCCTTGACCACGTCCTGGCAGTCGTCGAAGACACCGTCGAGGGCGATGTTGAAGATGTTCGGGTCGTCGAGCCCGAACATCTGCGCCTGCTGGAACGGGGTCATGCGCCCGGCCGGGGTGAGCATGAACACCCGGATGTTGTCGCGCCCGCGCATGGCGTACTCGGCCGAAGATCCGGTGTCGCCGGAGGTGGCGCCGAGGATGTTGATCTCCTCGCCGCGGCGGGCCAGCTCGTACTCGAACAGCTCGCCGAGCAGCTGCATCGCCATGTCCTTGAACGCGGCGGTCGGGCCTTCGGAGAGGTGGCCGATGTGCAGGTTGTCGCTCAACCGGGTCACCGGCACGATCTCCTCGTCGGCGAAGACGGGGGTGCGGTAGGCCCGCGCTGCGATCGCTTCGAGGTCTCGCTCAGGGATGTCATCCACGTAAAGCTTGAGCACCTCTGCTGCCAGCGCGGCGTAGCCGTCGGTGGCGAGGAGGGTGCGCCAGCCGTCGAGAAGCTCGGGCGTAATCGTCGGGTACACCGCCGGCATGAACAGGCCGCCGTCCGGGCTTAGGCCGGTGAGCAGGATGTCGGTGAAGGAGCGGACCTTCGCCGTTGCGTCGCGAGTCGAGATGTAATCCACCCCGCGAATACTACGGCATGGGCGCCTAGCGGCGGGGCGGTTCCTGTCGGCCGGTCAAAATATCCACCACGGAGCGGATCGCGGCGTCGCCGAGCGGGGCGATCGTGCGTTCCTTCTCGGGTGCCGCCTCGCAAACAGGCGTGCGAGTGCCGGGTTCGACGGTGATGCTCAGCGTCTCGCCGTCCAGCTCAAGCGCGGTTTTCGGGTCCACGCCGGCCACGCGCGCGGCGTCCACCAGCGCGACCAAGTCGGCGAAGGTGGCGTCATTCAGGTCGATCGTCATATTCACTGCCATGGGCACGAGCATATTGCCTGTCGACGCCGTCCCGCCCGCCACCTAATCAAACTCCAGCGACGGCACCTCGCCCCAGAACACCTCCTCCACCACCTGGTGGGCGCGGCGGGTGATGCGCAGGTAGTCCTCTAAGAACTCCTGCTGGTCGTCCGGGTCGTAGCCGGCGGATCCAGCCACCTGGGCGAGTTGGGGGCCCGGCGCGGGCAGCTGGTCGGCGCGTTTGCCGGTGACCAGCACGATCGCGTTGCGGGCGCGGGTGGCCGTGAGCCAGGCGGTGCGCAGCACATCGGCGTCAGCGCCGCGGATGACGGACGGGTCGTCCAACTCAGCCAGGAAGTCCAGCGCGTCCAGGGTGGAGGGGGTGCGCAGCTCCTCGTGGGTGTGGGCGTGCTGCATGGTGAGCAGCTGCACGGTCCATTCCACGTCCGCCAAAGCGCCGCGGCCGAGCTTGGTGTGGGTGGCGCGGTCCGCGTTCCGGGGCAGGCGCTCGTTGTCCACCCGGGCTTTGATGCGGCGGATCTCTCGGATGTCGGCGGGTTTGGCGCCGCCGTCGGGGTAGCGGAACGCGTCGATAGCCTGAAGGAACGCGTCGCCCACCCCCCGGTCGCCGGCGACCACGGCCGCGCGCAGCAGGGCCTGGCGCTCCCACACCTCGCCCCACTCGCGGTAGTAGCGCCCGTAGCTGGCGATGGTGCGCACCACCGCACCAGAGCGACCCTCGGGGCGCAGGCCCAGATCCACCTCCAGCGGCGGGTCCCCGGAGGGCTTGGACAGGCGCGCGCGCATCTGGTCCACGATCTTCGCCGCCCACGCGATCGCGTCCGCCTCGGCGACGGCCCCGGTCGGTTCGGCCACCACGATCACGTCCGCGTCGGAGCCGTAGCCGAGTTCGGCGCCGCCGAGGCGGCCCATGCCGATGACGGCGAGGCGGGCCGGAGGCTCGTCGTGAGGCGAGGACGCGAGATCGGCGAACACTTCGGCGCGCAGCGCGGCCTCGAGCACTGCCTCCCAGACGTACGTCAGCTCGAGGCAGACCTGGCGCACATCCATGAGCCCCAGCAGGTCGGCCGACGCGATCCGGGCAAGCTCGGCGCGGCGCAGCGAGCGCGCCACCGCCACAGCCTTGTCGGGGTCCGCCTGGTGGCGCTTCGCGGAGGCGACAACCGCCTTATGCACCTGGTCGGGCGCGGGCTCCAGCAGCCGCGGGCCGTTCGAGCCGTCGCCGAGCAGCTTGACCACGTCGGGCGCGGAGATGATCAAATCGGCGGCGTACGGCGAGGTGCCGAGGATGTGCATGAGGCGCTGGGAAGCCACGCCCTCGTCGCGCAGCATGCGCAGGAACCAGCTGCGATCCACCGCGGCCTCGGACAGCTTGCGGTAGTTGAGCAGCCCTTGGCCCGGGTCTGCCGTGTCCGCGAGCCAGTGCATCAGCGACGGCAGGAGGATCGCCTGCAGCTTCGCCTTCCGCGAACTGCCCTTCACCAGGGCGGACAGGTGGTCGAAGGCGCGCGCCGGGTGGCGGTAGCCCAGCGCCGCCAGCTGCGCCTTGACCGCGTCTGCGGACAGCGTGGCCTCGCCGACGGACATATCCGCCACCGCCCCGAGCAGCGGCCGGTAGAACAGGCGCTCGTGCAAGTCGGCGACGTCGCGCCGCACGCGTTTGAGCTCGCGGTACAGCCCCTCGACGGCGGTGCCGCGCTGGTCGGCGGAAAAACCGGCGGCGCGCGCGAGCCACCGGTTACGCTTCTCGTCGTCGGGTTCGGGCAGCTGGTGGGTGCGCTTGAAGCGCTGCAGCTGCAGGCGGTGCTCGAGCAGGCGGAGGAATTCGTACGCCTCCATGAGCACCTTCGCGTCCTCGCGCCCGACGTAGCCGGCCGCAGCAAGCGCGGCAAGGGCGTCCAACGTGTTACGCGCGCGGAGTGTGTCGTCGATGCGCCCGTGCACGAGCTGCAGCAGCTGCACGGCGAACTCCACGTCGCGCAGGCCCCCGGGGCCCAGTTTCAGCTCCCGGCGGCGCACGTCCGCCGGGACGTTTTCCAGCACGCGCCGGCGCATGGCCTGGACGTCCTCGACGAAGCTGTCGCGCTGGGAGGCCTCCCACACCAGCGGCGCGGTCGCCTCCGAGTACGCGCGGCCCAGCTCCATGGTGCCCGTCATCGGCCGCGCCTTGAGCAGCGCCTGGAACTCCCAGGTCTCGGCCCACTTGCGGTAGTACGCCCGGTGCGAGTCCAGTGTCCGCACCAGTGCCCCGGAGGCGCCTTCGGGGCGCAGGTTCGCGTCCACGTCGAAAAAGCAGGCAGATCCGATGCGCATCATCTCCGCAGCCGCACGGGTGATCTTGGGCGACGCCGGCTCCGCCACGAACACCACGTCCACGTCAGAGATGTAGTTCAGCTCGCCGGCGCCGCACTTGCCCATGGCTATCACCGCAAGCTCGGCGTCCACGTCGTCGTCGCCGTACACCGAGCGCACCGCCACCGCGAGCGCCGCCGTAAGCGCCGCGTCCGCCAGCCACGTCAGCCGCTCTGTGGTGTAGCTGTAGCTCATCGGCTCGCCCTCGCCGTGGCCTTTCACCGCGGCGAACGTGCCCGCCAGGTCGGCTGCGGCGATGCGCATGACCAGGCTGCGGTGGGCGTTTTTAAGCCGAAGCTTCGCGACGCCAACTTCGCCCTCCCCCGCCCTGTACAGTCCCGGCCCGTCCGCGTCCACCCCCACCGCGGCGAGCATGGTGCGGTAGAGCTCCTCGCGGCCGGGGACGTCTTCCAGCAGCAGCCGCCACTGATCCGGGTGTGCAATGAGGTGGTCCGCCAGCGCGGTAGAACCGCCAAGCAGGGCGAACAGGCGGGTGCGGAAGACGGGGTTGCCGGTCACAGCCTCGAGCAGTTCACCCCAGCCGTCGCCGAGCGCGTCGTGCAACCGGTGGGCGTTGTTCAGCGCCAGGTCTGGGTCGCCCGCGCCGGCGAGGGTGTAGAGCGAAGCGTCGTCGCCAAGCGAAAGCCCCTCGATGTCCTCGGCGGCGCGGGGACTGGTCAGGCCGAGTTTGGCGGGCGAAATCACAGGTCAATCCCGGTGTCGATCTCCCACGGGGTGATCTGGGCGGTGTAGTCGTGCCACTCGTCCCACTTGGCGCGCAGGAAGAACTCGAAGACCTGCTCGCCCAGCACCTCCGCCATGAACTCGGAGCGCTCCAGGTGGCGCAGCGCCTGGTCGAGGGAGTTGGGCAGGTCGCGGTAGCCCATCGCGCGGCGCTCGCGGCGGGTGAGCGCGAAGACGTCATCGCGCGCCGGCTCGTCCAGGTCGTAGCCCTCCTCAATGCCCTTCAGGCCCGCGGCGAGCACGGCCGCGAACGCCAGGTAGGGGTTGCACGCCGAATCCAGGGAACGCACCTCCGCCCGGCGCGACTCCGCCTTGCGCAGGCGGTAGGTGGGCACGCGCACCATCGCGGAGCGGTTGGAGATGCCCCAGGTTGCGGCGGTTGGCGCCTCCGAGCCGAACTGGAGGCGCTTGTACGAGTTCACCCACTGGTTGGTCACCGCGGAGATCTCGGCTGCGTGCTCGATGATGCCGGCGATGAACTGCCGGCCCGTGGTGGACAGGCTGATCTCATCGTCCGGGTCGTGGAACGCGTTGGTGTCGCCCTCGAACAGGGAGAAGTGCGTGTGCATCGCCGAGCCCTCGAGGTTGGCAAACGGCTTGGGCATGAAGGTTGCGTGCACGCCGTTGATCTCCGCGACCGTTTTCACGATGTAGCGGAAGGTGACAATGTTGTCCGCCATGGTCAGGGCATCGGTGTGGCGCAGGTCGATCTCCTGCTGGCCCGGCGAGCCCTCGTGGTGGGAGAACTCGGTGACAATGCCCATGTACTCCAGCGCGGAGACTGCCTGCCGGCGCAGCCTGGGCGCCTCGTTGCGCTTGGCTTGGTCGAAGTAGCCGCCTTTGTCTGCCGGGGTGGGCGGCTGGTCCGCGTGTCCGGGTTTGACCACGTAGAACTCGATTTCCGGGCTAGCCAGAAACTCGAACCCCATGTCGCGCGCGGCGCCTATCTGGCGGCGCAGCACCTGGCGCGGGTCGGCGTAGAGCGGATCGCCGTCGGGCATGGTGATGTCGCAGAACATGCGCGCGGTTTGCAGGCCCGAGTCTTCGTCGAACGGCAGCGGCTGGTACGTCGACGGGTCGGGCCGCAGCAGCGTGTCCGACTCCGAGATGCGGGAAAAGCCCTCGATGGACGAGCCGTCGAAGCCGACGCCCTCCTCGAAGGCGCTTTCCAGCTCGGCCGGCGACATCATCACCGTTTTCAGGGAACCGAAGATGTCGGTGAACCAGAGGCGGATGAATGCGATGTCCTGCTGCTCCACCAGGCGCAGCACGTTGTCTGTTTGGGCGCTCATACCCGTTTACTGTAGCGGCCCTGCGGGTGCGGCCACGCAGGCTAAGCTTGGGGGTTAACAAACTATTGAAGGAGGACAACGATCATGGCTGCACACGCACCCGAGCAGTTCCTCGAGGTGGAAATCAAGCTCGCCGTCGACGAGGGCACCGGCTTGCCGGACCTGACCCAACTTCCCGGCGTGGACGAAATTAGGACCATGCGCGAGCACAACCTCTCCGCCGTCTACTACGACACGGAAGACCTGCGCCTGACGCGCTCGAAGATCACGCTGCGCCGCCGCACCGGCGGGGCGGACGACGGCTGGCACCTCAAGTTGCCCAAGGAGGGCGGGCGCAACGAGGTGCGGGTGCCTCTCGATGACCCTTCGGTCGTGCCCGAAACGTTGCTGGCGTGCGTGCGCTCGATCGTGCGCAACGCGGAACTCGCCCCAGTGGCGCAGGTGGACAACCGCCGAGTGGAGATCACCTTGGCGGGCGCTCAAGGCGAGGTCGCGGAGTTTTGCGACGACCACGTCACCGCCTGGTCGCTTTTGCCCGGCGGTGAGCGCACCAGCTGGCGCGAGTGGGAGCTGGAACTGTCGGAAGCTCTCGCCGGCACCGACGAGGGCAACACCCTGATCAACCAGGGCACCTCGTTCCTGATCTCGGCGGGAGCGCGGAAGTCCTCCTCGCCGTCGAAGCTTTCCACCGCGCTGGGCGATTCGGTAAAGACCGCGCCCCTGCCCCCGCACATGCGCGCCGAGCTTGACAGCGACTCGCCTGCCGCCGCCGTGGTGGAATCCCTGCGCAAGCAGCGCGATGCCATTGTCGCGTGGGAGCCGCGCGTGCGCGCCGACGAGTTCGACTCGGTGCACCAGCTGCGGGTGGCTACCCGCGAGATGCGCTCGCTGCTGGAAACGTTCGAGGGCATCTTGGAGGGCGAGCAGCTTGCCTCACTGGAAGACGAGCTCAAGCACGCCGCCGGCGTCCTCGGTGTCGCCCGCGACGCCGAGGTGGTGGAAGAGCGGTTCTTGGAGCTGCTGGATTCCGACGAGTCGGGGCTCGTCGACGAGGCAGCCCGCGCCCACATCGCAGGCGACATGCGCCGGGACTACAACCAGGCCCACGCCGAGATCGTGGACATGCTCAATTCACAGCGGTTCATGGACTTGCTGGACGCGATTGACGGGTTGCTGGCGCAACCGCCCGTCGCGAAGCAAGAGGCTTCCGGAAAGAAGGAGAAGAAGCAGTCGAAGGAGGTCCTCTACGACCACCTGAAGCGCGGCTACAAGAAGCTGAAAAAGCGCCACAACAAGGTCGACGAGCACTACCACGACACCGACCTGCCGCTGCACGAGCGCGAGGACTACGTCCACGACGTGCGCAAGGCCGCCAAGAAGCTGCGCTACTCCGCAAACGCCGCGGCGGATGCGGGGCTTAAGGCTGAGCGTCTGGCGAAGGCGTGCAAGGCGCTGCAGTCCAAGTTGGGCGACTTCCAGGACGCCGTCACCTCGCGCGACCGCATCCAGCGGCTCGCTGGCGAGGCCCGCGAGCGCGGCGAGGACACCTTCGCCTACGGCATGCTTTACCAGCGCGAGCTCGACCGCGGGGAGCAGGCGCTCGCCGGCTACGACGACGCCGTGCGCGAGGTGCGCAAGGCGTTTAAGAAGATCAAGCCGTAGGGTTTACTTTTCCCAGGACGGGGCCTCGCCCCAGTTGTCGTCCGCCTCGTCCTGGTTGTCCGCGCGCTTGTTGCGCTGCGCCGCGATCTGCAGGGCGGACTCCGCCTCCTCACGGGTAGGGTACGGGCCCATGCGGTTGTCCCACGCGGCCTCCTTGCCCTGGGTGACCTCGCCGGTGGTGGGGTTGTAGTAGTACTGCTCGTCTGCCATGTTCGCGCTCCTATCGTTCAGGGTTCTTTGCCCGTCCGACTGTACCGGGGCGGTTGGTAGTGTGGTTGCGGTTGAAGGAGCGTGACATGGCAGTGTGTAAAACCCCGTTTGTGGCCCCCTCGCAGTCCCCTGTGGAGCGCGTTCGCGCAGCGCACCCCGGTGAAGGCCGCGTGGCCTCCGCGCCGGGCACGTGGGTACTCATCGGTGAAAACGTGGACCATTTCGGCGGCGTGACCTTGGCCGGCACCGTCGCCTTGCGCGCGGCCGCCGCGGTGAGCCCGCGCTCGGACGGCGTGGTGGCCATCGCCGCACGCGGCCCGCTGGGCCAGGAGTTTTCTGCGCAGTGGCGTCATGACGAAGAACCCGCCGACGGGCTTGCCCGCCGCTGGTGGGGCCTGGTGCACACCCTCGTGCAGCGCCAAGTGCTCTCCCGCGATACCGCCGGGTTAGACATCACCGTCGAGTCAGACGTTGCGGTCGGCGCGGGCCTTGGTGCGCTGTACGCGGCCGACGCCGCCATCGCACTCGCCCTCGCGGCCGACCACGACGACGTGGATACCGCCCCGTTCCGCGCCCGACTGGCCGACATCTGCTCCCATGCGGTCGGGGCCTATTCCTCCCTGCCCGTGCTGCGGGCGCGCCATGCCGTAGCCCTGCGCGGCGGCGACGGTGTCTCGGTGGTGGACTACGCGGACGGTTCGCTCACGCAAGCGCCGCACCCGGCACGGCACGGTGTCCGCGTGTTCTCGCTGGCTGCGAACCTCGGCGAGCCGTTCGTCGAGTCCCGGGACGCTATCGTCGACCACCGCGCGTTCATCGACGCGGCGTGCGCCAACTTTGGTGTCGCCTCGTTGCGCCAGCTTCCCGACGCCTCCGGCCGCACCGTCCAATGGGTCGAGGCCCGCCGCGCCGCGGGCGACGAGCAGGCGCCTGCGCCGGAGACCGCGCGGCGTTGGGTGCAGTTCTGCGAATCCGAGACGCTGCGCTCCCTGTCCGCCGCGAAAGCCCTGCGCTCGCGGCGCGCCAACGAACTCTTCACGCTGCTGAACTCCCCGACGGAGTCCCACGACTTGGCCACACCCGATGCCCTGGTCGCACTCGCCCGTAAGCGCGGCGCCGTCGCCTCCCGCCCCGCTGCCGCTGGCACCTCCAACGCCGTGATCGCGTTTGTGCCGGTGCAAAACGCCGATGCGTTCGCTGCAACCATGGCCCGCGAGTTCGAAGTTATCGAGGTCACCGCCGGCGAGCCCGCCCGCGTGGAGGGGTAGGGCCCCCACCTAGTCTGCGGGCCAGGCGAAATTGACCTCGCGGGCCGCCGGATCCGCCCGCACGAGGGAGAACTTTGTCTCCGCGCCTTCCTCGGGTGCACCGGAGGACGGTGCCAGCACTGGCGGGTCCACGATGAACACCCGCGCGGCGTTCTCGCCCGTTTTCAGGGTCACGCCGTCGAAGTTATGACCCACCCACGGTGCAAGCACCGTGGCTTCGGTCAGGTGCAGGCACGCTTTTTCCACGGTGTTGGCCAGCTGGGAGGACCGGCCCATGGTCTTGATCACCCGGGACGCGTCGCGCATCACCCACTCCGGCACCTCCGTGCCGGCGCAGATGGCCAGGCACACTTCGGTGGCGTAGCGGTCGATCAACCGCCGAAGCGGTGCGGTGACGTGGGAGTAGTACCCGCCGATGCCGGCGTGGACCTCGGGCTCACCCGCCGACAAGTCCACGTACCCGGACCCGCGCAGGAGTTTCTGCGCCTCGCGCATGACGGCCATGCCACGCGGGGTGTCGGCGTCCACGCCGGCGAGAAACTCTCCGATGTCCCCGGCGACCTCTTCGGCAGGGTAGCCGAGATTACCGGCTTCTCTGCGGAAGTCCGTCTCCCCGCCAGCATCCGCCGGGCCCAGGGTACGCAGGAAACCCACGCCCGCGTCCACCATCATCCGGCCCGCCACCATGCCGGTGAGCAGGGAGATTTCGGAGTTGTAGTCCATCACCGGGTGACGGGGCTCGATTACCAGCTCAAATGTGTCGCCGTCGCCGACCACCCGCACTGACGGCAGGCGCAGGTTGATCGCGTGCCTGCGAAGCGAGGACTGCTGGCGCAACTTGCCCACCTCCTCCAGCAAAGCCACAGAGGGGTGCACCGTGCCCGCCTGCATGTCCGCGTGCACGCCCTCGTAATCCAAGCGAGCTACCGAGCGCACCAGCGCGCGCTCCACGTGCGCGGACTCCACCTCGCCGCCGTCGTCTAACTCGAACGTCCACAGCACCGCGGGCCTGTCCACGTCCGGCAGCAGCGAGGCCGAACCCTCCGACAGTTCTTCCGGGTGGAGGCGCGCCGGCTCGTCGGGAAGGTAGATCGTCTGGCCCCGCTCCAGGGACTCTTCCGCCACTGCCGAGTCCGGGTCCACGAACGCGGCCACATCGGCGATGGCGTAGCGCACCACAAACCCGCCCCCGCGCCGTTCGATGTGCACGGCTTGGTCCAGGTCCATCGATCCGGCGGGGTCGATGGTGACGAGGGGGACGGAACGGGCGTCGATACGCACGCGCGCAAAGCGGTCTTCAAGCTGCGACGCCTCGGCATGCAACGACGGCGCGAACCCGGTGCGCACGTCGAATTCCCGCGCGATCGGCCGGAAGTTGAGGGGCGCGGCGTAGAGCTTCATAAGCAGCCATCGTGCCACGAAAAGGGCGAATGAGTCGGCCTGTGAGCCGGATTCTGTTCCCCTTGCGGGGCGGCGACCATCCATCTGGGCCACCCATTGCTGGGCGCCTCAAGCAGCTACCTTCGGACTGGGCGGGCAGCCTGCGTCCGACGACCCCTGCGCGTGCGCAGAGATTCTTGCCTTGCTCCCGGTGGGGTTTACCTGGCCACCTGCGTCACCGCAGATGCCGGTGCGCTCTTACCGCACCCTTTCACCCTGACCTCGTTGCCGAGGCGGTCTACTTTCTGTTGCACTTTCCCGCGGATCGCTCCGGGTTGCTGTTAGCAACCACCGTGCCCTGTGGAGTCCGGACTTTCCTCGACCTGCGCCTTCCCGCTTCGCGGTGGTTCGCAGCGCCGCGGCCGCCCGGCCGGCTCATTCGCGTGTGTGAGCTTACGCTTCTTGCTTCTCGACGTTCAACCTCCGGCCCACCTCCCCGCGCTGCGCTTCCGCCTCCCCGCGCCGCCGTCACGTTCCTTTTCGCGCCCCAATCGCCGGATTCAGCTACCAGGATCCAGCTAACAGCCGATTTTAGGCCTGATAGCTGGGTCTTAGTAGCTGGATCCTCGTGCTCGCGGCAGGCCCGCGACGCCCTACCTGTGATGGGCGACGTCGTTGACGCAGCGGACCACGCCGTAGTCACCGTAAAAATCCACCACGGAGATGCTGGCCAGGTCCAGAAACAGGTGCTTGAACATGTCCGCGTTTGCCCCGAGGCCCTGTCGGATAAACGACTTCACCGGCGTCATGTGCGTGACCACCAGCACCGTCTGGCCCTCGTAGCGTTCCTGCAGCTTCAGGCGGGTCCGAGACACGCGGCGGTGCAGCGCGGTCAGTGACTCCCCGCCGGGGGGCGCGTTGTTCGGCGAGGCCTGCCACTCCTCAAACGCCGCCGCATCCTCGGTTACCGCCTCGTCGCGGGTAAGCCCCTCAAAGTCGCCGAACGCCATCTCGCGCAGGCCTTCCTCGGTCGCGATGTCCAGGCCGAGGGCACCAGCCGCGATGCGGGCGGTGCCCTGCGCGCGGGCCTGCGGGGAGGCGACGATAGCGTCGATCCGCCCGAATTTGCGCAGCGCCTCGGTGGCCCGGCGCGCCTGGTCGCGGCCGGTGTCGGTCAGCTCCGGCTCGGACGTGCCGGAGAAGCGCTGCTCCGCCGAGTGCTGTGTCTGCCCGTGGCGCAGCAGGATGAACCTGGTGCGCGGCGCGTCGGTGCCGGACCAGTGCGCGGGGCTCGCGGTTTCGTGCTTGGGCTTCTGGGCGCCCTCCGGTTCCCCCTGCTTCTCCCCCACCCACACGCCGGTGCCTTTGACTATGCCGGGTTTGTCGCCGCGGGCTGCGGCGTCCATGGCCACGTTGGACAGCTCGTCGGCCTTTTTGTTCTTCGCGCGCGGGACCCAGGTGTAGGTGACCTTCTCAAACGACGAGGCGAGGTCGCGGGCCTCGCGGGCCAGCTTCTGCATGTCGGGGTGCTTGATTTTCCAGCGGCCGGTCATCTGCTCGACCACCAGCTTGGAGTCCATGAACACGTCCACGCGGGTCGCGCCAACCTGCTGGCAGGCCTCCAGGCCGCGGACCAGTCCGTAGTACTCGGCGACGTTATTGGTGGACTTTTTGCCCACCACGTAGGCGATTTCGGCCAGGGTTTCGCCGTCCGCGTCGTAGACCACGGAGCCGGATCCGGCAACGCCCGGGTTGCCACGGGAGCCGCCGTCGCAATACATGGAAACGTGCATGCGCTACTCCGCCGGTTTCACCCGCACGAGCAGGGTGCCGCAGTTCGGGCAGGCGGGCAGCTCGTCTTCCGGTTCCCCCAGCACCTCGGCGCGCTCGGCCGGCGGCAGCTGGATGAAGCAGCCGCCGCAGGCGCGGCCGTTGAATTTGGCGGCGCCGATGTCGTCGTAGGCGCGCAGCACGTCGGCGGGCAGCTTGGCGCGCAGCGACTCCGTGTCAACGGTTTCTTCCTCCGGCAGTGCGTCCACGGCGCGCCGGGCGGTTTCGACCTTGCGGTTGGCCTCGTCGACGCGGGCGGCGTGCACGTCGCGGTTGTTGCGCAGCGCCGCGATCTCGTTGTGGGCCTCTTTTAGCTCGCTGAGCAGGTCAGCGATGCGGGACTTCGCGGCGTAGCGGTCGTGCTCCAAGTCCTTGCGGCGCTCGGGGTCGGTTTCGGCGGTGAGCTGGCGCTTGTCGTCCAGCTCGCGCTTCTTCAGCTTCCGCTCGTCTTCCTGGATGCGCAGGATCTCCAGCTCCATGTCGTCCACCGCGAGCTGGGCTGCGGCGGAGGCGTCGGTGAGGCGCTGGCGTTCGTCGATAAGCTTCTGAAGCTCCTGCTCCTCGGGGCGCACGCGCGGCTTCGAAGACGCGGCGTCTGCCTGCGCGAGCTGCAGGAGGACGGGCTGCAGGTCTTTGGAAAGGTGCATCGGTACTCCTTTACTGCGGGTGCGCGGAGATGGTCCACGGATCCGTGCGGATGCACAGGATCTCGGTGTCCACGCCTAACGGAGCCACGATACTCTCCGCCTGCTCGGTCCACGGAAACTCGCTGGCCCAGTGCGCGGTGTCGATCACGGCCGGCCCCCCGGCGCGCAGGTGCTCGTCCACCGGGTGGTGGCGCAGGTCGGAGGTGACGTAGACGTCCACGCCGAGCTTTGCCACGTCGGCAAGGAAGCTGTCGCCAGCGCCGGAGGAGACCGCAACCTTGCGCACGACCTGCTCCGGGTCGCCGGCGGCGCGCACGCCCCACGCGGTTGCCGGCAGCGCGTTGGCCACCTGCTGGGTGAATTCGCGCAGCGTCATCGGCTCTTCCAGTTCGCCGATGCGGCCCAAGCCGGTCGCTGTTTCGAGGTCACGGGTGTCAGCCACCTGCACCACGTCGAACGCGGGCTCTTCGTAGGGGTGGGCTTCCCGCAGCTTCTCGCCGATCCTCCGGCGGTCCCGCGCCTTCGCCACAAACTCGATCCGGATCTCGTCGCCCGTGTAGTGCGTGCCCACGGCCCCGTCGGTGGGGTTCGCGCCCTCGACGGGGGTGAACTCACCGGCACCTTCGAAGGAGAAGGCGCACTCGCGGTAGTCCCCGATCTCCCCGGCACCGGCCCCAAACAGCGCCTTTTTCAGGTCCGCGGCGGCGCTCGGCGGCACGTGCACGCCCCAGCGCTCCAGAGCGTCTATGTGCACCGGCTTGATGGGGCGACCGGGTGTGATGCCGACGAGCTCCGCGAGCTTGTCCGAAACGCCCGGGCGGGCGGAGTCCGCGTTGGTGTGCGCGGCGAACAGCGCGCAGCCGCCGGCCAGCAGGGTGTGGATGACCTTGCCCTTCGGGGTGTTTGCGGCCACCGAGTGCACGCCGCGCAGCAGGAGCGGGTGGTGCACCACCAACAGTTGGGCCCCGGCGGCGACGGCGCGCTCAGCCACCTCCTGAGCGCAATCGAGCGCGAAGGCCACCTTGGTCACCTTCGCGTCCGGGTCGCCACAGATGAGCCCCACCTGGTCCCAGCTTTCCGCCAGCGCGGGCGGGTAGGCCGCCTCGAGCGCGTCCACAACTGTCTGCACTGTTACGTCTGTCATGGCAGCAAGCCTACAAATTTGGAACAGTGGGCAGGTGTGAACGCCACTTTGCTTTTCGACGTCGACGGCACCCTCATCGACTCCTACCCCGGCATCCGGCACGGATTCCTCATCGGCTTGGAAGCCATTCGGTGGGACAAACCCGACGAGGAATTCATCCGCCGCATCCCCGGCCCGCCCATGCCGGAGACGATGCGCTCGCTCGGCATGTCTGCCGCGCAGGTCGAAACCGCCATGCGCGCCTACTCGGACTACATGTCCGGGGAGGGCTGGCAGCGCTTCGAGGTCTACCCGGGAATGGCTGCCCTGGTGGAGCGGTTGGCCGGGGAGGGCTACCGCGTGTGCACGGCGACGTCGAAAAGCGAACGCTTCGCACGCGCGGCCTTAGAGCGTGCGGGGCTTTTGGAACACATCGATTTTCTGGGCGCGGCTTCCAACGACGGAAAGCGCGCGAAGAAGGTCGACGTGATCCGGCACGTGCTCGATCAAGCGAACCCCGAGCGCCCGCTGATGGTCGGCGACCGGCTGCACGACTTCGAGGGTGCGAAAGAATTCGGCATCCCGAGCGTGGCCATGACCTGGGGCTACGGCGCTGCCGAGGAGTGGGATTTGGCCGACTGGGTGGCGCGCGACGCCGACGAGCTGGAAAGGATCATCCGTGAGTTCTAAATTGCACATCGACTTTGTCTGCACCGGCAACATCTGCCGCTCCCCCATGGCGGAGGTGATCGTGCGCGAGAAATTGGCGCAGGCCGGTTTGGGGGATGCGGTGACGGTGACGTCGTCAGGCATTGGCGGCTGGCACGTCGGCCAAAAAGCGGACGAGCGGGCGCGCGCCGAACTGGCAGCCCACGGCTACGACGGCGAGGCGCACCGCGCCCAACAATTCGGCTTCGAGCAGGAGCAAGCCGACCTGATTGTCGCGCTGGACACCAACCACGTCTCCGAGCTGGTCGCCCGCGGCGTGGACGAGGACAAGGTGCGCCTCATCCGTTCGTTCGACCCCGCCTCCCCGGACGGCGCCGGCGTGGCGGACCCCTACTACGGCGGGCCGGAGGGCTTTGCGGTGGTGCGCGAACAGATCGAGTCTGCAGTTGACGGCATTATTACCTGGTTGCGCGAGCGACTAGACTGACCCGGCGTGAGCGCCAACAGTCAATCGTCGAAACCGTGGTGGCGGCAGATGCTTACCCCCGGCTGGGTCATCGCGGCGCTTTTAATCGGGGTGTTCTCCTACTACGCATTCACGTTCCTGGCTCCGTGGCAGCTGGGCAAAAACGAGGCGCTAGTAGAGCGCAACGAGCACATCTCCGCCGCCTTCGAGCACGACCCAGAGCCGCTGTCGTCGCGCTTGGGTCCGGACGGGTCCTTGGGCGACGGCGCCGAGTGGTCCCGCGTTGTCGCTACCGGGCGGTATACGGGCCCGGACGTGCTGCTGCGCCTGCGCCCCGTCGACGGCACCCCGGCCTTCCAAGTGCTCACCCCGTTCACGCTCGACGACGGCCACGCGATCCTCGTCCACCGCGGCTGGGTCAAGGCGCAGGACTCCACCCAGGTACCAGACATCGCGCCCGCACCCACCGGCGACGTCACCATCACCGGCATGCTTCGCGCCGACGAAGGAGTGCACCCCAACGCCCCCATGCACGAGCAGGGCTACGACATGGTCTACTCCATCAGCCCCACCCAAGTTGGCGACCTCGTGGGGCAGAGCCTGGCCTCGCCGTACCTCCAGCTGCTCAGCGACCAACCCGGCGTGCTCAACCCCATCCCGCTGCCGCAGCTGGAAACCGGCAACCACCTCTCCTACGGGCTGCAGTGGATCCTCTTCGGCATCGCCGCGCCCGCCGGCCTGATCTACTTCCTGTACTCCGACTCGCGGGAGCGCCGCCGCTTCGAGGCCGAGCAGGAGCAACTGCTTGACGACGCCACCTCCGGCGCCCCCGGACCCGACCCCAACCCGGCCCCCTCCCGGGCCCGCCAACGCTACGGATCTTCCCGGGCCAACCCGTGGGCCAAGGCCTACGATAAGGAAGAAGAACGTTAGCTTTTCCTTGCCCGAAGGGGACTGATCATGCCCATTGACCTCGAGCAGCTCCACTCCGCCCTTCATGTGTTGCGGGCCGCGGGCGTGGAGCTCGCGGACGGCATCGAAGCCGAGGACGTGGAAGACGCCGCCGCCGACCACGCCGTGCTGTTCACCGACCGGCCATTTGCGGTGCTAGCCCAGGTAGCCGAGGCGGACGAGAACGCCCTGTTTTCCCCAGCCCGCCCCAGTGCTTTGGCCACTCGCGCTGCCCGCGCTTGCGACGCCGCCGGTGTGGAGCTCTGGGACCTCGCTGTCGTCCCAGATTCCAAAGGGTCGGCGGCCGGGTCGGCCAGGGTGCGGTTCTCGCAGTGGGATGTCGCCGACGTGGAGTTCAACGGGCCCTCCCCCTGTTTCGAGCTGGGCATCCTCGCCGCCATCGAGGCCCGGGCGCTGTAGGCCCGCCACACAGCCCCGCCACAGGCTAGATGCTTACCCCTAAACGCTTACTTCTCGACGAACCTCCGGTCGCGCCCGCCACCGCACTCGAGAAGTAAGCATCCTGGGGTAAGCATCTTCGGCCGGGATGGGCTGACCTACCCGGCCCAACAGCAGTTTTCGTTTCCCGTAAGGGCTCTGCTACTCTGCTTGCTACGCGCGCCGTTAGCTCAGCTGGAAGAGCAACTGGTTTACACCCAGTAGGTCGGCGGTTCGAGCCCGTCATGGCGCACCACATCAATGGTCCCGATCCGGCAACTCCGGAACGGGACCATTCGCGTTGCTGCCTGGCCCAGCGGCGGGAGCGAAATCCCTGGTCATCGGTTACGGGGGGTGAGGCAGGATCCCTGCCAGGAGCCGAACCGGTCGGCCTTGGTCTGGGTAAAGCCAGCCAGCTGGGCGGATTCGGCGATCTCGCTGGGCGGGACCACCCCAGCGGACCCGGCCCCGGGCGTCATCAGCCAGATTCGACCGCCGGGGCCGAGACCACGGGCGACGTCTACCAGGTCGTCCACGAGATCCCCGTCGCCGTCGCGGAACCAGAGGAGGATGGTGTCGCAGGGATCCTCGGCGTCTTCGTCGAGAAGTTCGGCACCAATGGCATCCTCGATGGCTTCTGAGATGGCGGAATCCGCGTCATCGTCCCAGCCGATCTCTTGCACCACATCGCCTGGGTTTACCCCGAGGCGTGAGGCGAAGGTGTCCACTCCTGTGGCACTCAAGTTTCCGTGTCCTCCATGAATCTAGGTTGGTTCTGGGCGACAGCTTAACGTCGAGAAGCAAAGAATGCGCGAAAACTCGTGATTAGTCTCACCAAAGCGCACCCGCTGTAAGAAGTACCGCGCGCAACGACGTATCCTTGAGGGCGTATTGCCCGAATGAACCCAGGAGGTTGAAGTGGCCCAGAAAGAAACCGAGATGGAAGACGCCCGCGCCAAGACCGCGGCCGAGGTTGACACCAACATTCTCTCGCTGCGCGAAGGCGTGGCGTCCTACCTGCACGACGCAGACCCAGAAGAAACCCAGGAGTGGATGGACTCCCTCGACGGGCTGCTCGAGGATTCCGACCCGGAGCGCGCCCGCTACCTCATGCTGCGCCTGATCGAGCGCGCCAACGCCAAGCGCGTGCCGCTGCCGGCGCTGTCCTCCACCGACCTGGTCAACACGATTCCGACCAACCTCGAACCGGAGTTCCCCGGCGACGAGCAGATTGAGAAGCGCTACCGCCGCTGGATGCGCTGGAACGCTGCAGTGATGGTGCACCGCGCACAGCGCCCCGGCATCAAGGTCGGCGGCCACATCTCCACCTACGCGTCCGCCGCGGCCCTCTACGAAGTCGGCTTCAACCACTTCTTCAAGGGCAAGGACGCCCCGCAGGGCGGCGACCAGATCTTCTTCCAGGGCCACGCCTCCCCGGGCATGTACGCCCGCGCCTTCATGGAAGGCCGCCTGAGCGAGGACGACCTGGACGGCTTCCGCCAGGAGCACTCCCGCGAACAGGGTGGCCTGCCGTCCTACCCGCACCCGCACGGTTTGCCGGGCTTCTGGGAGTTCCCCACCGTGTCCATGGGCCTGGGCCCGATGAACGCGATCTACCAGGCGCGCTTTAACAAGTACCTGCAAAACCGCGGCATCAAGGACACCGACCAGCAGCACGTCTGGGCGTTCCTGGGCGACGGCGAGATGGACGAGCCGGAATCCCGCGGCCTGATCCAGATGGCCTCCCTCTACGGTCTGGACAACCTCACCTTCGTGATCAACTGCAACCTGCAGCGTCTCGATGGCCCGGTGCGCGGCAACGGCCAGATCGTCCAGGAGCTGGAGAGCTTCTTCGTCGGCGCTGGCTGGAACGTGATCAAGGTGGTCTGGGGCCGCGAGTGGGACGAGCTTTTGGAAAAGGATGAGGACGGCGCGCTCGTCCACATCATGAACACCACCAAGGACGGCGACTACCAGACCTTCAAGGCCAACGACGGCGCCTACGTCCGCGAGCACTTCTTCGGCCGCGACGAGCGCACCAAGAAACTCGTCGAGAACATGACCGACGAGGAGATCTGGAACCTGCGCCGCGGCGGCCACGACTACCGCAAGGTCTACGCCGCCTACAAGCGCGCGCTGGAGACCAAGGGCAAGCCGACCGTCATCCTCGCCCACACGGTGAAGGGCTACGGCTTGGGCCACAACTTCGAAGGCCGCAACGCCACCCACCAGATGAAGAAGCTGACGCTGGAGGATCTCAAGCTCTTCCGCGACAAGCAGCAGATCCCCATCTCCGACGAGGAGCTGGAGAAGGACCCGTACCTGCCGCCGTACTACCACCCGGGCGAGGACGCCGAGGAGATCAAGTACCTCAAGGCCCGCCGCGAGGAGCTCGGCGGCTACCTGCCGGAGCGCCGCGAGACCTACACCCCGCTGGGGCAGCCGGACTTTGAGAAGACCTTCAAGGCGCTGTTCAAGGACTCCGGCAAGCAGGAAGTCGCCTCCACCATGGCGCTGGTGCGCACCTTCAAGGCGCTCATGCGCGACAAGGAGCTGGGCAAGCGCGTCGTACCGATCATCCCGGATGAGGCCCGCACCTTCGGCCTGGACTCCTGGTTCCCGACGTTGAAGATTTACAACCCCAACGGCCAGAACTACGTGCCGGTGGACCACGACCTGCAGCTGTCCTACCGGGAGGCCGCCGACGGCCAGATCCTGCACGAGGGCATCAACGAGGACGGCTCGTCGGCCTCCTTCATCGCCGCGGCGACCTCGTATGCCACCCACGGCGAGCCGATGATCCCGATGTACATCTTCTACTCGATGTTCGGCTTCCAGCGCACCGGCGACAACTTCTGGGCCGCCGGCGACCAGATGGGCCGCGGCTTCATCATCGGCGCCACCGCCGGCCGCACCACCCTGTTCGGTGAGGGCCTGCAGCACATGGACGGCCACTCCCCGATCCTGGCCTCCACCAACCCGGCCGTGGTCCCGTACGACCCGGCGTTCGCGTACGAGATGCCGTACATCATCTCCAAGGGCATCGAGCGCATGTACGGCAATGGCGAGGGCAAGGACGAGAACGTGATGTACTACATCACCGTCTACAACCAGCCCCACCACCAGCCGGCACGCCCGGAGAACCTGGACGTGGAAGGCCTGCACAAGGGCATCTACCTCTACGACGAGGGCAAGGACCTGGACAACAAGGTCTCCCTCCTGGCCTCCGGCGTGGGCATGCAGCAGGCGCTGCGCGCGCAGGAGATCCTGCAGGAGCAGTACAACGTCGGCGCTGCCATCTACTCTGTGACCTCGTGGACCGAACTGGCCCGCGACGGCCAGCGCAAGGCCACGGAGCAGCTGCACAACCCGGAGGCTGAAGTCGAGGAGGCCTTTGCCACCAAGCAGCTGAAGCAGACCTCGGGCCCGTACATCGCGACGTCCGACTTCGCTTCCGATCTGCAAGAGCAGATCCGCGCCTACGTGCCGGGCCAGTACATCGTGCTGGGTGCAGACGGCTTCGGCTTCGCCGACACGCGCGAGGCCGCCCGCCGCTTCTTCAACATCGACGCGGAGTCCATGGCCGTCGCCGCCCTGCTGGGCCTGGCCAACGAGGGCAAGATCGACCGTTCCGTGGCCGCCCAGGCAGCCAAAGACCTGAAGATCGACGACCCGACCGCCGCCACCCCCGACCAGGACGGCGAGGACGAGGGCCCGGAGAACGCCGCCGAGTAGCGGGCCTTTGCCTAACGACGAAGGGGCGTTCCGTTTTCGGGCGCCCCTTTCGTTATGCCCGGGGGCGGGTTCGGCCATGGGCTTGGCTGGCCGCGGTTTTGTTTTTGACAGATTCCACATGGGGCTCGCCGCGACCTGGGGCGTTCGGGTCGGCTGCCGGAATTCATGCGGAATGTGTCAGGCCGACGGGTCTGCGGTGCCCCATGCGGGTGGTCTACCCCCGCCGTCGACGCGCCGTTACAACTTTGGCAAGAACTGCTGCAGCTGCGGCCACGCAAGCGCTGCCACGCCGACCAGCACCGCCAGCACTCCAAAGACCAGGGCCAACTTCTGCGCGGAGGATGAACCGGCCTCGGGCGCCGGGCCGGGAGCGGGAGTAGGTTCCGGCGCCGGCTGCGGTTCTGGCGCGGGCGGCAGTTCCACGCCGACGCCAGTGTTTGTCACGCCAGTCCAGTCTCTCCGTTGAGAACCGTCCGCGAACGTTGTCACCACCTCGAAGCTCGCGCTGCTGTAGGAGTCGGTCGGCACCGTCGCGGTGATGGCACCAGTTTTCTGGTCGACGCTCCAATCCCACCCCTCCCCACCGGTGACAGCCCACTGTGCATTCGTGGGGAGATCCAGCGCAAATTTATTGGCAGGTTCCAACGTCACGGTCTGGCCCGGGTCTGCGGTGATACGTTCCACGTACGTCGGGTTGTAATAAAAGGCGTCATCCGAGGTCAGCTTCACTTGCTGCGGAAATAACTCACTAGAGCCATCCGGGAACTTCACACGCACCATGAAATCGATAACGTTCTCACCCGGCTGTGGAGGCGTTTCCTTGGTGTGGTTGTTCAGACGGACGCCAAGCGGCTTGTCTACGTACTCGAGCTCGCCGTTAAAGAGTTGCGCCTTGTTCCGCAGCGTGTCTTCGCCGGTCTGCTTCCATACCGTCCCTTCCGGCACACCGAGGAGCTCGTACTCGGTGGTCTCGGTGTAGCCGTCGCTCGGAATGAAGGCCACGTGCCGCGGGGTCGGGTCGAAGTGCGGCGTGTACTCGTCCGCCATCGACGCTGACGCAGCGGGCGCGAGGAGGCCGGCGGCGACGACGGCCACGACTGGAAGTGCGAAGCGTTGCATGGGCATATCATAACGGCATGGAACTTTCGCAGCGGTTGGACCTCGGCGCGCTCGACCTCCCCGAAGACACCGACACCACTGAGGCTAGGGACACGTTCACGCGCCTCGCGGAGCTCGTGGAGGAGGTCTCCGGCGTGGATATCGCACCGGAAACGGAGCTGGCCGGGAGCGGGATTTCGTCGTTAGACCGCATAGAGCTCGCGGTGCGCATCGAGGACGCATTTGGAGTGCCTATCGACGAGCACGTCTACGCCCAATGCACCACCGCCCAAGACCTCGCCGACTATGTGGAGGAGCACCAGTGATTTCGTATCTGACCGACATGGATGGCGTGCTGCATCGCGAGGGCGAGATCATCCCCGGCGCCAAGGAGTTCATCGGCGCGCTGCGCAGCGAAAACATCGATTTTATGGTGCTGACCAACAATTCGATCCAGACCCCGCGCGACCTGTCGGCGAGGCTGATGCGCATGGGCCTGGACATTGAGCCGGAGCGAATCTGGACCTCCGCCACGGCGACCGCGAAGTTTTTGTCGCAGCAGGCGGGCGAGGCCTCCGCGTACGTCATCGGTGAAGCTGGCTTAACGACGGCACTGCACGAAATCGGCTGGATCCTCACCGACGCCGATCCCGACTTTGTCGTGCTGGGCGAGACTCGCACCTACTCGTTTGAGGCGCTGACCACGGCGTCGAACCTGATCCGCAACGGCTCGCGGTTCATCGCCACCAACCCGGATCTGACCGGCCCGGGGCCCGCAGGCGTGGTGCCGGCCACCGGGTCTGTGGCCACTATGATCACCGCCGTGACCGGCATGGAACCGTACTACGTGGGCAAACCGAACCCGGTGATGATGCGCTCGGCGCTGAACAACATCGGCGCGCACTCGGAGAACACGGTGATGATCGGCGACCGCATGGACACCGACGTCAAGGCCGGCCTCGAGGCGGGCATGCGCACCGTGCTTGTGCGCTCGGGCATTGCCGACGACTCCGAGATAGCCAAATACCCCTTCCGCCCCACCGCGGTGCTGGATTCCGTGGCAGGCCTGGTGGAGCGGATCTGGGATCCGTTCGGCGACGGCTTCTACACCGAAAACGACAGCATGTAATCGCAGCCTATGGCGCGAGTTGGCGCGCCCTTTCGACGAGCTTGACTGACAGCCGCGACGTCTGTTTTACCTGAACCTCGCTAAGACCGACATCGCTGTAGTTGGCCATCGTCTTGTTTTGTAGCACCGTGTTCAAAGCCTTTGCGGCGTCTTTTTCCCCAACCAGCTCCAGCATCCGCACGGCCTCAAAATGGTCCGCTGAGCGGTTATAGGAGCCACTGAGTGCGCCACAGATCACGTCGCCGGCGCCTATCGCAGCGTTAATGTAGTTGGAAATCACTGCGTTTGCGCCGAACTCCCCCTCGGCGAACTGCGCCAGTTCCAAATGCTCTTCGACCCGAAGCATCCGCTTGCGAAGAACTGCATCGTTAGCCTGTGCGGTCTTTCCTTTGCCCGCTCGCGGTGCCACGAATCCCCCTCAGAATCCCCCGTACACGTTGCGGATCACCGTATATGGTTTTGCCCTCGCCCACAATGTTGTCGAGGATTGCGCCTGGATAATCTTGGTCTGCGGTCCAAACTACAACGTTGGCGGGCGCCCCCGTCCAGGCCTCTACCTGGCGTGACAGCTCATACACTCCACTTTCCGCCTTCAGAGCCGCCGACTCATTGTCCATTAAAATGAGCAGGTCGATGTCACTGGAATCCTCCATTTCACCCCGGGCTGCCGAGCCAAAGAGCACGCATCCCGCCACGACCACTGGCCAAGATTCCACGCACTGCGCAATGCGGGAGTGAAGCTCCGCTGTTGCGTGAGCGATGTCCTGGATTGGGCCAGCGAGCAGGTGCTGTTGGTTCAAGGAGTAGCCCCTGACCTGCCCCAACACCCGCTCGTGGATGACCCCACCCTGAGCGAGCCGTTCCAAACTACGGCGAACGCTGGACAACGACGGGCCCGCCGCTAGACCGTGAACCTGCTGGGCAGTGAGCTCCACCGGTGCCCGACCGAGTGCGAGCAGCACTGCTGAATTCGCGTCGGAGCAGATGGCGGTGAACGGGTTTTGAAGCTTCATAGTGTCAATTTTGACATGCGTGTGTCATTTTCGAAACACCAGCGTCAAAACTGACACGGCCAAGCGAGCTCCGGGCCACCAGGCCCCGAGCTACACCGCCGAGTCGGAGCCTGCGACGTAGAAGCGCTGCAGGTTGACAAACTCGTCCATGCCCAGCGGGCCGAGCTCGCGGCCCAGGCCGGACGCCTTCACGCCGCCGAACGGCAGCTCGGCACCGCGCGCCTGCGGGATGTTCACGTGGATCATGCCGGTGTCGATCTTGGCGGCAACACGCTTGCCGCGCTCCTCGTCCTCGGACATCACGGCGCCGCCGAGGCCGTAACGGGAGTCGTTGGCAAGCTCGATCGCCTCCTCCTCGGAGGAGACCTTGTACACCTCCGCCACCGGGCCGAAGAACTCCTCGTAGTAGGAATCGGTGCCCACGGGGATGTCGGTGATCACGGCCGGGGTGATGTAGGCGCCCTTGCCGGTGACCTCGCCACCGACGCGCAGGTTCGCGCCCTCGTCAACGGCCAAGCGCAGCTGCTGCGCCAGAAGCTCCGCTGCG
Organism: Corynebacterium wankanglinii; assembly: GCF_013601005.1. NCBI lineage: Bacteria > Bacillati > Actinomycetota > Actinomycetes > Mycobacteriales > Corynebacteriaceae > Corynebacterium > Corynebacterium wankanglinii. The sequence goes on from NZ_JABFED010000002.1 coordinate 496,300, forward strand.
TCGCGGGAGGACAGCGGGTAGAACTCGTTGCCCTCGCCCGGGTTGAGCGGATCGCCCTCGCTGTAGGAGGAGGCGATGTCCACCAACGCCTGCACAAACTCGTCGTAAATGTCCTCCATGACGATCATGCGCTTGTTGGACGTGCAGGCCTGGCCCACGTTGCCGATGCGCTTGTTCCACGCGGTCTCGGCCGCCGCCTTCACGTCGGAGGAGTCCAGCACCACGTACGCGTCGGTGCCACCGAGCTCGAGCACGCACTTCTTCAGTGCCTCGCCGGCCTGGGAAGCAATGGCGCGACCTGCGCGCTCGGAACCGGTCAGCGACACGCCCTGCACGCGGTTGTCTTTGATCATCGTGGAGATCTGCGAGTGCTGGGCGTACACGTTGGTGTACAGGCCCTTCGGCGCGCCGGCCTGGTCGAAGATCTTCTCAATCGCGGCGGCCGAACGCGGGCAGATCTCCGCGTGCTTGACCACCACGACGTTGCCCGCCATGATCGCCGGGGCCGCGAAGCGTGCGACCTGGTAGTACGGGAAGTTCCACGGCATGATGCCCACGATCACGCCGAGGGGAACCTTGCGAAGGATGGAGGTGCCGCCGCGCTTGTTCGGGATCTCCTCGTCTGCGCCGAACTCCGCGCCGTTGTCGGCGTAGTAGTTAAAGATCTCAACGACGTCGTCGACCTCGCCGTCGCCTTCCTCAACCGACTTGCCCATCTCCTCGGCGATGATGCGTGCGAGTTCGTCACGCTGCTCGTCGAAAAGCGAGGCGACCTTATGCAGCACCTCGGCGCGCTCCTCGAAGCTCTTCTCGCGCCACTGCTTAAACGTGTCGTTCGCGGTATCCAGCACGTTTTCGAGCTCGTCGTCGGTAATGAAGTCGAAGCTTTCGACAATCTCGTTGGTCTTGGGGTTTTGCACTCGGTATTTAGTAGACATGTCCCCCATGGTACGAGCGTGGCGTGATGCTTGCCAGAAAATTTTCCTCACGCGCGAGGCGGTCGATGGCGTGGGCGAAGACCTTGAGTTCCGCGCGCGAAGCCACGATGGTCTCGCGGCACGAATACGTCCGGTCCGGGCGGCGCTGCCAGCGCGTGAACCAGACCTCGCCCGGCTCGCCCTCAGGAAGCAGGAGCATATGCTTCTCGACGCTCCGCCGTACCCGCCCCGGCATCCCCTCGATCTCGAGCGTCCAAGCGAGTCGGTTGCGCGTGGCACGGCAGGTGCGGGGCGCGGCCAGTGTTGTCGTCATTGATGGGGACCCTTCTTGCGGGCTGCGTTTCGCCCGCATCGATGGCGGCACACTCCACCCCCGGTGACTAAGCGGGATTGCCGCGGCGGGTGACTAGTCCGCGCGGCGAAGTGCGAGACGAGAGGTTCGTCTTCCCCAACGGCCTCTGATTTCTCTTGGCCGATATTGCTTCACACCAGTTCACTCGGGCAACCCTAAACCGCAGCTTGATCCCCCTATTTGCTCGAGCTTCGGTTGAGGTTGAGGCACGCAGCGACACAGCCTCGGCCCTCCCCGTAACGAGCGCACGTCCTCCCCTCGGACTACACTTCTCCACGACACTGGGGGATCAAAATGGGGGAAATTATGCACTCAGACGCGCTCGGCGCCGTAGGCATGTTGACGGCGTTCGCCGGGATGATTTTGGCCATGAACTCCGGAACTCGGCTGCTCGGTTTTGCGCTGCTCGCCGCAGCGGTGGTCATGGGGGTGGCGGGGCTCGTCCGGCGCCGCGAGCCGGTCGATTCGCTGCTCCAGCCGCACCAACCCAAGCCCGACCGCATTCCGCTGCTGGCGGTGGTTTTCGCGCTAGTCGGCGTCGGGTTCAACTCGCTTGCCCCGGTCCAAGAGAAGCTCAAGGCCATCGAGGAGACCGAGTACACCGAGGAACAGCTCCGCGAGATGGAAGACGCGTTGCGTTACGGCAGCCGCAATGGGCGTCGGTTGAGGAGGGCGGAGAGGGCCGAAGGGGCGTCGATAGGCAATCCGCTCCCCCTCGGCTCAACCGTGCGGATTGATGGATGGGCGATCACGGTCCACGCGCCCGACGCGCACACCGCCACCTACACCGGCGCGACGACGGCGAAGCCGTACACGGTGTTAGTAAAAGATGAGGTCATCGAGGTTGCGGTGGGCAACGCCACCCGATACGTGGCCGTTCACTAGGCACCCGCTACTTCAGCCCGTAGGCCCGGTACAGCGCCGCGACGAACTCGTCGTGGGTGACCTCGCCGTCGACGGAGGCCAGCTCGTCGCGCACGTCCTTGCGGGTGGGGGCGGAGATCATGGTGGGGGTGGCGGGACGGCGTCGAGAGGCGACGGGCGGAAGCTTCTCCCCCACGCGGTGCTTGACGCTAGTGAAGTACCGGTCCACGGGCGCGAGCGCCTCCACGCCCGGCACCGACCAGTTGAACCAGTACGCGGCCACGCCCAGCCCGACGCCCACCAGCGCGGAGACCGCCAGGCCCACCGACTGCCAACCGAGGTCGTAGAAGAGCTGCACGCTTATCGACGCCACTATCGCCGGCACCACGTACCACTGGCGGTCCACGAGAATGGATGGGATCTGGCCGATCATCATCTCGCGGATGACCATCCCACCTGTGGCGGTGAGCACGCCCATGAGGATGCAGCCGAACCAGGTCACGTCCGCGCGGAGGGCGGTGACGGTGCCGGTGACCGCCCACACGCCGACGATGACCATGTCGCCGTGGAAGCGGAACAGCTCCCAGGCGCGGCCCTCGATGGGCAGGGCGAACGCCACAAGCGAGCCGACGAGCGCGGTACCGATGTACCACGGATTCTGCAGCGCGGAGGCCGGGGTGGAGCCGATCAGCGCGTCGCGGATCATGCCGCCCGCCATGCCGGAGATGATGGAGATGAGCATGAACCCGACGGCGTCGAAACGCATGCGTCTGGCTACCAGGCCGCCCATCAGCGCGTTAAGGAACACGCCGATGAGATCCATCACGGCAAAGGAGAAACCGACGGCGGTGAGCACGTTGTCGAAGTACATGCACGCCATCGTAGGGGGCTGCTAGGTAATCGACTCGGTGCGCTCACGAACCTCGTTTTGCAGCAGGATGCGCAGGGCTCTGAGCAGTTCTTCGTCGGAGGAATTCTCGAGTGCGCGCGTGACATCCTCGCCGTTGTCTCGCGGTTCGGCCTCGTCCGTGTGCGTCCCCAGGGCGTCGCCGATCTTCTGCTCCAGCGGGCGCTCGATGTGCTTGGTCTGGAGAAAGGAGAACCGATCCCCGCCGTAGTAGACCGCGATGGCGAAGATCGGCGCGGCGATGGCGGCGGCGAGCATGCCCTCGCGGACGAGGTCGAAGTGGTTCATCACCAGCATGATCACCGAAGAAATGATGGCCGGGAAGACAGTCATCTTCTGGGCGGTGAACAAAGACGGGACGCGCCGTAGCGCAATGTCGCGCATCATCGTGCCGCCGGTGGCGGTGATGACCGCCAGCAGCAGGCAAGGCACCCAGCTCAGCTCCGCGACCAGGCCTTTAAGCGTGCCAGCGACCGCCCAGACGCCGATGGTGATGATGTCCGCGTAGAAGCGGAAGTTCTCCCAGAGCTTGCCGCGCAGCGTCACGGTGTACGCGATGGCCGCGCCCAACGTGGCGGTGATGAGGTATCCGGGGTTGGTCAGGGCGGCGGCGGGGCCGTCGTTAAGGATGGCGTCGCGGATCAGGCCGCCGGCCAGCGACGATATGTACGCGATGAAGGCGAACCCCACGATGTCGAAGTTCATCCGTTTCGCCACGGTGCCGCCGACGGTTGCGGCGAGTAGCACGCCTGTGTATTCGAGGACGAAGTAGAGGTTGCTTACGGTGTCCGAAATCTCCATGGCCGCCAAGGCTAGCCCGCGGCGCTGCGCCCACGCCCTCGCAAGTGGGGCGGGTCTGGGCGAGCATCTCTCGAGCGCGTGGACAAATGGTGAAAAAAGGATGGTGAATCTCCGGGGCGGGATCAAGCGGTTAATGCGCCACGTTTGAATATTTGCTGGAGTATCTCACGTGGGGTTGCTCCGCCGAGGACTTGTCGGGGTGTGTCGTTGAGTTCGTCTTGCACCCAGGCGACGTGCTCGGGGGTGACTTCGGCGAAGTCGGTGCCTTTCTTGTAGAAGCGGCGGCGGATCT